>JASGFG010000033.1:0-36462 GCA_047605605.1 Paracoccaceae bacterium | reverse complement strand
GCGGCGGGGGCGGCGCGGGGCGCCATTCCCGCGGGGCCGGGCGCCATTGCGGGGGCGGGGGGGCGCGGCGATAGCGGGGCGCGCGGTCGTCACGGTTCAGTTCGTGCGCCAGCACGCCGATGGCGCCAAGAGCGATCAGCGCGCGCAGCATGTCGTCGCCGCTGTCCGCCCGCGCCGGAGTCGGGGCGGTGGCGATCAGCGTCAGCGCCGTCGCCCCGGCGGCCAGCGTCGCGATCAGCCGCGGCAGGGCGCGGCCGCGGGGGCGCGGCAGCGCGGGCGTCACAGTCGCGCTGTTGGCCAGCGCAAGGGCGGGGGTGGGTGCGGGCATCTTCGCCTCCTGTCATGGCGCCTGGGCAGCGCCGGGTTCCTGATGCCCCAAGGCTGCCCCCGGCCCGGCGGGACAGGCAATATCGCCGCCTTGATATGGGATAGCAGCGGGCAAAAACCCGGCGCGGACCCGCAGGTTATTGAATAACCCGCCCCGCCCGGCCAATGTGGGCAGGACTTTGCCAAGGAGTGCGCCCATGCCCCGCCTGCCCCTTGCGGCTGCCCTGTTTCTGGCGCTGATTGCCGGGCCGGCGGCGGCCGATTGTTACGCCGATTACAAGGCCAAGCAGGACAACCCCCTGCGGCTGCACTATGGCGTGGCGCAGATCGCCGACAATCCCTGCGACCGCAAGGCCGCGGAGAAGGAGCTTCGCCCCCGGCTTCAATCCGGCGGGTGGCAGTTGTTGAACGTGTTGTCCACCTTCGGCCCCGAGGGGCTGGAGGAAAGGAGGGCGAGTGCCGGACCCAACTTCCTCCGTTACTGAGACGCTGAAATCCGGCAACAGGGTCGTCGCCTTCGGCATCGGCGCCATCGTGCTGATCCTGCTGGCGGCGGCGGTGTTCCTGTTCCTGAACCTGCCCGACGCCAATGCCTTCAACGCGCGGGTCGAGCGGCTGTTCGTGGAAAACGACGACCTGCGCACCATGGGCGAGGTCAAGCTGCTGGAGATCCTGGCGCAATCGGGCACCACCTTTTCCGAGGTGCTGGCCAGCTATCGCATGGTGATCTTCGTGCTGCTGGTGTTTTCCTCGGCGCTGCTGCTGGCGGCTTTGGTGTTTCTGGTGACGATCGTCGCGCTGAACCGGCGGATGTCGGCGATCCAGCGATCGGGCATCCAGGTGGCCAGCCTGATGATCAGCCGCGAGGGGCGGGCGGTCTATATCAATGACATGGAATTCACCCTGACCGAAGCCGCGCTGGAAACCCTGTCGGTGCTGGCCGAGGCGCGGATGGATGACGAGGTGATGACCGGCGCCCAGATCGAGGCGGTGATTTCCGGCCGGAACGAGGCCGATTGCGACGAGGCCGCGGGGGCCACGCGGGTGAAACGCCTGCGCGATGCCCTGGGCAACCAGTTGGTCAGCGAGCTGCTGGTCAAGACCATCGCCCGGCGCGGCTATGTGCTGGCCGTGGGCAAGGATGTGATCCGCATGGTCTGAGGGCCGGCGGCGCAGCGGGGGTTTCACACCCCGTCGTCCATTGGTTCTTGAACCAATGGCGAATCCAATGGACGACCCCCGTGGAGTATTTTCCAAAGGGAAAGGGGGGATGCGGGAAGGCGGCACGGTAGGCTGTCATCCTGCGGTCATCTGCCTGTGCCCTAACGGCTTGCGGCAGGGGGGCGGGGGTCCTATATCCCCGGCTTCGCCGTTTTCCTTGGGGAATCACGATGATCCAGACGCCTTTCTATCTGATCGACCGCGCCAAACTGGCGCGGAACATGGAGGTCATGGATCGTCTGCGGCAGGGGTCGGGGGCGAAGGTGCTGCTGGCGCTGAAATGTTTCGCCACATGGCCGGTGTTCGACCAGATGCGGCAGCATATGGATGGCACGACCTCCTCCAGCCTGTATGAACTGCGGCTGGGGCGCGAGAAATTCGGCAAGGAAACGCACGCCTATTCGGTGGCGTGGAGCGATCACGAGATCGCCGAGGCGGTGGGATATGCCGACAAGATCATCTTCAATTCGATTGGTCAGCTGGACCGGTTCGACAACCAGTCGGCCGGGATCGCGCGCGGGTTGCGGCTGAACCCGCGGTTTTCGACCAGCGGGTTCGATCTGGCCGATCCGGCGCGGCCGTTTTCCCGTCTGGGGGAATGGGATCTGCAAAAGCTGATGGCGGTCGGCGACCGGATCAGCGGCGTGATGATCCACTATAACTGCGAGAACGCCGATTTCGCCCTGTTCGACCGGCAACTGACCCGGATCGAGGAAGAGTTCGGGGCGTTCCTTGAGCGGTTGAGCTGGGTGTCGCTGGGCGGCGGCATCCACTTCACCGGCGAGGGCTATCCGGTCGATGCCCTGGCCGAGCGGCTGCGGCGGTTCTCCGACCGCTTTGGCGTGCAGGTCTATCTGGAACCGGGCGAGGCGGCGATCACCGGCGCGGCGACGCTGGAGGTCACGGTGCTGGACATCCTGAACAACGGCAAGGATCTGGCCATCGTCGATGCCAGCGTCGAGGCGCATATGCTGGACCTGCTGATCTATCGCCAGCCCGCGCGGATGGAGACGGCGGGCGATCATTCCTATCAGATCTGCGGCAAGTCCTGTCTGGCGGGCGACATCTTTGGCGAGTTCGGCTTTCCCGCCGCCCTGAACGTGGGCGACCGGCTGTCGATCGCCGATGCCGCCGGCTATACGATGGTCAAGAAGAACTGGTTCAACGGGGTCAAGATGCCGTCGATCGCGCTGCGCGAGTTGGACGGAACCATCACCCTGGCCCGCGAATTCGGCTATGCCGATTATGAAGGGAGCCTTGGATAAAGGCCCCCGCTTCCCTCTGTCCTTGAAGGAGACGGTTCGAAGTGAAACGGAATGTGCTGATCATCGGCGCCGGTGGCGTCGCGCAGGTCGTGGCCCACAAGGCGGCGCAGAACAATGATGTGCTGGGCGACCTGCACATTGCCAGCCGCACGGTTGCGAAATGCGAAGGCATCATCGCCTCGGTCCGCGAAAAGGGGTCGATGAAGCAGCCCGGCGTGTTCGCGGCCCATGCCGTCGATGCGATGGACAGCGCGGCGGTGGCGGCGCTGATCCGGCAGACCGGCGCGCAGATCGTGATCAACGTCGGTTCGTCCTTCGTCAACATGACGGTGCTGGCCGCCTGTATCGAGACGGGCGCCGCCTATATGGACACCGCGATCCACGAGGATCCGGCGAAGATCTGCGAGACGCCGCCCTGGTATGGCAATTACGAATGGCAGCGGCGCGAGGCGGCGGCCAAGGCGGGCGTGACGACGATTCTGGGCGTGGGCTTCGACCCCGGCGTGGTGAACGCCTGGGCGCGGCTGGCCGAGGACGACTATCTGGATACCATCAGTTCCATCGACATCATCGACATCAATGCCGGGTCGCACGGGCGCTATTTCGCGACGAACTTCGACCCCGAGATCAATTTCCGCGAATTCACCGGCACCGTCTATAGCTGGCAGAACGGCGGATGGCAGTCGAATGCCATGTTCGAGGTCGGCAAGATCTGGGACCTGCCGGTGGTGGGCGAACAGAAGACCTATCTGACCGGCCATGACGAGGTCCACAGCCTGTCGGCCCGATACCCGCAGGCGGATGTGCGGTTCTGGATGGGGTTCGGCGATCACTACATCAACGTGTTCACCGTGCTGAAGAACCTTGGCCTTTTGTCGGAACAGCCGGTGAAAACCGCCGAGGGGGTCGAGGTGATCCCGCTGAAGGTTGTCAAGGCGGTGCTGCCCGATCCCGCCAGCCTGGCGCCGACCTATACCGGCAAGACCTGCATCGGCGATCTGGTCAAGGGCACCAAGGGCGGCGAACCTGCCAGGGTGTTCATCTACAACATCTCCGACCATGCCGAGGCCTATGCCGAAACCGGCGCGCAGGGTATCAGCTATACCGCCGGGGTTCCCCCGGTGGCTGCCGCGATCCTGGTCGCGAACGGGACGTGGGACGTGGGCCATATGGCCAATGTCGAGGAACTGGACCCCAAGCCGTTCCTGAAGCTTCTGAACGGCATGGGCCTGCCCACACGGGTGAAAGACGCCGCGGGCGACCGTCTGCTGGAGCTTTGAGGGAAAACGGGGCGCGGCACATCGCCCCGGCTTTGGCGGAATCCGGGACAGGCCGTCCCGGCGAGGGGACAGGCCGGGCGCGCGCAGGTGATTGAGAGTGGTGGTGACCCCGAGTGGATTCGAACCACCAACCTGCCCCTTAGGAGGGGGCTGCTCTATCCAGTTGAGCCACGAGGTCCCGCCCTCCTCATGCACAAATGACCGCGAGATGGCAACCGTCTCTTCACCGGGTGACAGGGTTTGCAGGCGAGCTTTGCGCAACATCGCCGCCGAGCCACCAAGGGAGATGTGCCCGGAAGCGAAAAGGGGGGCGAATTTGGCCCACCGCCCCCCTTTTCGGCCCCCTGCGCATGGCGCGGGGGCAAGGCGGCCCCGCAGGACCGTTAGCGGTAACATAGCGCATTTCGCAGGCTTGGACAACAGCGAGTATTGGCGCTAACAAGGATGCATATTCCGTCAGGAGAGACCTGTCCCGTGACCAGACTGCCCCCGCCCGATCCGCGCCGCCCGCTGACGCTTCGCGATGTCTCCGAAGCGTCCGGCGTCAGCGAGATGACGGTCAGCCGCGTGCTGCGCAACCGGGGCGACGTGTCCGATTCCACCCGCGAGCGGGTGCTGCAAGCCGCGCGCAGCCTGGGTTATGTGCCGAACAAGATCGCGGGCGCGCTGGCCAGCCAGAGGGTCAATCTGGTGGGGGTCATCATCCCCTCGCTGTCGAACATGGTCTTCCCCGAGGTGCTGACCGGCATCTCCGAGGTGCTGGAGGATACCGGGCTGCAACCCGTGGTCGGCGTCACCAACTATCAGCCCGACCGGGAAGAGGCAGTGCTGTATGAAATGCTGTCCTGGCGGCCTTCGGGCGTGATCCTGGCCGGGCTGGAACATACCGAGGCGTCGGTCGCGATGCTGACGCAGGCGGGCGTGCCGGTGGTCGAGATCATGGATGTCGACGGACAGCCGGTCGATTCCGCCGTCGGCATCTCGCACCGCCGCGCGGGCCGGCAGATGGCCGAAGCGATCATCGCCGCAGGCTATCGCCGCATCGCCTTTCTGGGCACGATGATGCCCTATGACCATCGGGCCCGAAAACGCCTGGAGGGCTTTGAAGAGGCGCTGAGCAAGGCCGGCCTGTCGCTGGTCGACCGCGAGTTCTATTCGGGCGGCTCGGCGCTTCTGAAAGGACGCGAGATGACCGAGGCGGTGCTGACCCGCACGCCCGATCTCGACTTCCTGTATTATTCCAACGACATGATCGGCGCCGGGGGGTTGCTTTACTGCATCGGGCGCGGAATCGACGTGCCCGGGCAGATCGGGCTGGCGGGGTTCAACAATGTCGACCTGCTGGACGGCCTGCCCCGGCGGCTGGCGACGATGGATGCCTGCCGGCTGGAGATCGGGCGTTGCGCGGCCGAGATCGTTTCAGGCAAGCGGCCGGGCGGCGTGGTCGGCGGCGAGGTGGTCGAGATGACGCCGATCCTTCAGCCCGGCGACACGATCCGCAAGGCATGATCGCCCGGGCCGGGCGCGGGCGGATCGCCGCCGGTCCGACATGCGTTTCTTCAGGGTCGGGAACCGGGGCGGCTGTCCCTGCGTTTCCCCGCCACAGACTGA
The DNA here is from genome assembly GCA_047605605.1 of Paracoccaceae bacterium. Classification (GTDB taxonomy): domain Bacteria; phylum Pseudomonadota; class Alphaproteobacteria; order Rhodobacterales; family Rhodobacteraceae; genus JAATGA01. Next base: position 30,758 of record JASGFG010000033.1, on the reverse strand, counting down.
AGAGGAGCATATCAGATGACCGACTATCGCACCGATGCGACGGGCCGCCCTCTCGCCGAAAACGGCCGGCCTGTCTACAACACCGAGATCCGCTCCGAGCGGTCGACGGGTGGCATGGCGCTATTGGTCGTGATCGTTCTGGCGATCGCGGCGGCGCTGTATTTCGTGGTTTCCGACCGCCCCGCTGCAACCAATTCCGCCGCGCCGCCCGCGGTCGAGAATGTGGCACCCGCGCCGTCGGTGACGCCCGATACACAGATCGCACCCGACGCCACGGCCCCGGCCGTAACGTCGGATGCGACCGCGCCTGCACCGGGGGTTGCGCCGGATGCGGCAACGCCGACGCCGCCCGCCACCAACCCGTAAGGGCAAGGCGAAAGATCAGGCGACTGCCAAAAGGCATTCGGCGGGCGGCCCTTCGGGGCCGCCCGTTTTTCACCGGGGCAGTTCAGCGGCAATTGCCCGCGCGGCGGCCGCGGGATCGGTGGCCTGCCAGATCGGGCGGCCGACGACGATATGATCCGCCCCGGCATCCACCGCCTGGGCGGGTGTTTCCACGCGCTTCTGGTCGCCCTTTTCCGCCCCTGCCGGCCGGACGCCCGGTGTCACGATCAACCGCCCCGCCGCCCCCGGCAGGGCGCGGATCGCCGCCGCCTCGCGCGGCGAGGTGATCACGCCATCCGCACCCGCCTCGAACGCACGCGCGGCGCGTTCGACCGCGATTTCCGACAGATCGCCCGGCCGGATCATGTTCGCATCCAGATCCGCCCGGTCGAGCGAGGTCAGAACCGTGACCGCCAGGATCTTCAGATCTGTTCCCCCCCTGCCCTGCATCGCGGCGCGGACCACCTGCGGATCGCCGTGGACCGTCAGGAAGTCGAGCCCGTGCTGCGCGATGCCGCGCACGGCGGCCTCGACCGTCGCGCCGATGTCGAACAGCTTCATGTCCAGAAAGACACGCTTGCCCTGTTCATGCTTCAGCTCGTTCGCCAGCGCCAGGCCGCCGCCGGTCAGCATCCCGAGGCCGATCTTGTAGAACCCCGCCGCATCGCCGATGCGCTGCACGAGATCCAGCCCCTGCACCACATTGGGCACGTCAAGGGCGACGATGAGTCGGTCATCGGACATGGGCACTCTCCAGATTTTCAGCGTTGCGCGGTGATGGGCCGCGCGGTGCCCTCTGTCAACCCGCGGCCTGCATGTTATGAGGGCGCGGGCGGGCCAGAGGGGACGACGGCATGATCGTGGCATTCGATATCGGCGCATCGCGGATCAAGGCGGGCGTGGCGCGGAACGGGATGGTCGAACCGCTGGGCGAGGCGGCAACCCCGCTGGACGATTTCGCCGAATTTGCCGGGGCCATGGCGCGCTTTCTGCGCGGGCGGGCGGCGCAAGCGGTGGCGGTGTCCATCGCGGGCATTGTCGATCCGGCCACAGGTCGCGCAAAGGTCGCGAATATTCCCTGCATCAACGGCCGCCCCCTGGCCGATGATCTGCGCGCCGCGCTGAAGGTTCCGGTGCTGGTGCTGAACGACGCCGATTGTTTCGCCCTGGCCGAGGCCCGATGGGGGGCCGGCCGGGGGCATCGCAACGTCTTTGGCGTCATCCTTGGCAGCGGCGTGGGCGGCGGGCTGGTTCTGGACGGGCGCCTGGTGGCGGGCGCCGGCGGTTATGCCGGCGAATGGGGGCACGGGCCGGTGCTGAAGACGATCGCGGCCGGGCATCCGGTTCCGCATTTCGCCTGCGGCTGCGGGCAATCGGGCTGTGTCGATACCGTGGGCGGTGCGCGCGGCATCGAAAGACTGCATCTGCATCTGAATGGCAGGGCGCTTTCCTCTCATGACATCCTTGCGGCCTGGGCGGCGGGCGACAAGGCGGCGGCGCGGACGGTGGATGTCTGGCTGGACCTGCTGGCCCCGCCGCTGTCCATGGTGGTGAATACGGTCGGCTGTTCGGTGGTGCCGGTGGGGGGCGGCCTGTCCACCGCGCCGGGTCTGGTCGCGGTGCTGGACCGCGTGGTCCGCGGCATGATCCTGCGGGCAAGCGATGTGCCCCTGCTGGTCCCGGCGGGGGCAGGGGACGAACCGGGGCTGATCGGCGCCGCGGCGGCGGGGGAGGAAGCCTTTGGCTGAGGTTCTGGTCGAGATCTGCGTGGATGACATGGCCGGGCTGGACGAAGCCGTCGCCGGGGGCGCGGGGCGGATCGAGCTTTGCTCGGCGCTCGGCCTTGGCGGGCTGACCCCGTCCGAGGGGTTCATGCGGGCCGCGGCGGGCTGCGGCGTCCCGGTCTTTGCGATGATCCGGCCGCGCGCGGGGGATTTCGCCTTCTCCCGGGCCGAGGTGGCGGTGATGGAGCGTGACATCGACCGTGCCCGCAAGGCCGGGCTGGCGGGGGTGGTGCTGGGCGCCGGGTTGCCGGATGGAACGCTGGACGGGGCCGTTCTGGCCCGGCTTGCCAAGGCGTCCGAGGGCATGGGGCGCACGCTGCACCGGGCCTTCGATCTGGTGCCGGATTTCGATGCGGCGCTGGAAACCGCGGTCGGCCTGGGCTTTGACCGCATCCTGACCTCGGGCGGGGCGCGCAAGGCGACCGAGGGCGTCGCGGTGCTGGACCGTCTGTTCCGGCGCGCGGCGGGCCGCATCGGCATCATGCCGGGATCGGGTGTGACCGCCGCCACGGTCGCGGCCCTGCGCCATCTGCCGCTGCGCGAAATCCATGCCTCCTGCGCGCGCCCCGTGGCGGCCGATGCCCGGCTTTCCTGGTTCGGCTTCGCCCCGCCCGAGGCGCGGCGGACCGCAAGGGCCGAGGTTGCGGCATTGCGCGCCGCGCTGGACGGTTGACAGCCCTTCGCGCCGGGTGGACCTTGCCGGAAAGAACGCGGGGGCGCAGGACGTGCAGATCAACATCACTTATGACCGGCCCGAAGATGGGCCGCGGTCCGGCCCTGTGACCGTGGGCTGGTTTCTGGCCTCTGACAAGGGGGCGGTGCTTTACGATGCGCCGGAACGTGTGTCGGTGCGCCAGACCAACCGGACACATGCCAAATCGGCCAGCCGCTGCCCCGCGGTGATTCAGCTGGAAAGCCGGTATTTCATGGTGAAATGCCCCTTCGACCTGCATATCGGCTTTGGTCGGGACGACAAGGGCAAGGCGCATCTGGTCAACCGGATGGGTGCGGCCAGCCCCGTGCGCTCGGGCAAGCTGAGCGAGATCCTGACACTGGTGAACGAAAGCGAATGGCGCTTTCCCGACCGCCCGACGGTGCAGTTGCACCTGCCCTACTGCTTCATCGCGGACGAGCTGGTCTATATCACCCAGCTGGATGCCTTTGCCCATTACCGCCGCCAACCGCTGCCCGGCACGATCTTTGGCGGGCGGTTCCCGCTGAACCTGTGGCCGCGGCCGCTGATGTGGGCCTTTGAATGGCACGAGCCGGAGAAGGACCTGATCCTGAAGCGGGGAGACCCGCTGTTCTATGTCCAGTTCGAGGCCGAGGGGCCGGACCGCGCCATCCAGGTGGTCGAAGCCGAGCGGACGTCGGAACTGGCGGCCTATATGGAAAAGATCTCGGGCGTGGTGAACTACGTCAACCAGACCTTCGGGCTGATGAAACAGGCCGAGGCCATGCGGCCCGCAAAGCTGCTGGTGCCGAAAAGGTAGGCTGCGTCGCGGCGACCGGAGGGGGTTCGGGAGCGGCCCGCGACGGGCCCCCGCCCGACCTGCCCATGTGGATCGCCCGCCGTTGGCGGAACGGGGCGCGGGCATTGCGGCGCGCCGGCCGGCCGCCAAAACGCACCTTCCGGCGCGGCGAGGAGGGCATCACCCCTTCGTCAGCGCCTTCAGCACCGCCAGGGCCGAGGGGCTGTCCCAATCGGCATCGCCGATCAGGCGGGCGACCTCGCGTCCCTCGGGATCGACGATCACGGTGACGGGCAGGGCCAGCACCCCCATCTGCCGGCCGAAGGCCGAGGTCGGGTCGCGCAGCACCGGCAGGTTCGTCACCCCCGCCTCGTCGTAGAAGCGATGGATGCCGTCCACCGGATTGCGCCCGGTGGCCACGGGAACCACCGCAACCCCGGGCAGCGCCGCCTGAAGCCGGTCGAGCGAGGGCATCTCCTTGCGGCAGGGGGCGCACCATGTGGCCCAGAAGTTCAGCACGACCCAGCGGCCGCGATATTCGCCAAGCGCGCGCGGCGCATCGTCGCCATCCAGCAGCGCAGCCTCGGGCACGGATTTCGGCGTGTCGTGCAGCACCAGCTTTTTCATGTCGCCGTCGCGCAGGTCGGCCACATCCTCGGCCATGGCCGGGTTTGCGCCGAAGGACAGGGCGGTGTAGACGACCGCCATCAGCATCCGCATCCGCAGCTTCATACAGGCCCTCCATGACCGCATCCGACCGCACCTCATCTGCCAACGCCATGTGGGGCGGGCGCTTTGCCGAAGGCCCCGACGCGATCATGACGGCGATCAACGCCTCCATCGGGTTCGACAAAAGGCTTTACGCACAGGACATCGCCGGTTCCCGCGCCCATGCCGCGATGCTGGCGGCGACAGGCATCCTTAGCGATAGCGATGCGGCGGCGATCCGGGAAGGGCTGCTCACGGTCTTGTCAGAGATCGAGGGCGGCCGTTTCGAGTTCCGCGAGGATCGCGAGGACATCCACATGAACGTCGAGGCCCGCCTGACCGAGATCGTGGGCGAGGCCGGCAAGCGCCTGCACACGGCGCGCAGCCGCAACGATCAGGTGGCGGTGGATTTCCGGCTGTGGGTGCGCGACCAGTGCGATGCGGCCATCGGCGGGATCACCGCGCTGATGAAAGCCTTCGTCGCGCAGGCCGAGGCGGGCGCCGACATGGCGATGCCGGGGTTCACCCATCTGCAGACCGCGCAGCCGGTGACATGGGGCCATCACATGATGGCCTATGTGGAAATGCTGGCCCGCGACCGCAGCCGGTTTGCCGATGCTCGGGCGCGGATGAACGAATGCCCCCTTGGCGCCGCCGCGCTGGCCGGAACCTCCTTCCCCATCGACCGGCACATGACGGCGGCCGAACTGGGTTTTGACCGGCCGACGGCGAACAGCCTCGATTCCGTGTCCGACCGCGACTTCGCGCTGGAATTCCTGTCGGCCAGCAGCATCTGCGCGATGCACCTCAGCCGCTTTGCGGAGGAACTGGTGATCTGGTCGTCCGCACAGTTCCGCTTCGTGCGGCTGTCCGACCGCTGGACCACCGGCTCGTCCATCATGCCGCAAAAGAAGAATCCCGATGCCGCCGAGCTGCTGCGGGCAAAACTGGGGCGCATCCTTGGGGCGACGGTGGCCCTGTTCACGGTGATGAAGGGCCTGCCGCTGACCTATTCCAAGGACATGCAGGAGGACAAGGAACAGGTCTTCGACGCCGCCGACACACTGATGCTGGCGCTGGCGGCGATGACGGGCATGGTGGGCGACATGCAGCCGATGACCGAAAACCTGCGCGCTGCCGCGGCCAGCGGCTTTTCCACCGCGACCGACCTTGCAGACTGGCTGGTTCGGGAGCTGGGCCTGCCCTTCCGCGAGGCGCATCATGTGACCGGCACGCTGGTCGCCCTGGCCGAGAAAAAGGGCTGCGACCTGCCTGACCTGACCATCACCGAGATGCGGTCGGTTCACGACGGCATCCGTCAGGATGTGTATTCGGTGCTGGGGGTCGACAATTCCGTGAACTCCCGGCAGTCCTATGGCGGAACTTCGCCCGCGCAGGTGCGCGCCCAGATCGCCCGCTGGAAAGGTATCCTGGGCTGAGGCACCCTGCCCCCGATGCGACCGTCTTGTCATGATCAAGGAAACCCGATGCGCCTTTTCTTCCCGTTGATTGCCCTTGCCACGCTGGCCGCCTGCGGTGCCGATGGCGCCCCCCAGCCGCCGGCCCCGCAACCGGGCCTGACCATCTCGGGCGAGGCGCGGATGGGCGTCCAGACCAAGCTTTGAGGGGAAAGCCATGCCACGCCTGGCCCTTGCCGTCCTGATCCTGGCGCTGGCCGCCTGCCAAAGCGGCCCGCATCCGGGCATCGGGATCGGCATCGGCCCGCATGGCGCGTCGGTCTATCCCCGCGTCTCGGGCAATGTGGGCGGCGTGGGTGTCAGCGTCGGCGGCGCCATCAACTGAGGCCAGATCCCACTGAATCGAAAAGGCGGCCGGGCTTTCCCGCCGCCTTTTCCTTTGCCCGCCGCACAGCGCCCTGGCGCGGGTATCGCCTGTTCAGATCGCGGCCAGCAGCGATTCGCCCCCCGACACCTCGCAGACGCCCGGCGATTCCTCAAGGTGAAGAACCTTTACCACCCCGTCCTCGGCATAAAGCGCATAGCGTTTCGACCGGTCGGCAAACCCGACCGCGGGGTTGGAGAAGGTCAGGCCGATCGCCTTGGTGAACTCCGCCGCGGGATCGGCCAGAAAGCTCAGCCCCGCCGCCGTGGCGCCGGTGGATTCGCCCCAGGCCTTCATCACGAAGGGGTCGTTGACGGCGATGCAGACGATCTCGTCCACGCCCTTGGCATCGAACCCCGCCTTGGTGCGGATGAAGCTGGGCACATGCGCGCTGGTGCAGGTGCCGGTAAAGGCCCCCGGCAGGCCGAAGATCACGACCTTGCGACCCGCGGTCAGGGCGGCCAGAGAAACCTTCTCGGGGCCGTTCGCGCCGATCCTCAGCACTGTCGCGTCGGGCAGTTTCGATCCTTGGGCGATGGTCATGGGCCGCGTCCTCTTGATTGCGTTCCTGTCACCGGCGGTTATAGGCTCCGCCCCGTCACAGAGCCAAGGGGGGAAACCATGCCGCATGTCGTCATCGTCGGGGCCGGTCAGGCGGGGGCCGCGCTGGCGGCCAAGCTGCGCGCGTTGAAATTCGACGGCCAGATCACGATGATCGGCGAGGAACCCGCGCCGCCCTATCAGCGCCCGCCGCTGTCCAAGGCCTATCTTCTGGGCGAGATGGAGGAGGAACGGCTGTGGCTGCGGTCTCCGGATTTCTGGGCCGAAAGCAATGTCGCGCTGAAGCTGGGCACCCCCGTCACCGCCATCGACACCGCCGCGCGCACCGTCACCGTCGGGGCCGAGGTCATCGCCTATGACGAGCTGGCGCTGACCACTGGATCGGCCCCGCGGCGCCTGCCCGCCGCCATCGGCGGCGATCTGGCGGGTGTCTATACCGTGCGGACGCTGGCCGATGTCGATGCGATGCGCGCCGAGTTCCAGCCCGGCCGCAGGCTGGTCGTGGTCGGCGGCGGCTATATCGGCCTGGAGGCGGCGGCGGTCGGGCGCAAGCTGCGCCTTGATGTCACGGTGATCGAGATGGCGCCCCGCATCCTGCAAAGGGTCGCGGCGCCCGAAACCTCGACCTTCTTCCGCGACCTGCACGGACAGCGCGGCACCGTGATCATGGAGGAAACGGCGCTGGACCGCCTGCTGGGCGAGGGTCGCGTCACCGGCGTGCGCCTGAAGGACGGACGCGAGATTCCGGCGGATTTCGTCGTCGCGGGCGTGGGCATCACGCCGGGCGCCGCACTGGCCGAAGCGGCCGGCATCGCCGTCGAGAACGGCATCCGCACCGATGCGCAGGGCCGCACATCGGCCGGCCATGTCTGGGCGGCGGGCGATTGCGCGTCCTTCCCGCTGAACGGCGCGCAGGTCCGGCTTGAATCGGTCGGCAATGCCATCGACCAGGCGGAACTGGTGGCCGCCAATATCATGGGGGCGGGAAAGGACTATGTTCCGCGCCCGTGGTTCTGGTCCGACCAGTATGACTGCAAGCTTCAGATCGCCGGGCTGAACACCGGCTATGACCGGGTCGTCACCCGGCCGGGCGAAGGCAGCGGCGTCAGCTTCTGGTATTACGCCGGCGACCGGCTGCTGGCGGTGGATGCGATGAACGACCCGCGCGCCTATATGGTGGGCAAGCGCCTGATCGAAAGCGGCAAGAGCGCCGACCCCGCGCTGGTCGCCGATCCGGCAACCGACCTGAAAGCCCTGATGAAATGAGGATTATCGGCGGGCGCGCACGGGGGCTGCACCTCGCCCCGGTGGGCGAGGGCGATGCCAAGGCCCATCTGCGCCCGACCTCGGACCGGGTGCGCGAGGCGATCTTCAACCTGCTGATCAACGGGGGCCACGGCAATCCGGTCGACGGCGCGCGGGTGCTGGACCTCTTTGCCGGAACCGGCGCCCTTGGGCTGGAGGCGTTGAGCCGGGGGGCTGCGCGGGTGGCCTTTGTCGACGACGGGGTGGCGGCGCGCGCCCTGTTGCGGCGCAACATCGAACTGATGCGCGCCATGGGCGAAACCGATGTCTGGCGGCGCGATGCGACGCGGCTGGGGCCGAACCGCGGGCCGGGCTATGGGCTGGTCTTTCTGGACCCGCCCTATCGGCAGGGGCTGGGCGAGGCGGCGCTGGCCTCGGCCCGCGACGGCGGCTGGCTGGCACCGGATGCGATGATCGTGTGGGAGGAGGGCGAGGCCCCCGCCCCGCCCGAAGGGTTCGACCTGCTGGATCAGCGCAAATACGGCGATACGGTCGTTACCCTGCTGCGGCTGGCCTGACCGCCGGGCGGGCGGGACCCGCGACGGCGGATCAGAGGATCTGTTCCAGCGCGGTGGATTTCAGCATGTCTTCCAGCGTCAGCGAATCGATGATCAGCAGATACGACCAGAACACCTCGGCAAAGACCTTGCGGATGCGGCAGGTCGCTTCGTCGGTGCAATCCTCGCAGCGCTGATAGGCGCGGCGCGACAGGCAGGGCAGCGGCGCGATGGGGCCGTCGATCAGGCGCAGCATTTCCGAAATCGACACCTCGGACGGCTTCTTGATCAGGCTGTAGCCGCCCGACCGCCCCCGGATCGAGGCGATGACCCCCGCATTGCGGATCTCCAGCAGGATATGCTCCAGAAACCGTTTGGGCGTGCCGGAGCGCTTGGCGATCTGCTCGATCGTCAGGGGCTCGGGCGCGTCCTTCGCGGCTTCGTCGGCCAGCACCAGCAAGGCCTTCAGCGCATATTTCATCTTCTGTGTAATCATCTTTTCGACCTACGGCGGCGCGCCTCGGGAATCAACGAAGGGATTGGCTGACACCCCTGTTTTTTGAGCGATGAAGCGATCTTAACACTATATACGATAAACTCACTAGACATTTCGTTCTTTTTAGGCATCCTGTCGGAGAACAAGAAGGGGCTGACCATGGACGACCTTGACCTGATCGACCGCAAGATCGTCGCGGAACTGATGCGGGACGCGACGCTTCCCGTGGCGCAGATTGCCGACCGGGTGGGCCTGTCGCAGACCCCCTGCTGGAAACGCATCCAGAAGCTGGAGGCGTCGGGCGTGCTGACCGGGCGCGTCGCCCTGGCCGATCCGGCACGGCTGGGATTCGGGCTGACCGTCTTTGTCGGGATCGAGGCGCCCGACCATTCCGCCGAGTGGCGCGAGGCTTTTGCCAAGGCGGTGGATTCCCTGCCCGAGGTCATGGAAACCTATCGCATGGCGGGCGAGATGGACTATCTGCTCCGCGTCGCGGTATCCGACATGGCGGCCTTCGATACGCTTTACAAACGCCTGACCGATGCGGTGCCGATCAAGAATGTGACCTCGCATTTCGCGATGGAGCGGATGAAGTTCACCACCGCCTATCCGGTCGATACTCGCAATCGCTGATGGGGAATAATATTCTCTTTTATGCATGATCTTTGGCGCACCAAAAGACGACAAAGCCGCTAGATTATCCTCAGCGAATCCGCGAGGAGAGACGCGATGACCAGAACCCTGATCGTTCCCGGCCTTGACGGCTCGCCCGCGCCGCACTGGCAGGACTGGTGGGCTGCGACCGATCCGAGCGCCGCGGTGGTGGATCTGCCGGACCCGCACCACCCCACGCCCGCGGTGTGGGAGATCGAGCTGGCCGGCATGATCCTGCGCCATCCCGATTGCGTTCTGGTGGGCCACAGTCTGGGCGCGGTGCTGATCGCGCGGCTTTTGTCCCGCTGGCCGCAACTGCGCATCCGCGCGGCGATGCTGGTCGCCCCGGCAGAAACCGTCGGAAACGACCGGATCGGCCATTTCGGCCCGATCCCGGAAACCCCGCTGGGGGTGCCGGCGCTGGTCGTCGGCAGCCGCAACGACCCATGGATGGGCTTTGGCCGCGTCCGCCATCTTGCCCAGGCCTGGGGGGCCGGGTTCGAGGATCTGGGGCTGGCGGGGCATATCAACGTGGCTTCGGGATTCGGCCCGTGGCCTCAGGGCAAGGCTTTCCGCGACCGCCTGCTGGCGCCGACCGAAAGCCGCAAGCCCGGCACTGCCATGCACAGGAGACTTGCCTGATGAACCGCCTTTTCCGCAGCCCTGCGCCCGGCAAATCCGGCTATGTCGCACTGGCTATCTTTGTCTTCGGCTATCTCGGGATGATGACGCTGGTTGTCGCCCCGCAGATCGCACTGCCGTCGCGGGCCGCCATTGCCGCCGAACGCTGAGCCTTCCCTTTCTGCACCGCGGCGCTAATCTTGGCGCAGGGCGGCTGTTCAGGGGGCGGGCATGACGGAATGGTGGCGCGGGTCCGTGACCTATCAGGTCTATCCCCGGTCGTTCCAGGACGACAATGGCGACGGGATCGGCGACCTGAAGGGGATAACCCGCCGCCTTGACCATATCGCCCGGCTGGGGGTGGATGCGGTCTGGCTTTCGCCGGTCTTCACCTCGCCCCAGGCGGACATGGGCTATGACGTGTCGGATTATACCGACATCGACCCGCTGTTCGGAACGCTGGCCGATTTCGACGATCTGATCGCACGGGCGCATGACCTCCGGCTGCGCATCATCGTCGATCAGGTGATCAGCCATTGTTCAGACCAGCATCCGTTCTTTCGCGAAAGCCGCGCCGACCGGACCAACCCCAAGGCCGACTGGTTCGTCTGGGCTGATCCGCAGCCCGACGGATCGCCGCCGAACAACTGGCTTTCCGTCTTTGGCGGCAGCGCCTGGGAATGGGAGTCCGGCCGGCGGCAGTATTACTTGCACAACTTTCTGGCCAGCCAGCCGGATTTCAACTTTCACAATCCGGCGGTGCAGGACTGGCTGCTGGAAACCATGCGCTTCTGGCTGGACCGCGGCGTGGACGGGTTCCGGCTGGATACGGTGAACTACTATTTCCACGACGCCCTGCTGCGGTCGAACCCCGCGCTGGCGCGGGAAAAGACCGCGCCCGAGATCAACCCCTATGACATGCAGGACCACCTGTTTTCCAAAAGCCAGCCCGAGAACCTGCCGTTTCTGGAACGCCTGCGCCGCCTGACGGATGGCTATGACGCCCGCGCCATGGTGGGCGAGGTGGGCGACGGCCAGCGCGCGATCGAGCTGATGGCGGCCTATACCTCTGGCCCGCACCGGCTTCACATGGCCTATTCCTTTGAATTTCTGGGGCCGGAATTCACCGCGCAGCACTTTCGCAGCCGGATCGAGAACTTCTTTCGCGGGGCGCCGAACGGCTGGCCCTGCTGGGCGTTTTCCAACCATGACGTGATCCGCCATGCGACCCGCTGGGCCGAATTCGGCATCGCCGACGCCATCCCGAAACTGGCGGCGGCGATGCTTCTGTCCTTCGAGGGGTCGGTCTGCCTCTATCAGGGCGAGGAACTGGGCCAGATCGAGACCGAGTTGGCCTTTGACGAACTGACAGATCCGCGCGGCATCCGCTTCTGGCCCGGCGACAAGGGGCGCGACGGCTGCCGCACGCCGATGACATGGGATGCGGGCCCCAACGGCGGTTTCACCACCGCGCGGCCCTGGCTGCCGGTCAAGCCGCCCCAGCACGCCCGCAACGTCGCCGCGCAGGACGGGGTGCCGGGATCGGTGCTGGAAACCTATCGCGCGATCCTGGCGTTTCGTCGCGGTTGCCCCGCGCTGACCTTGGGCAAGGGCCGGTTCTTCGACCTGCCCGAACCGGTTCTGGCCTTTACCCGCAGCGCGCCCGATCAGGTGCTGGCCTGTGTCTTCAACCTTTCCGACCAGCCGCAGGATCTGCGGGCGGTCGGCCTGTCCGCCGCCATCGGCCCGTCAGAGGGGGCCACGCTGGCAGGCAGCACCCTCAGCCTCGCGCCGGGCGCCTTTGGCTGGTTTCCGGTCGGGGATGCCGCAGCGGTCAGCATCCAGTCGACCCGCCCCACGCTTGCCCCGCTGGCAAGGGGGCCCGGACCCGCGGGCTAGGCCGCGGCTTCCGTCAACCTTGACCCTGCCCCGCCTTCACCTTGGCCCAAATACCCTGCGGGGGCGCCCATCGGGGGCGCCATCGGTCCGGGCGGCCGATGGACGCGGAAGGGGTGCAAGACCCCTTCCGGGCCGGCCCGAGGGGCGAGGCCCTCAGCCCTGCCCCTCCGGCAGCGACCAGTCGATCGGCGCGCGCGCCTGCTCCGCCAACCATTCATTCGCCTGCGAAAAATGGCGACAGCCGAAGAACCCCCGATGCGCCGCCAGGGGCGAGGGGTGCGGCGCGGTCAGGACAAGGTGGCGCGCCTGGATCAGCCCGGCCTTCTTCTGCGCGGGCTTGCCCCACAGCAGGAATGCCACCGGATTCGGCCCGGCATTCACCGCCCGCACCGCGGCGTCGGTCAGATCCTCCCACCCGCGGGCCTGATGCGCGCCGGGCTGCCCCGCCTCGACCGTCAGCACGTCGTTCAGCATCAGCACCCCCTGCCGCGCCCAATGGTCCAGATGGCCATGCCGGGGGATAGGCAGGCCCAGGTCGGCTTGGATCTCCTTGAAGATGTTGCGCAGCGACGGCGGCACCGCCACGCCGGGGCGCACCGAAAAGGCCAGCCCATGCGCCTGCCCCGGCCCGTGATAGGGGTCCTGCCCCAGGATCACCACCTTGACCGCCGGCAGGGGCGTCAGGGCAAAGGCGCTGAACCTGTCGCCCTCGGGCGGAAGGATGGTGGCCCCCGCCGCGCTGCGGGCGGCCAGAAACCGCGTCAGGTCTTGCATCCGCGGGGCGGCCAGTTCGGGCGCCAGCGCGCGGCGCCAGCTTTCATCCATCTGCATCCTGACCCCCGCGGTTTTCGCGACGATAGGCGCTGCGCAAAGCCGTGAAGTCAACCCTTGCGCGGTTTACAGGCCCCCGCGCCCGGCGTAGCATTTGCGCCACCGAAGGAGGATCCGATGCCCGTTGCCCGCATTCTTCCCCTTGCGATCCGCGTGGGTGCCGTCGCCGCCACGGCCTATACCGCCTGGACGCTGCGCCGCGCCGTCACGGCAAAAGGCTATCCCGGCCGGGTGGACCAGCGGGCCGAAGATGCGCTCGACGCGCTGGACGAAGGGGTTTCGATCCATCGGTCGGAAGTTCTGGGCGAGACCGAGGGCGACCGCCAGACCAACGCCGCCGCACGCTTTCGCCGGGTGGTCCGTCTGGGCGGCCGCGAGGTCGAGATCGACGCCAGCGCCCTGGCCCGGCTGCGCGTGCGCCGGATCTGACCGGGGCGAATCAACCGGACGAAAGCGGCGAGCTGGCGATCCTTTGTCCGCCTTCGCCGCTCGACATCGCCCCACCGAAGCAATTCGTCGCAAAACCACGGGCTTCCCCGCACCCCGCCGCTTTCCCGAGCTTTTTGCTGCACAATTCCCATCGCGACATTTCCGCCGCATCCGCACGTCAAGGGTGGCGCTTGCGACACATTCGCGCGCCCTTACCGGACGTTGCGCCCGTTTGTCCGCTGGACGGCTGGCGATGCCCCGGTTAAAACCGCCGCGTGAAGGCTGCGGGAAACCGCGGCCCCGGTTTCATATGGGCCGCGCAAAACGCAGCACCGGAAGGGAGAAATTCTCGTGTCCCACGCAGACGATCACGTAGGCACCCGCAGGGATTTCCTGTATTACGCCACCGCGGGCGCCGGGGCTGTCGCCGCCGGTGCGGCGGTCTGGCCGCTTGTCAACCAGATGAACCCCTCGGCAGACACGCGGGCGCTTGCGTCGATCTTCGTCGATGTGTCCTCGGTCGAGGTCGGCACCCAGCTGACGGTGAAATGGCGCGGCAAACCGGTGTTCATCCGCCGCCGCACCCCCGAAGAGATCGACGCCGCGCGCAATACGCCGCTGTCCGATCTGGTCGACCCCAAAGCCGAGAACGACAACCTGCCCGCCGAGGCCACCGCCGAGGACAAGAACCGCGCGCTGGATGCGGCCGGCGAATGGCTGGTGGCGATGGGTGTCTGCACCCACCTGGGTTGCGTGCCGCTGGATCACGCGGGCGACTTTGGCGGCTGGTTCTGCCCCTGCCACGGGTCGCACTACGACACCGCCGGGCGCATCCGCAAAGGACCGGCGCCGCGCAACCTGGAAATCCCGATCGTCGCGTTCACCGACGAAAAAACGATCAAGCTCGGTTAAGGAGCCAGACAGATGGCCGGTATTCCGCACGACCATTACGAGCCCAGGACGGGTATCGAAAAGTGGCTTCACGCCCGCTTGCCTGTCGTAGCGCTGCTTTACGACACGCTGATGATCCCGACCCCCAAGAACCTCAACTGGATGTGGATCTGGGGCATCATCCTGACCTTCTGCCTTGCCTTGCAGATCGCGACCGGCGTGGTGCTGGTCATGCACTATACCCCGCATGTCGACATGGCCTTTGCCTCGGTCGAACATATCATGCGCGACGTGAACGGCGGCTATTTCATCCGCTATCTGCACGCGAACGGCGCCTCGCTGTTCTTCGTGGCGGTTTATCTGCACATCTTCCGCGGCCTCTACTACGGCTCCTACAAGGCCCCGCGCGAGGTGACATGGATCATCGGGATGCTGATCTACCTCTGCATGATGGGCACGGCCTTCATGGGCTATGTGCTGCCCTGGGGGCAGATGTCGTTCTGGGGCGCCACGGTGATCACCGGCCTGTTCGGCGCGATCCCCGGCATCGGGCCGTCGATCCAGACCTGGCTTCTGGGCGGGCCGGCGGTCGACAACGCGACGCTGAACCGCTTCTTCTCGCTGCACTACCTGCTGCCCTTCGTGATCGCGGCGCTGGTCGCCGTCCACATCTGGGCCTTCCACACCACCGGCAACAACAACCCGACCGGCGTGGAAGTGCGGCGCGATTCCAAGGAAAATGCCAAGAAGGACACGCTGCCCTTCTGGCCCTATTACGTCATCAAGGATCTGTTCGCGCTTGGCGTGGTGATGATCGTCTTCTTCGCCATCGTCGGCTTCATGCCGAACTACCTTGGCCACCCTGACAACTATATCGAGGCGAACCCGCTCGCCACGCCCGCGCATATCGTGCCGGAATGGTATTTCCTGCCGTTCTACGCGATCCTGCGGGCCTTCACCTCGGATGTCTGGGTCGTGCAGCTGGTGCATTTCGTGACCTTCGGCATCGTCGACGCCAAGTTCTTCGGCGTGCTGGCGATGTTCGGGGCCATCGCGGTCATGGCGCTGGCGCCTTGGCTGGACACCTCGTCGGTGCGCTCGGGCCGCTATCGTCCGCGCTTCAAGGTGTGGTTCTGGCTGCTGGCCTTCGACTTCGTGCTGCTGATGTGGGCGGGCGCGCAATCGACCGACTTCCCCTATGACTGGATCTCGCTGATCGCGGCGACCTACTGGTTCGCGTATTTCCTGATCATCCTGCCGATCCTCGGCGTGATCGAAAAGCCGCTGCCGATCCCCGCGACCATCGAGGAAGACTTCAACGCGCACTACGGTGCCAAAGCCCACCCGGCCGAGTGAGAAAAGGCAAGCCAATGATCCGCAAGCTCGCAATCACTGCCGCAACCGCCCTGACGCTTCCGTTCGCCGCCCTGGCGAACGAAGGCGGCGGCCATATCGAGGACGTGGCCTTCAGCTTTGAAGGCCCGTTCGGGACCTACGACACCCATCAGCTGCAACGCGGCCTTCAGGTCTATACCGAGGTCTGCGCCGCCTGCCACGGGATGCGCTATGTTGCGATCCGCAGCCTGTCGGACCCCGGCGGCCCGATGATCCCCGAGGATCAGGTCCGCGCCTATGCCAAGAACATCACCGTGACCGATGCCGAAACGGGCGAGGATCGCCCGGCCGAGCCGAAGGACCACTTCCCGCACAATACCGCGGCAGGGGCCCCGGACCTCAGCATGATGGCCAAGGCGCGCGCGGCGTTCCACGGCCCCGCTGGATTGGGGATCAACCAGCTGGTCAAGGGGATCGGCGGGCCGGAATACATCCACGCCATCCTGACCGGCTTTACCGGCGAGACCAAGGAAGAGGCGGGGACGACCTTCTACGAGAACCACGCCTTCTCGACCGGCTGGATCAAGATGCCGCCGCCCCTTTCGGACGGGCAGGTCACCTATGCCGACGGCACGCCCGCGACGGTCGACCAGATGTCGCGCGACGTGTCGGCCTTCCTGATGTGGGCGGCCGAGCCAAAGCTGATGCAGCGCAAATATGCGGGCTTCACCGCGGTGATCTTCCTGATCGTGCTGACCTCGCTGCTGTATCTGACCAACAAGCGGCTCTGGGCCGGCGTCAAGGGCAAGAAGGTGGCCTGAACGCCCCCGACATGAAACGCGAAAACCCCGCCCTTGCAGGCGGGGTTTTTCATTGCCGGGGCGGCGTCCCCAGATAGTCGCGCAGGGCCGCGGGCGGGTCGGCGAACAGGGCGGCGGTATCGGCGGGGGCATGGGCCACGCCATCCGCCACCAGAACCGTCCGGCCCATGGCGCGGGCATCGTTCGGGTCATGCGTCACCATCAGAACCAGCGCCCCGGTTTCATCCGCAACCTCGTTGACCAGCGCCACCATCCCGGCCTTCAGCGCCGGGCCAAGGGCGGCGAAAGGTTCGTCCAGCAGCAGCACCGGCCGCGCCCGCAACAGCGCCCGTGCCAGGGCGGCCCGCCCCATCTGCCCGCCCGACAGTTCCGCCGGGCGGCGCACGCCCATCCCCTCCAGCCCCACGCGGGCCAGGACGCGGGCGATGCGCCCCTGCTCTTCCGCCGTCAGCCGCGCGCGCGTGGTCAGACCAAGCGCCAGGTTCCTTTCCACCGTCAGATGCGGGAACAGGTTCTGGTCCTGAAACAGGACAGAGACCGGCCGCTCTCCCGGCGGGACGGGGCCAAGATCGCGGCCTTGCCAGGTCATCCGCCCGGCTGTGGGGGCAAAGAACCCGGCGATCGCCATCAGCAGCGTCGATTTCCCCGCACCCGAGGGGCCGATCACCGCCACCCTTTCTCCCGGCGCCACCGTCCAGTCGGCGGTCAGGCGAAAGTCGTCCTGCACCAGCAGCAGATGTTCAAGCGCCAGCAATGCGCCGCCCTCCTCTGTCCAGGATCGCGAACAGGGTAAAGCTGGCCGCCATCAGCACCAGCGCCGCCCCCGCCGCCTGCTCCATCCGATAGGCCGCTGTCAGCCGACTGACCAACAGCGGCAGGGTCACGCCGCGTTCCCCCGCGAACAGCGCGACGACGCCCAGATCGCCCATCGACAGGGCGGCGGCGATCCCGGCCCCGAATCCCAGCGGCGCAGCCAGCCGCGGCAGGACGACCCACCGCAGCCGCGCAGGGCCCCGCAGGTCCAGCGCCTCGGCCAGACGGCCATAGTCTGCCTCCATCGCCCGCGCCTGCGGCAGCAGCAGCCGGAACACGAAGGGCAGCGCCATCACCGCATTGACCAGCAGCGTGACGGGCAGTGCCAGCCTTTCCACCGTCACAAAGGGATGGACGATCAGGAACAGTCCCGTCCCCAGCACCAGGCCCGAGGCCGCCATGGGCAGCATCGCCGCCCCCTCGAACAGCCGCCGCCCCGCGGCCCCCCGCGCCACGGCCAGGGCCAGCACCAGCGCCGCCGTCACCGACAGCGCCGCCGCCCCCAGGGCCACCGCGACCGACCGCAGCAGCGCCCAGCCGATGCTGGCGGGCAGATCGGCCAGCCCCGGCAGGCCGCGCAGCACAACGGCGGCCAGCGGCACCATCAGGAAGCCGGCCGCCAGCAGGATCGCAGCCGCATCAGCCATGCGCCGCCAGCCGCCGGGGCCGGGCAGATCCGCCGCCCGGTCCAGACCCGCGCCGAATCCCGTCGGAATCGCCACCCAACCCGCCAGTGCGACCGAGGCCGCACACAGCGCGAACTGCACCCCCGCCAGCCCCGCCGCCCGGCCCAGGTCGAATTCGAACCGCACCGCCTGATAGATGGCCAGTTCCACATTCGTGGCGCGCGGCCCGCCCCCAAGGGTCAGGACCACGGCGAAACTGGTCAGGCAGACCAGAAAGATCACCACGGCCACCCCGGGCGCGGTGGCGCGCAGCATCGGCGCCTCCAGATGCCGGAACACCGCGCCGGGACCGAAGCCCAGCGACGTCGCCAGCCGGAACCTTTCGGCCGGAATCGCCTGCCAGCCCTGCAACAGCATCCTGACCGCCAGCGGCAGATTCAGGAACACATGTGCCAGAATCACCCCGTGAAGGCCGAAGATCGACACCGGCGGCAGGCCGACCGCCGCCAGCGCCTGATTGAACACACCGGCCCGGCCAAAGACCGCCAGCAGTCCGATCACGGCAACCATCACCGGCAACAGGAACGGCGCCCCCATCAGCAGGATCAGCCCGCCCCGACCCGGAAACCGCCGCCGGAACAGCGCCCGCGCCACCGGCACCGCCAGCACCACCGACACCGCCGAGGAAACCGCGGCCTGCACCACGGTGAACCGCACCGCAGCCCAGTCGGCCGCCGCCGGCGAAAACCCGCCCGCGCGCAGCCCCACCGCCGCCAGTGTGCCCAATGTCAGCAGGACAATCCCAAGGGCCACCGCGACGGCACCCCCCGCCGGTCCCCCTTGCCCCGTGTTCCCTTGCCGGTCCAAACGCCGACCTCTCCCCTTCATCTTGGCCCAAATACCCTGCGGGGAGGTCCGGAGGGGTGCAAAACCTCTCCGGGTCCGGCCACAGGCCCGCGATCGGAATGTCAGCGCGACAAGGCCGCGCGCCATTCCTCCAGCGCCGGTCCGCGCAGGTCCTCGGCCTTTTCAGGCGACAGCAGCAACGACTTTTCCGGCCGGATCAAGGTGCCAAACCCTTCGGGCAGTCCCGCCGCCGGGGTTTTCGCCGGATACATCCAGTTGGTTTCCGGTATGACCGACTGGAAGGCATCGGTTTCCATGAAGGCCAGGAACTTGTCCGCCAGATCCTGATGCCGGGACGCCTTCAGCTTTCCGGCCACCTCGATCTGAAGGTAGTGCCCCTCGGCAAAGGGCGCGGCCGCCTTGGTGTCGTCCTTTTCCGCGATCAGGTGATAGGCCGGGCTGGTGGTATAGGACAGGACCATATCCGCCTCGCCCTCCAGGAACATGCCATAGGCTTCGGACCAGCCGGGGGTGACGGTGACGATATTGTCGGCCAGCCCCTTCCAGATCTCGCCCGCGCGCTCGCCATAGGCATCCTTGACCCACATCAGCAGCCCCAGGCCCGGCGTCGACGACCGCGGGTCCTGGATGACGATCTTCAGGTCCGAGGCCGCCAGTTCCTCGAAACTGCCGGGCGGGGTGGCGAGTTTCGTCCTGTTGTAGACAAAGGCGAACCAGCCCCAGTCATAGGGCAGGAACACCGGATCGGTCCATTCCACCGGCATGTCGCCCTTGAACGTCCGCCCATGCGGCGCGAACAGGCCCGTGGCGGTCGCCGCCGCCGTCAGGTTTGTGTCCAGCCCCAGCACCACATCGGCCTCGGACTTCGCGCCTTCCAGTTGCACACGGGCCAGCAGCGCCGCGCCATCGGCGGACCCGATGAATTTCAGATCGCAGCCGCATTCGGCCTCGAACGCCTTTTCGATGGCCGGTCCCGGCCCCCATTCGGAAACGAAGCTGTCATAGGTATAGACGGTAAGAACGGGCGTTTCCGCCGCCGCCATCGTGGCAAGCGTCGCAAAGGCCGCAGTCAGGATCAGTTTCATCATGGTCCTCCAAACTGCGACGGAACGGTCGGGGCTTGGGCGTTGCCATGCACCTTCCCTCCGCCGGTATGATCCGGTTCAGGTTCAACGGGTCCGCTTTCGCATCTCAGCCCAGATGGGCACCCCGAGGTGGCGTCGAACATAAGGGCGCACGCGCCGGGCGCAAGGGTCTTTTCCGCTGCCCCCGTTTCGCCTATTGCGAAGCCAAGGAGACCGCGCATGAGCTTCAACACCTTTGGCCACCTGTTCCGCGTCACCACTTGGGGCGAAAGCCATGGGCCCGCGCTTGGCGCCACGGTCGACGGCTGCCCCCCCGGCGTGGCGCTGAGCGAAGAGGTGATCCAGCCCTGGCTCGACAAACGCAAACCGGGGCAGAGCCGGTTCACCACCCAGCGGCAAGAGGCCGATCAGGTCCGCATCCTGTCGGGCGTGTTCGAGGGGCGCACCACCGGCACCCCGATCCAGCTGATGATCGAGAACACCGACCAGCGGTCGAAAGACTATGGCGACATCGCGCAAAGCTTTCGCCCCGGCCATGCCGACATCACCTATCACCAGAAATACGGGCTGCGCGACTATCGCGGCGGCGGGCGGTCATCGGCGCGCGAAACCGCCGCGCGGGTGGCGGCGGCAGGCGTGGCGCGGGCGGCGCTGGATGCGCTGATCCCCGGCATCCAGATCACCGGATACCTGACGCAGATCGGCCCCCACCGCATCGACCGCAGCCGGTTCGACGCGGACCAGATCGGGGAAAACCCGTTCTGGTGCCCCGATCCGGTCATGGCCGCCACATGGGCCGATTACCTCGACGGGCTGCGCAAGGCGCATGATTCGGTCGGCGCGGTGATCGAGATCGTGGCGACCGGCGTGCCTCCCGGTCTTGGCGCGCCGATCTATGGCAAGCTGGACGGCGATCTGGCCGCGGCGATGATGTCGATCAACGCGGTTAAGGCGGTGGAGATCGGCGAAGGCATGGGTGCGGCCGAACTGACCGGCAGCGCCAATGCCGATGAGATCCGCATGGGCAATGACGGCCTGCCGCTTTACCTGTCGAACCATGCGGGCGGCATTCTGGGCGGCATTTCCACCGGCCAGCCGGTCGTCTGCCGGTTCGCGGTGAAGCCCACCTCGTCGATCCTGACACCGCGCCGCACCATCGACAGCGCGGGGCACGAGAAGGAACTTATCACCAAGGGCCGCCACGATCCCTGTGTCGGCATCCGCGCCGTCCCGGTGGGCGAGGCGATGATGGCCTGCACCCTGCTGGACCACCTGCTGCGCGATCGCGGCCAGACCAGCGGCATCCGCGGCCGGATCGGCTGAGCCGCCCTCCACCCTGACCCGAGCAGGCCCCTTCGGGCTGTCGGGACCTTACCCTTGCCGCGGGGCTGCCAGCGGCATCCCTTCGGCATAGCTTTCCTTCATGAAGTCGATAAAGGCATCGCGGAACTGCCGGGTATGGGCATGGGCCAGGGCATCGGCACGGTCCACGTCGCGGTCGCGGATCGCCTCCAGCATCTCGGCATGTTCATCGGTCAGCAGATAGCTGTCCGGTGTGCGTTCCAGATAGTCGAAGTGCAGATGCAGCATCCGCCGCCCCTGATCCAGCAGCTTTCCGTAAAAGCCGGTCAGATAAGGATTCCGGCCCGCCACGGCGATGGCCATGTGGAACTGCTTGTTGGCCTCGGACATGGACAGGTGGCGGTTGGTGCGCACCGCCACCTCGAACTCCTTCTGCCGCCGGGCGATGGCTTTCAGGTCGGCATCGGAGCGCAGTTCCGCCGCAAGGCGGGTGTTCATCCGCTGGGCGATGTCCAGCGCCTCGACGTATTTCGGAAAGGTCATGATGTCGATCGGCGCCACGATCGTGGACCTGTTCGACAGCGTCACCACCAGATCGTCCCCCGCCAGCCGGATCAACGCCTCGCGCACGGGCGAGCGTGACATGCTGAACCTGTCCGCCAGCGTCGTTTCATCCAGCAGCTGCCCCGGCTCCAGCGTCAGGGACAGGATTTCGTCGCGCAGCGTTTCATAGGCGAATTTCCAGCCGGTTCCCTTTGCGCGCCTGACCTCGACCGTTTCGTCCATCCCGCCGCCCCCGTTGCCTGACCCATGGTTAGCGGGACAATGCCCTCGTGTCGACACGGGCAATGCAGCTTGCGGGATGCCGACACCCTGCCGACAGTTTCCCAAGGCCGCAGGCGTTGCCGATGCAGGCCGGGCCTCGCCTGCACCCGCCCCTGCCGCCTGATCCGGCGCCGCACCGCAGCGGCCACGCCAGAGGCTGGACAAGCGGCGGGAAACCAAGCAGATCTCGGCAACCGGGCGACGGTCAACCTGGGGAATGGGGTCTGAAAATGAAGTTCGACAAGGCGCTGGAAATCCTGCTGGTGAATGCCCAGGGCGAGATCGGCAATGTCATCGTCGGCGGCGCGCCCGAGATTCCGGGCGCCACGGTTCTGGACAAGATGAACCATATCAACAAGGTGGACGATTCCCTGCGCCGCTTTGTCACCACCGAACCCCGCGCCCATGTCGCGATGAGCACCAACCTGCTGCTGCCTCCCACCCGCCCCGATGCCGATGCCGCCTTCATCATCCTGCAACCCGACATGGCCCATCCGATGAGCGGGTCGAACTGCATCTGCGTCGTCACCGCCCTGCTGGAATCGGGTCGCGTGCCGATGGTGGAGCCGGAAACCACCGTCCGGCTGGACACCGCCGCCGGGCTGATCATCGCCCGCGCCCGGTGCGAGGGCGGGCGCTGCCTGTCGGTCAGCCTGGACAATGTGCCGGCCTTCGCGCTGGAGCTTGACCTGCCGGTGCCGACACCCGACTGGGGCACGATCCGCGCCGACATCGCCTTTGGCGGGGTGTTTTATGCGCTGGTCGACGTGGGGCAGGTCGGCTTGACCATCGCGCCCGAAAACGCCCGCGAACTGGCCGAGGCCGGGATGAAGATCAAGGAGATCCTGAAGCAGCGGATCACCGTCGCACATCCCGACATTCCGGGGCTGGACGAAGTGGCCTATGTGATGTTCCGCGACCGCGAGCCCGACGGCACCATCCGCACCTGCACCACGATGAAGCCGGGCCGTGTGGACCGTTCGCCCTGCGGCACCGGATCGTCGGCCAACCTTGCCACGATGTATGCCCGGGGCGAGGTCAGGGTCGGCGACCGCCGCATTTCCAAAAGCACCATCGGCGGCACCTTCATCGCCGAGGCGATCGGCGAAACCACGGTCGGAAACCGCCCCGCCATCCTGCCGCGCATCACCGGGCAGGCCTGGATCAGCGGGCGGCAGGAATTGCGGATCGACCCGCGCGACCCCTTTGCCGAAGGCTTCGCCCTCTCCGATACATGGGGACCGCAGGTCGGGCGATAGGGGCCTTCGGCCCGCGCGGGCCGGCTAGACCCGTCTGGCCCGCGCCCTCTGCACCATCAGGATGCCGGCCATGGCGATGGCCGCGCCGATCAGGTCCATCGCCCCGATATGTTCGCCCAGCAACAACGCGGCGATCCCCAGCCCGAAGATCGGGTTCAGAAAGTGAAAGGTCGAGGCGCGCACCGCCCCGATCCGCCCCACCAGCCTGAACCACAGCACCGTCGCAAGGACGCCCGGCACCAGCACCTGATAGGCAAAGGCCGCGACCAGCGGCGGGGACCAGCGAACCGCCAGCGCCTCGGTCAGCGTCGCCAGCGGGATCAGCGCGGCGCAGCCGACCAGCATCTGCAAGCCCACGACCATCAGCAGGTTGCCGCCGCCGGATGCCCCCCGCACGGTCAGCGTGGCCACGGCCAGCGCCACCGCCGCGCAGATGCAAAGCCCCACGCCGACAGGATCGGCCCCCGCCTGAATGCGGACGCCCATGATCAGCGCCACCCCGGCAAATCCCGCGGCCAGCCCGGCAAGGCCAAGGCCCCCGATCCGGTCGCGCCGCCACAGCCAGCCCAGCATCGCCACGTTCAGCGGCATGGCCGAGCCGATGATGGCCGCAACCGACGCCTCGACCCGCTGCATGGCGACGAAGTTCAGCCCCAGATAGGCGGCGTTCTGGCACAGGCCAAAGACGACGACCGCCCGCCCCTGTCCCTTTGCCAGCCGCCAGCTTTGCCCCATGGCCAGCGCCAGCCCGCAGGCCACCGCGCCCGAAACGGCGAACCGGGCGACCAGCGCCCACAGGGGCGGCGCATCCGCCACGATCACCCGCGCCGTGGCAAAGGCCGAAGACCACATCAGCGCGAACGCCACGCCCATGCCGATCGCGCGAAAATCCATGACGCTTTCCTTCCGGGCCAAAGCAAAAGGGCCGCCGTGCGGCGACCCTTTCAAACCCCCATCCCGCCCGCAAGGGCGAAAGGATCAGGCGTTGACGACTTCTTTCAGGGCCTTGGCCACGGTGACTTTCACCTGCTTGTCGGCGGGCTTGGTCACGGTTTCGCCGGTGGCCGGGTTGCGGACCTGACGCTCGGGGCGGGCCTTGCAGGCAACCTTGCCCAGACCCGGCAGGGTGACGGCGCCACCCGCGGCCACTTCGCGCGCGACGACCGAGGCGATGGCATCCAGCGCGGCGCCCGCAGTTTTCTTGTCCGACCCCATGGCTTCGGCAAGCGCGGCGACAAGCTGGGTCTTGGTCATCGGTTTCGACATCTCTCGTTCCTTTTTCTGCCCGCTTGCGGGGCGGTTTGTCTTGTGGCCCGTCGGGGCGACCGGACCCGCTACACAGGTTTTCACCGAACAAATCAAGCCCCAACCGCCGCGAATGGGCGGATTTCGCCCGGTTTTCGCGGCGTCAGAGGAAGGCTGTCTCCTCGAAACTGCGCAACTTGCGGCTGTGAATGCGCTCTACCGGCATTTCGCGCAGCGTCTCCATCGCGCGGATGCCGATGCGCAGATGGCGCGCCACCTGGGTGCGGTAAAAGTCCGACGCCATGCCGGGCAGCTTCAACTCGCCATGCAGCGGCTTGTCCGACACGCACAGCAAGGTGCCATAGGGCACACGGAACCGGAACCCGTTGGCGGCGATGGTTGCCGACTCCATGTCCAGCGCGATGGCGCGCGACTGCGACAGGCGCTGCACCGGGCCGGACTGGTCGCGCAGTTCCCAGTTGCGGTTGTCGATGGTCGCCACGGTGCCGGTGCGCATGATCCGCTTCAACTCATAGCCTTCCAGCTGCGTCACCTCTTCCACCGCGTCTTCCAGCGCGATCTGGATTTCGGCCAGCGCCGGGATCGGCACCCAGACCGGCAGGTCGTCGTCCAGAACGTGATCCTCGCGCAGATAGGCATGGGCCAGCACGAAATCGCCCAGGGCCTGCGTGTTCCGCAGCCCCGCGCAATGGCCGACCATCAGCCAGGCATGGGGGCGCAGCACCGCGATATGGTCGGTGGCGGTTTTCGCATTCGACGGGCCGACGCCGATGTTGACCAGGGTGATCCCCTGCCCGTCGGGGCGTTTCAGGTGATAGGTCGGCATCTGCGGCATCTTGGTCAGCGGCACCAGCGGCGCATCCGCCGCCTCGATCACCTGATTGCCGGGCGCGACAAAGGCGGAATAGCCGCTGTCGGGGTCGGCCAGCGCGGCGCGGGCGATGGCCTCGAATTCATCGACATAGAACTGATAGTTGGTGAACAGCACATGGTTCTGGAAATGCGTGGCATCGGTCGCGGTGTAATGCGACAGGCGGGCCAGCGAATAATCCACCCGTTGCGCGGTGAACGGGGCCAGCGGGAAAGACCCGTCCGGGTGCGTCAGGCGAAAGCCGTTCACGATGTCGTCGTTCGTGGTGGCCAGGTCCGGCACGTCGAACACATCGCGCAGCGAAAAGTCCAGCGCCCCTTCCTGCGGGACCAGAACCGCCGGATTTCCGGCCAGCGCAAAGTGGATCGGGATCGGGGTTTCCGACACGCCGATCATCACCGGCACGCCATGGTTCTGGATCAGCAGGCCCAGTTGCTGCGTCAGGTAGTTGCGGAACAGGTCGGGCCGGGTGATCGTGGTCGAATAGGTGCCCGGCGCCGAGACATGGCCGAAGGACAGCCGCGAATCCGCCTTGGCAAAGCTGGTCACGGTCAGCCGCACCTCGGGGTAGAAGGCGCGCAGCCGCGTGGCGGGACGGCCCGTCGCGATCACCCGGTTGAACTGGGCGAACAGGAACTCCAGCGAGATTGCATAGATCTCTTCCAGCCGGGCGACGGCGGCGGTGGCGTCGGTGAAACTTTCGGGGGCCGGATACTGGGGCGTCAGGATCGTATGGGCGTCGTGCATGGTCTGTCCGCTGGAAATGTCGCCCATCCTGATACGAAGCCCGCGAAACAGGCAAGTGACTGCTTGCACAGCGACCGTCTTGCGGGCCGGGCGGGGCCGGGAGATAGTCGGGGAATGAAAACGCTTCTCTCCCTTGGCCATGGCTATTCGGCGCAGGCGCTGGCCCGGCGCCTGGTGCCGCAGGGCTGGCAGATCACCGGCACGACGCGCGACCCGGCCAAGGCCCGCGCCATCCGCGACAGCGGGGTCAGGCCGCTGCTGTTGCCCACCGACCTGCGCCCGGCGCTGGAGGCGGCCAGCCATCTGCTGATCTCCATCGCGCCGGACGATCAGGGCGACCCGGTGCTGCGCAGCCATGCCGCGCAGATCGCCGCCGCGCGGCCGGACTGGGTGGGATACCTGTCCACCACCGGGGTCTATGGCGACCGTCAGGGCGGCTGGGTCGACGAACGCAGCCCGCTGGAGCCGCTGACCCGCCGCGGCGTGCAGCGGGCCGAGGCCGAGGCGGCCTGGCAGCGGATGGGCCTGCCCCTGCACATCTTTCGCCTTGCCGGGATCTATGGTCCCGGACGGGGGCCGTTTGAAAAGGTCAGGGCCGGCACGGCGCGGCTGATCGTGAAGCAGGGGCAGGTGTTCAGCCGCATCCATGTGGACGACATCGCACAGGTGCTGGAGGCGTCGATCAATGCGCCGGCGCCGGGGACGATCTACAACGTCTGCGACGACGACCCCTCACCCCCTGACGAGGTTCTGGCCTATGCCGCCGACCTGCTGGGCCTGCCGCGTCCGCCGGAAATCCCCTATGACGAGGCCGAGATGACGCCCCTGGCCCGCAGCTTTTATGCGGAATCCAAGCGGGTCAGGAATGACCGGATCAAGGCGGAACTGGGGGTGAGGCTGCTTTACCCGACCTATCGCGAGGGGCTGGCGGCGCTGGCCGGGGCCTAGGGCGTCGCCCCTTTGGCCGGCCCCGGAGGGGTTTTGCACCCCTCCGGACCACCCCGCAGGGTATTTGGGCCAAGATGAAGGGGCAAGCGCGAAGGGATCAGTGGATGCGGTGAAGGAGGGGCGGCGGGTTGCGCCGCGCGTCCCAGAGGGTGATCGCATAGATCACCATCCCCGCGACGCAGAGGCCCGCGCCCACATAGCCCGAGGCGGGAAAGCCGTAACCGGCGGCGACCGCCATCGAGGCCAGCAGCGGGCCGAGGGCATTGGCGGCGTTGAAGGCGGAATGGTTCATCGCGGCGGCCATGGTCTGCGCCTCGCCCGCGACATCCATCAGCCGGCCTTGCAGGACGGTGCCAAGGCTGCCCGACAGCCCGATGCAGAAGAGCACGCCCGCCATGATCCAGATGTTCCCCGTCGTGGACGGATAGACCAGCATCAGAAGCATCGAAGAGATCAGGATCACCCAGGCCGCCATCACCGGGTTGCGGTCCGCGCCCCAGCCCGCCAGCAGCGTGCCCAGCGTCATCCCCACCCCCATCAGCGCCAGCACCGGCGGAACCGAGGCGCCGCCCGTGCCCGTCACCTCGATCAGGGTCGAGGCGACATAGGTATAGACCGCGAAGAATCCGCCAAAGCCGATGGCCGCCGTCGCCAGTGTCAGCAGGACCTGCCGGTTGCCCAGCGCCGAAAGCTCGGACAGCGGGTTGACGTCGCGCCGCGGCGCATCCTTGGGCGCATAGAGGAACACCGCCGTCGCTGTGGCCGAGGCCAGCAGCGCCACGAGGCCGAAGCCCCACCGCCAGCCGACCGTCTGGCCCAGCACACTGGCCAGCGGCACGCCGATGACGGTGGCAATCGTCAGGCCGATCATCATCCGGGCGATGGCCTTGGTCCTCTGCCCCGGCGGCACGACGCTGGCCGCGACCAGGGCGCCCACGCCGAAGAACGCGCCATGCGGCAGGCCGCACAGGAACCGCGACAGGATCAGCAGGTTATACGACCCCGCCAGCGCCGAAAGGATGTTGCCCACCGCATAGGCCAGCATCAGCACGATCAGCAGCGTGCGCCGCGACATCCGCGCCCCTACGACCGCCAGAACCGGCGCCCCGATGACCACCCCCAGGGCATAGGCACTGATCACATGGCTGGCTGTCGCCTCGTCGATGCCCAGATCGCGCGAGAAATAGGGCAGCAGGCTCATCGCCTCGAATTCAGAGGTGCCGATAGAAAATCCGCCCAGTGCCAGCGCAAGGTGGACAAGCGTCGGATTGGGCCGGGCCGCCGGCGGGGCGTCGGCGGTGCAGTCGAGGCTGGGCATGGGAATGCGGTCCTGTTCGCGGCAGGTCTTGCTATGGCGCAGCCATCTCATGTGCCCCGGCGTCAGGCAAGGAAATGTTTGCGCTAGCGGCGCATGGCTGCCCTGCGCCGCACACATGGGGGCGCAGGGGGCGGGGCGCAGGGGGCGGGGCACTCTCGACTCCGCCGGGGGGATGTGGTTTCAGAATGGCAGAACGGCCGGGGGCGAAGATGACCGACAAACCGATTTCCGAAATGACCTTTGAAGAGGCCATGACCGCGCTGGAAGGCGTCGTGGGCCAGCTGGAACGCGGCGATGTGGCGCTGGAAGCCTCGATCGCCCTTTACGAGCGCGGCGCCGCGCTGAAGGCCCATTGCGCCGACAAGCTGAAAGCCGCCGAGGAAAAGGTGGAACTGATCCGCCAGCAGGAAGGCCGCGCCACCGGCACCACTCCGGTGGAGGGGTTGTGAGCTTTCCCGAGGCTCTTGGCGAGGCCGCGGCGCGGATCGACGCGCGGCTGGCTGCGGCGCTGCGGGGGGCCGCGGACCGGCCGGTGATCCATGCGATGCGCTATGCGCTGGTGGGCGGCAAGCGGCTGCGCGGCTTTCTGGTGCTGGAAGGCGCCGCGATGCACGGGATCGCCCCCGAGGCGGCGGTTTCGGCGGCCGCGGCGGTCGAGGCGCTGCACGCCTATTCGCTGATCCATGACGATCTGCCCTGCATGGATGACGACGACCTGCGCCGCGGGCAGCCCACGGTGCATGTGAAATGGGACGAGGCGACGGCGGTGCTGGCGGGCGATGCGTTGCAGACGCTGGCCTTCGACCTGTTGGCCGACCCGGCGCTTGGGCCTGCCGAAAGGCGGATCGCGCTGGTCGCCGGGCTGGCGCGAGCCGCAGGGGCGCGGGGCATGGTTCTGGGCCAGGCGCTGGACATCGCGGCGGAAACCGCCGACGTGCCCCTGACGCTGGCCGAGATCACCGAATTGCAGGCCGCCAAGACCGGGGCGTTGATCCGCTGGTCGGCCGAGGCGGGGGCGGTGCTGGCCGGGGCCGATCCCGCGCCGCTGTCGGATTATGCGGCGGCCCTGGGCCTGGCCTTCCAGATCGCCGACGATGTGCTGGACGTGGAGGGCGACCCCGAAAAGACCGGCAAGCGGGTGCAGAAGGATGCCGAGGCGGGCAAGGCCACCTTCGTCTCGCTTCTGGGCCTTGCGGGGGCCAAGGCGCGGGCGGCAGCACTGGTGGACCAGGCCGAGGCGGCGCTGGCCCCCTATGGCGGCCGGGCGGCGAACTTGATCGCGGCGGCACGCTTCGCTATCTCGCGCGAAAGCTGATAGGATCGGGATGCGTGAAGCGTGGCCGAGGAACTGGCAGGAATGACCGACCGACCCAAGACCCCGACGCTGGACCGGGTGAAAACCCCGGCCGATCTGCGCTACATGTCCGACCGCGAATTGCGGCTGGTCGCCGATGAATTGCGGGCGGAAACCATTTCCGCCGTTTCCGAAACCGGGGGGCACCTGGGCGCGGGGCTGGGGGTGGTGGAACTGAACGTCGCCCTTCACGCCACCTTCGACACGCCGCGCGACAAGCTGATCTGGGACGTGGGGCACCAGTGCTATCCGCACAAGATCCTGACCGGGCGCCGCGACCGGATCCGCACCCTGCGGACCGAGGGCGGGCTGTCGGGGTTCACCAAGCGGTCGGAAAGCCGGTATGATCCGTTCGGGGCGGCGCACAGCTCCACCTCGATCAGCGCGGCCCTGGGGTTCAAGGTGGCGGCCGATCTGGGCGGCGATCCGGGCGATGCGATTGCCGTCATCGGCGATGGCGCGATGAGCGCCGGCATGGCCTTCG
Source organism: Paracoccaceae bacterium (assembly GCA_047605605.1). Lineage (GTDB taxonomy): Bacteria > Pseudomonadota > Alphaproteobacteria > Rhodobacterales > Rhodobacteraceae > JAATGA01. The sequence goes on along the minus strand of JASGFG010000033.1, from coordinate 463 downwards.
AGGCGCTGAACAACGCGGGCCATCTGGGCAAGCGGCTGTTCGTCGTCCTGAACGACAACGAGATGTCCATCGCCCCGCCGGTGGGGGCGCTGTCTTCCTACCTCAGCCGCCTTTATGCGGGCCAGCCCTTCAACGACCTGAAGGCGGCGGCGCGCGGCGCGGTCAGCCTGCTGCCGGAACCGCTTCAGGAAGGCGCGCGCCGGGCCAAGGAACTGCTGAAGGGCATGACCGTCGGCGGCACCCTGTTCGAGGAACTGGGCTTTTCCTATGTCGGCCCGGTCGACGGGCACGACATGGACCAGCTGCTGCCGGTGCTGCGCACGGTCAAGGCGCGGGCGACGGGGCCGATGCTGATCCATGTGATCACCAAAAAGGGCAAGGGCTATGCCCCGGCCGAGGCGGCGGCCGACAAGGGCCATGCCACGGCGAAATTCGACGTGCTGACCGGCAAGCAGGCCAAGGC
>JASGFG010000032.1:0-37421 GCA_047605605.1 Paracoccaceae bacterium | reverse complement strand
GCTGATGATCGCGGGCGGCGTCGAAAGCATGTCGCGCGCGCCCTTCGTCATGCCAAAGGCGGAAACCGCCTTTTCCCGCGCGGCCGAGATTCATGACACGACCATCGGCTGGCGGTTCATCAACCCGCTGATGAAGGCGCAATACGGCGTCGATTCCATGCCGCAGACCGGCCAGAACGTCGCCGACGATTTTGGCATCGGGCGCGAGGATCAGGACCGCATGGCCGTTGCCAGCCAGTCCAGGGCCGCGGCGGCCCAGGGGAACGGGCGGCTGGCCAAGGAAATCACCCCCGTCACCATCCCGCAGAAAAAGGGCGATGCGCTGGTCGTGGATCGCGACGAACACCCTCGTGCCACCTCGATGGAGGCTTTGGGCAAGCTGAAGCCGCTGTTCCCCAACGGCTCGGTCACGGCGGGCAATGCCAGCGGCGTGAACGACGGGGCGGCGGCGCTGATCCTTGCCAGTGCCGAGGCCGCGCGCAAATACGGGCTGACGCCGATCGTCCGTGTGCTGGGCGGCGCGACGGCGGGCGTTCCGCCGCGGATCATGGGCATCGGCCCGGCGCCGGCCTCGAAAAAGCTGATGGCGCGGCTGGGGCTGTCGCAATCCGATTTCGACGTGATCGAGCTGAACGAGGCTTTTGCGGCACAGGGTCTGGCCACGTTGCGCGACCTTGGCATCGCGGACGACGACGCGCGGGTGAACCCGAACGGCGGCGCCATCGCACTTGGCCACCCCCTTGGCATGTCGGGCGCGCGGATCACCGGCACGGCGGCGCTGCAACTGGCGCTGACCGGCGGCAGGCGCGCGCTGTCGACCATGTGCATCGGCGTGGGTCAGGGCATCGCCATCGCGACCGAACGGGTCTGAACTCTCCGCCTTCACAGCGGAACACAGGGCGCGCGTATCCTGCGCGCCCTGTGTCGTTCAGCACGGGACGTTAAGCGAATTCTTTACCCGTTTCAGGGTGAAAGCGGTGATGATCGACCGGACATCCGGCAGGGCCGTCAAGGCGTTCCCCACCTCTCGGCGGACACGGACCCGGCTGTTCGGGGTGAGATCGCAGCCGCTGCGGCGCGGTCCGGGACAGCGCCCCTTGCGCCGGGTCGCGGCATCAGCCCACGCGGCGGCCCTGCACCCAGACGCCGCGCACCACACCCGCATCGCCCACCCGCCCGACGCGGATCACGTCGGCGCGGCCCCCGGCCACCAGATGCCCGCGGTCGGTCAGGCCCGTCGCCTCGGCCGGGGCGGCGGTCACGGTGGCGATGCCGCGCGCCATGTCGCCCCACAGATCGCCCAGCATCAGCGCGCCCGACAGCAGCGCCGAGGGCACATAGTCCGACGACAGGATGTCCAGCAGATCCGCCTCGGCCAGGGCGCTGGCCGCCACATTGCCGGAATGCGATCCGCCGCGGATCAGGTTCGGCGCCCCCATCATCACGCGGATGCCATGGTCGTGGCAGGCGCGCGCGGCCTCGGTCGTGGTGGGAAATTCGGCGAAATGCACGCCATGCGCCGAAGAGGTCGCCACCTGCGGGGCGGTCGTGTCGTCATGGCTGGCCAGCGTCGCGCCATAGCGCCGCGCCTCGGCCACCGCCGTCGTCTCGTGCAGGGCGCCCAGCCGGTCGCGGAGCGCCCGCTGGCTGGCCACATGGTCCAGAAACCCCTCGTCCGACAGGCCATGCTTGCCGCAGACATATTCCTTGAGCTTCGTCAGGTCGCGGAACTGCCGCTCGCCGGGCGTATGGTCCATCAGACTGACGATGCCGATGCGGTCGTCGGGGCCGAACTTGGCCATTTCGTCCACCAGCGTTTCCGAACAGATTTCCGCCCGCAGGTGCAGGAAATGGCTGATCCGCAGCGCGCCGCGCGCGCGCAGGTCCAGGATCTCGCTGGCCAGGGACCGGGCATATTCGCCGTAGTTCGTCGCCGAATTGACGACCGAGCCGACCCGCAGCGCATCGAAGACCGTGGTGATGCCGACGCTGGCCAGTTCCGCGTCATGGGCGATGATCGCCGCCTGATGCGGCCAGTTCACCCGCGGCCGCGGCTGCATGTGGCGTTCCAGGTTGTCGGTGTGCAGCTCGATCAGGCCGGGCATGACCAGATCGCCCTCGCAGTCGATGGCCCCCGCGGGAATGGCGCTGCCCGGGGCGATGTCGTCGATCTTGCCGCCCGACAGGCGGACCGCGCCGCGGATCACCTCGTTCGGCAGGACCAGCGTGGCATTGGCAAGGATGGTGTCGGTCATTGCTTTTCGTCCTGTCTTGCGATCCATGCTGCGGGGCGGCTGAATGCCACCCAAGTGTCACAGGCGTGTGACACTTGCCCGATAAGGCCCGTGCCATGGAACCTATGAAGCGTTACGCCGTCTATTACGCCCCCCCGGCGGGGGAATTCGCCGCCCGTGCCGCCGCATGGCTGGGCTGGGATGCCGCAGCGGGGCGCGAGGTTGCACCGCCCGACCTTGGCCTGCCCGCGGCCGGGATCACGCGCGACCCGCGGAAATACGGCTTTCACGGCACGGTCAAGCCACCCTTCCGTCTGGCCACGGGCCAGAGTGCCGACGCGCTGAACCAAGCGATGGCGGGGCTTTGCGCGGACCTGCCCCCGGTGTCGCTGCCGGGGCTGCGGCTGAAGAACCTCGATGGTTTTCTGGCGCTGGTTCCGCAGGGCGACCCCGCACCGCTGTGCGATCTGGCGGCCGGGGTGGTGCGGGCGCTGGACCCCTTCCGCGCGCCCCTGACCGAGGCAGAGGTCGCCCGCCGCCGCCCCGAACGGCTGACCGTCCGGCAGAGACAGCTTCTGGACCTTTGGGGCTATCCCTATGTGATGGAGGAATTCCGCTTCCACCTGACGCTGACCGACCGGCTGGAGCCGGAGATGGCCGCGCAGGCAGAGACGGTCCTGTCGGCGCATTTCGCGCCCGTCCTGCCCGCGCCCTTTACGGTCGACGAGCTGTGCCTGTTCGGCGAGGCGGCGGACGGACGGTTCCATCTGCTGCACCGCTATACCCTTTCCGGCTGAAGGGCCGCGATGAATCGCGCCAGCCCGTCCTCGGGGGTGGTGTCGTTCATGACGACGCGCGCCGCGATCCCTTCGGGCAGCGAGAACCCGGCGCGGGCAAGACGCGCGGCCTGATCCGGCGCCGTCTCGCGCCCGCGCCCGGCCAGCCGTGCGGCCAGAACCTGCGGCGGGGCTGTGACCAACAGCACGACAAGATCGGGGAACTCCCGCCGCGCCTGTGCCAGCACCGCGCGCGAGGCGTTGAACAGCACCGTTCCCGCCCCCGTCAGCTCGCTGGCCGGAATGCCATAGCGCAGACCGTGCGCCTGCCAGTGCAGGGCGAAATCCTCGGCCGCGACCCGCGCGGCAAAGGCCAGATCCGTCACGCCCTCGAAATCCTCGCCCCCCGCCCCGGCCGGGCGGGTGATGACCCGGCGGGCGGCGCGGGCATCGGGCAGCGCGGCGCAGGCCATCGCCATCAGCGTGTCCTTCCCCGCCCCCGAAGGCCCGACGACCGCCACCAGCCGCGTCATGCCGCGGCCTTTGGGGTAAAGGCCGTCACATCCACCAGTCGGTCGCAGACCCTTTCGCGCGCCGCCTCGTCATGGAAGATGCCCAGGATCGCGGCGCCCCGCGCCTTGGCCTCTTCGATCAGGGTCAGCACCACTTCGCGGTTGGCGGCATCCAGACTGGCAGTCGGCTCGTCCAGCAGCAGCGCCGGATAGGGATGGGCGAACCCGCGGGCGATGTTCACCCGCTGCTGTTCGCCCCCCGAAAAGGTGGTGGGCGACAGCGACCACAGCCGTTCGGGAATGTTCAGCCGCGCCAGAAGATCGGCCGCCCGCGCCCGCGCCCGGTCGGCGGGGGTGCCCAGCACAAGCAGCGGCTCGGCCACCACCTCGATCGTGGGGACGCGCGGCACGACGCGCAGGAACTGGCTGACATATCCCAGCGTATCGCGGCGCAGCGCGATGATCTGGCGCGGCGCGGCCCGCGTCACGTCCAGATCCGCCACGCGGATCGTGCCGGCCGCCGCAAGGTAATTGCCATAGATCATCCGCATCAGCGTGGATTTGCCCGCGCCCGACTGACCCACAAGGCCCACGCATTCGCCCGCGGCCACCGACAGCGCGCCGCCGGCCATAACCGGGATCGTCGCGCCGCCCTGGTTGTGCAGGGTAAAGGCTTTGGCCAGGCCGGAAATCTCGATCATCGTTTTCATCTCACACCTGAAGGATCGAAGATACCAGCAACTGCGTATAGGCATGTTGCGGGTCGTCCAGCACCTGATCGGTCAGGCCGGTTTCCACCACCCGCCCCGATTTCATCACCATCAGCCGGTCGGCCAGCAGCCGCACCACGGCAAGATCATGCGTCACGATGATCACCGAAAGGCCAAGATCGCGCACCAGCCCGCGCAGCAGGTCCAGCAGCCGCGCCTGGACGCTGACATCAAGGCCCCCGGTCGGCTCGTCCATATAGACCAGCCGCGGCCCGGTCACCAGGTTGCGGGCGATCTGCAACCGCTGCTGCATCCCGCCGGAAAACGCCGAAGGCCGGTCGTCGATCCGTTCGGCCGCAATCTCGACCCGGCCCAGCCAGTCGGTCGCCTTGTCGCGGATCGCGCCATAGTTCCGCGCGCCGGCGCCCATCAGCCGCTCGCCCACGTTACCCCCGGCGCTGACGCCCATCCGCAACCCGTCGCGCGGGTTCTGGTGGACATAGGCCCAGTCGACGCGCAGCAGCCTGCGCCGTTCCGCCTCGGACAGGGACAGCACATCGGTGCCGTCGAAATGGATCGTCCCTTCATCCGGGCGCTGATGCCCGGCCAGACAGGACAGCAGTGTCGATTTCCCCGACCCGCTTTCGCCGACGATGCCCAGCACCTCGCCCGGCCACAGATCAAAGGACACATCCGCACAGCCGATCCGCTGGCCGTAGAACCTGCTCAGCCCCGCCACCGAAAGCAGCGGCTGCGGCCCGGCCGCGGCCGGGATGCCCAATTCCACCAGTCCCATCACGCGCATCCTTTCCGGTGATGCGGCACGGGTTTTGCAGAACCCTTGCCGGAATGCTTCAAGGAATCTTGCCGGTCGCGCATCAGGCCCCCTTCGGCGCAAGCCGCCCGCGATGGCCATCGGCCTGACGGCTGGCGCAAAAATCGGTATCGGAACAGACGAACATCCGGCTGCCGCGGTCGTCGGTGATCACTTCGTCCAGATAGCTGGTCGCCGATCCGCACAAGTCGCAGGCATGGTCCGCCTTGGACGCCACGAAGGGATGATCCTCGAAGTCGAGGCTGACCACATCGGTATAGGGCGGCACCGCGTAGATCCGGCTTTCGCGCCCCGCGCCGAACAGCTGGATCGCCGGGTTGCCCGCCAGTTTCGGGTTGTCGAACTTCGGTATCGGCGAGGGGTCCATGACATAGCGCCCCTCGACCCGGACCGGATAGGCATAGGCGGTCGCGATCTCGCCATGCCGGGCGATGTCTTCGTAAAGCTTCACATGCATCAGGCCGTATTCCTCAAGCTCGTGCATCTTGCGCGTCTCGGTCTCGCGCGGTTCCAGAAAGCGCAGGGGTTCGGGGATCGGCACCTGATAGACCAGGATCTGACCCTCGGTCAGGGGCTGTTCGGGGATGCGGTGGCGGGTCTGGATGATCGTTGCATCGGCAGTGTGTTCCGTCACCGCCACCTCTGCCGTGCGCTGGAAAAAGCGGCGGATCGACACGGCGTTGGTCGTGTCGTCGGCGCCCTGGTCGATGACCTTCAGCCGGTCCTCGGGCGTCAGGCAGGCGGCCGTCACCTGCACCCCGCCGGTGCCCCAGCCATAGGGCATCGGCATTTCGCGGCTGGCGAAGGGCACCTGATAGCCGGGGATCGCTAGCGCCTTCAGCAGCGCGCGTCGGATCATCCGTTTGGTCTGTTCGTCCAGATAGGCGAAGTTATAGGCCTGATCGGTCATTGCGCCGCCTCCTTCACCTGCATGGCTTCGGCCCTGAGCCGCCGGATCAACTCCAGCTCGGCCTGAAAATCGACGTAGTGGGGCAGCTTGATATGCTCCAAGAACCCGGTCGCCTGGATGTTGTCGCAATGCGACAGCACGAATTCCTCGTCCTGCGCGGGGGCGCCGGTGAAATCCTCGCCCAGTTCCTTCCAGCGCAGGGCGCGGTCGACAAGGCTCATGGAAATGGCCTTGCGTTCGGACTGGCCCATCACCAGCCCATAGCCGCGGGTGAACTGCGGCGGTTCGGTTTTCGAGCCCTTGAACTGGTTCACCGTCTCGCATTCGGTCAGCTCGATCTCGCCGATCTCGACCGCGAAGCCCAGTTCGGGCAGGTCGACCTCGACCGCCACGCGGCCGATGCGCAATTCGCCGACGAAGGCATGGGTGCGGCCATAACCGCGCTGCGTGGAATAGGCCAGCGACAGCACGAACCCCTCATCCCCCCGCGCCAACGCCTGAAGCCGCAGCGCGCGGCTGGCGGGCAGTTCCAGCGGCACGCGCGTCAGGTCGGTGGGGGCGGTGTCGTCGGGCATTTCCGCCTCGATCAGCCCGTCCCGGTCCAGAAGCGAGGTGACATGCGGCACCGCCTCGGCCCCGGCCTCGGCGGTGGGGGCGGGCGGAACCTCGCCCTCCGCGGCCAGCGCGAAATCCAGCAGCCGGTGGGTATAGTCGAAGGTCGGCCCCAGAACCTGCCCGCCCGGCAGGTCCTTGAAGGTGGCCGAAACCCGCCGGTCCACCGCCATCGCGGCGGTTTCCACCGGCCGCGAGGCCGCAAAGCGCGGCAGCGTGGTGCGATAGGCGCGGATCAGGAACACCGCCTCGATCAGGTCGCCGCGCGCCTGCTTGATCGCCAGCGCCGCCAGGTCGGGGTCGTAAAGCGAGCCTTCGGCCATCACCCGGTTGACCGCCAGCGCCATCTGCTCGCGGATCTGGTCAAGGCGCAGCTCGGGCACGGCCGGGTCGCCCCGGCGCTCCTCGGCCAGCCAAGCATGGGCGGCGTCGATGGCGCGTTCGCCGCCTTTGACTGCGACATACATCAGTTATCCTCCACATGCGTGGTGCGGGGCAGCGCGGCAAGACGGTCGCCGCAGGTCAGGATCGTGTCGAACCCCAGCGGGAACAGCGCCCGGTTGGCGCGGAAGGCCGCCGTTTCCGGCAGGGAAAGGCGGGCCTCGGTTTCGATGCCGGGGCCGGTCAGGCGCGGGCCTTGCGCCTCCAGCCGGCCCACCTCGACGATGAGGGTCGCGGACCGGTCGGGATAGGACGGCTCGCCCACGGGGAACCGCGCCACCGGGGTCAGCGCCTGCCATGTGCCAAGCGCGAACTGCGCCTGCCCGGCGGAAACCAGCGGAGCGCCGGTGTGAAAGGCGATCCAGCCCCGCACCGCCTCGCAATCGGCGGCACCGGCCAGATGCAGGGGTGTCGTGCCGTCGGTCAGGGTCAGCAGGACCACGCCGGCGGCAACGGACAGCGGGGCAGGGGGCGTGGCCCCGGCGACGGTGAAGATGCGGCCGGGGCGGGCCATCGCCTCCAGCACCGCGCGAAAGGCCTGGGCGGATTGCACCGCGGGCTCGGCAAAGCCGCCGGTCAGGATTGCGGTCACTTGTCCTCTCCCCTCACCATGGTGAAGAATTCCACGCGGGTGGCGGCGGCCCGGGCCGCGCGCGCCGCCTGTTTCGCTGCGGCTTCGCTGCGCAGCATGTCCAGCACATCGGCGTCGATCCGGGGGGCGGCGCCGGTCTGCATCAGTGCATCGGCCAGGGCGGCGCGGCGGGCATGGGCGCGGTCGCGGCCCTGCACGCAGGCATGGCCCACGGTCCCGTCGTCCAGCCGGACGGAACAGCGCGTCACCGTCATTTCGCCCAGGTTGAAGGGCGCGCCCGTGCCGCCGGTGCGGCCCTGCACCATGATCGCCCCGATTTCGGGGGCACGGATGGTTTCATGCGCGGGCAGGTCGGGCATCAGTTCGGCCAGCCGCGCGGGCAGGGCCTTGGCCAGCACCGACATCCAGTCGCGGCGCTTGGCATGGGGTTCCGGGGTCTGGGACATTCGGGCCTCGACAGCTTGCGGATTTGTCTAGATTACTATACAACTAGACAAGTTGATAGCCCCGAGCCCGAGTCGGCTCAACCCCCCCTGCGATGAATTTTTGATGACAAGGCCGCCGATGACCCGCCCCGCGATCTGGAAATCCATCGCCGCCACGCTGAGCGCCGAGATCGCCGAGGGGCATTATCGCCCCGGCGACCGCCTGCCGACCGAGGCGGAACTGGCCTCGCGCTTTGGCGTCAACCGCCATACGGTGCGCCACGCGCTGGCCTCGCTGGCCGAGGCGGGGACGGTTCGGTCCCGGCGCGGTGCGGGGGTATTCGTCACGGCGCGGCCGACCGATTATCCGCTGGGGCGGCGGGTCAGGTTCCACCAGAACGTCGCCGCCTCGGGCCGCACCCCCTCACGCCGGCTGACCCTTCTGGAAACGCGGGGGGCCGACGGCAAGGAGGCCGAGGCGCTGGCCCTGGCCCCCGACGCTATGGTGCATGTGGTCGAAGGCATCTCGCTGGTGGACGGCGCGCCGGTCGCGGCCTTTCGGTCGGTGTTCGATGCGGCGCGCTTTCCCGATCTGCTGCGGCACATGGCCGACCGGCAGTCCGTCACCGCCGCGCTGTCCGCCTGCGGGCTGACCGACTATACCCGTGCCGAAACCCGGCTGACGGCCAAGACCGCGGCGCCCACGCTGGCCCTGGCGCTGCATCTGGGCGAAGGGACGCCGGTCCTGCGGTCGGTCGCGGTGAACGTCGATGCGGCGGGCGTGCCGGTGGAATATGGCACGACATGGTTCGCGGGCGACCGGGTGACGCTGACCGTCACGCCCGAAGGATAGTCCGCCCGGATCGGCCTAGCCGCCGTATTTCTCCAGAAATGCCTCGGCGTCCAGATCGCGGAAATCGGGCAGGGCTTGACGCAGGCGCGCATGGTCCCAGTCCCACCAGCCAAGCGCCAGCAGCCTGTCGCAGATCGCATCGGAAAACCGTGCGCGCAACGGCCGGGCGGGACTTCCGGCGACGATCCGGAAGGGCGGAACATCTTTCGTCACCACGGCGCCCGCGGCGACGATGGCCCCGATGCCCACCGTCACCCCCGGCTTGACGATCGCGGCGTGCCCGATCCAGGTATCGGTGCCGATGGTGGTGCGCCGCGCGGCGCGGCGGGCGAAATGATCCGCATCATCGGCCGCATCGTCCCAATAATAGGAACTGCGATAGTGGAAATGGTGCAGCGCCGCATTGTCGATGCGGTGGTCGGTCGGCCCGATCCTGACCATCGAGGCGATGTTGGAAAACCGCCCCACCGTGGCATTGGCAATGTCGCATAGCCGGTCGCAATAGGAATAGTCGCCAAAGTCGACATTCTGCATCCGCGTGCCTTCGCCGACCTGCACCCAGGCGCCGAAGGTCGCATTCTCGATCTTGCAGCCGGGGGCGATCAGCGGCTCGGTCGCGGAAAGTTTCGGCATCATTCCCCCTTGATCAGTTTGCGCCGCAGCCAGCCCGACAGGCTGTCCATCGCCATGACGGTCAGCACGATCAGCACCATGTAATAGGCCACATCCTCCCAATCCTTCTGGGTCTGGATCGCCTGGGTCAGCAAGAGGCCGATCCCCCCGCCGACGATGGCACCGATCACCGTCGCGCCGCGCGTGTTCGATTCCAGGAAATACAGCACCTGGCTCAGCAGCACCGGCGTGATCTGCGGGATCACGCCAAGGCGCGCGCGCTGTGCGGCATTGGCGCCGGTGGAACGTATTCCCTCTACCTGCTTTTCGTCTATGTTCTCAAGGGATTCCGAGAACATCTTGCCGAAACTGCCGGTGTCGGTCAGCAGGATCGCCAGCGCCCCCGTCATCGGCCCCGGCCCGAAGGCGCGGGCCAGGATGATCGTCCAGATCAACCCGTCCACCCCGCGGATGAAGTCGAAGACGCGGCGAAGGGCGAACCGCAGGGCACCGAAGGGCATCATGTTGCGCGCCGCCATGAAGGCCAGCGGCAGCGCCACCAGCGCCGCGCCGAATGTGCCGAGAAAGGCCATCAGCACCGTCTCGAACATCGCCCAGGCGACATCGCCGTGCCGCCACATGGTATTGGTCCAGAAGTCGTGTGCCATGGCGACGATGTTCGGCACCTCGGGCCGGACCCTTTCGCCCCAAAGCGCGCTGGCGAAGATCTGCGGCCAGCTCATGTAATGGAACGGGCTGTCCAGCGTGAAGAAGAACAGCGCCCAGCCGGGTTCATACCGGAACGTCTCGACCTTGGACCGGGTATAGGCGAAACGCCCGGCATCGGTCGTGACGCTGACCCGCGTGTCCGAGGCGTTGATCCATGCGGGCCGCGGTTCCGGCGCGGTCAGCAGCAGACGGTCGCCGTCCGGGCGGATGTCGATCATGCCATAGCCCGGCACCTGATAGCGCGCGCCCTGGTCGTCATAGGTGACGATATTGCCCTTTCCCAAGTCGATGGTCGTCACCGGACCCGCGACCTTTACCCAAGCGGGCAGGCGGTCGGCGGGATAGGTCCCCTTCGCCTCGCCGTCGATGGCGACGGTCAGGCGGCCAGAGCGGTTGTCGCGCGTCACATGGGTCTTGTGCTGCCAGAAATCGGACAGCAGGACCGACGCATTGTCCAGCCGCGCCCGTTGCGCCAGCCCTGCCACATCGAAGGCGAAGGCGGCATAGACGAGATAGGCCAGGATCGCCAGCGGCACGGCAAAGGACATCCATCTGCGGCGGTCGAACCGGTGCAGGACGGTTTCGGAAAGCGCGGGCGCAAGGGTTGCGGTCATCGGGATCAGCCTTTCACCAGACGGGTGCGGGCGTGGTCGGACAGCCGGTCGATCACGACAATTGCGATGAACAGCAACAGGAAGATCGCCACCACCTCGTCATAGCGGCCCATGCCCCATTGCATCGCGATCTTCAGATCGTATCCGATGCCCCCCGACCCCACGAAACCCAGGATCGCGCTGGCCCGCACGTTGATCTCGAACCGCATCAGCGCATAGGACAGCCAGTTCGGCGCCACCTGCGGCACGATCCCCAGCCACATCCGCTGTCCCCAGCCCGCACCGACCGAGGTCAGACCCTCGACAGGTTTCATGTCGGCGTTTTCGGCCACCTCGGAAAACAGCTTGCCCAGGGCGCCCGCGGTATGGACGGCGATGGCGATCACCGCCGGAACCGGCCCGCCGCCCAGAACATAGATCAGGACGAGCGCGATCACGATTTCCGGTATGGCGCGAAAGGCATCCATCAGGCGTCGGAACACTGGCGTCAGTCGCGGCCAGCGGCCCAGGCCCCGCGTGGACAGCAGTGCCAGCATCACCGCCAGCAGCCCGCCCAGCAGGGTGGAAACCGCGGCAATGTTCAGCGTCTCGATCAACGAGGGCAGGTGGGTCAGCAGCAACCCCGGCAGGTTCGCGCGCTTTTCCCATGCCTCAGCCAGAACCTCGGCCGGAAAGGCGAAAACCATCGGCAGGCCATCGACGAAGCCGCCGGCATTGCGCGATTCCGCCAGCCGGAAGCCCGAGGCCATCAGCACGACGAACAGCACCAGAATGAGGCCGCCATACATCCGCCGCCGCCGCACCATCTCCATATAGGCTTCGCGGGTGTCGGCGGGATCGGGGCGGCGGCCGGGTTCGGGCCCGAAAGCGATGTCTACCATTGCGTCCCCCGTCGGCAGGCAAATCGGCAAGGAAATTGCCGTGCCCCCGTCGGGGACACGGCAGGGATTTCAGGAAACCTCAGTTGCTGGCTTCTTGCAGCTTGCGGGCGGCGATGACGCCCAGATAGGCCTCGTTGGTGACGGGCACGAAATCCTTGGCTTCGCCCGAGGCGACGCCATAGGCGCATTTCGGATCCTTTTCCCACAGGTCGGCGGTCAGCTTGGTCACCTTGTCCTGCACCTCCTGCGGCAGGGCTTTGCGCACCACCATCGGGCCTTCGGGGATCAGCTTGGATTTCCAGATCTGGACCAGATCGTTCATGTCCACCAGTCCGGCATCCGACGCCTTGCGGAACGCGCCCGAGTTGTAGCCGTCTTCCCAGTTGCCCAGACCGTCGGCCCAGGACACGCCCGCCGCGAAATCGCCGTTGGCGACGCCCACGATGGTCTGTTCATGCCCGCCCGAGAATTTCACGTCGCTGAAATAGTGCTTCAGATCGCCGTATTTCTCCGACAGTTCCGCCGCCGGCACCAGATAGCCCGAGGTCGAGTTCGGCTCGGCAAAGGCAAAGACCTTGCCCTTGGCCTCTTCCAGCGAGGTGATGCCGCTGTCCTTGCGGGCAAAACCGATGGAGTAATAGCCGGTCGAGCCGTCCATGTTCTGCTTGGTCAGCACCGGGGTCACGGCATTGGCGTCGGTCAGATAGATCTTGGCATAACCCGAGGCGCCCAGCCACGCCATGTCCAGGGTGCCGCCCAGCAGACCCTGGATCACGCCGTCATAATCGGCGGGGGTGAACACCTTTACCGGAACGCCCAGTTCCTTTTCGATGGCGGCGCGATAGCATTCGTTCGAGTTCATGCGGTCCTGCGCGTTTTCGCCGCCAAGGATGCCGATGTTGAACTGCTTGATCTCTTGCGCTTGCGCAACCGAGGTCAGGGCGGTGGCGGCCGCAAGGGCCAGGGCGAGGGTTTTCATGGATTTCTCCGTTCGGGGTTGAGGTCAGGCCATCAGCCGGTCGGCATAGGCGCGGTCGGCTGTGGTATCTGCGGGGATGGCGGTAGAGGTCGCAGCCTCGTTGAAGCTCGCGTCCGCGCCATAGATGTCGCGGGCAACGCCGGTCGAAAGCTGGTCGGGCGTGCCGTCGAAAACGATGCGCCCGTCACGCATTCCGATCACCCGGTCGCAATAGCGGCGCGCGGTGTCCAGCGTGTGCAGGTTGGCGATGACCATGCGCCCGTCCTCGACATTGATGCGCTTCAGCGTGTCCATCACGATCTGCGCGTTCATCGGGTCAAGGCTTGCGATGGGTTCGTCGGCCAGGATGATCTTGGGGTCCTGCATCAGGGCGCGGGCGATGGCGACGCGCTGCTGCTGGCCGCCAGACAGCGCCTCGGCCCGTTTCGGGGCCTGTTCGGCGATGCCCAGCCGGTCGAGGATGTCCAGCGCCCGCAGGATGTCGGCGCGGGGCCAGAGGTTGAACATCGTGGCCAGCGTGGACCGCCGGTTCAGCAATCCGTGCAGCACGTTCGAGGCCACATCCATGCGCGGCACAAGGTTGAACTGCTGAAAGATCATCGCGCACTGGCTTTGCCAGGCCCGCTGGGCAGCACCACGCAGGGCAAGAATGTCCTGCCCGCCGACACGGATCTGGCCTTCGGTCGCGTCGGTCAGGCGGTTCATCATCCGCAGGAAGGTGGACTTCCCCGCGCCGGACCGGCCGATGATTCCCACGAAAGCGGGGCCCTCGACGGAAAAGCTGATGTTGTCCACAGCGGCGCGTGTGCCGAACAGGCGCGTGACACTTGTGACTTCCAGCATGATCCGGCCCCCGGATTGGTTCAAGCACTGGCGGGGGTCATAGGCGGCGGGGGTGACAGAAGCCTTGCATCCCGATGAACTTTCCATGACGGCGGTGGAAAGGGCGGCGCACTTCGCGCCCGCTGGCGCCATGGCTGGGCGCAGCGGTCGGGGATCGGCGGATCCCCACGGGCTGCGGGTAATTGTTCGGCGCGCTGGCGGTCCAAGAGAGGCACAGGAGCGTGCCCGCCGCTGCATCTACACGGGCGTCGAGCCGGTATTCGCCGTCGGCATCCCCACGGTGAAACAGGTCGAGAGGGTGCAGCGAAGCCAACCGGCCGCAAGGTCGCCAACTTTGTCGACGGTCCCGGGGCGGACAGCCTTCCAATATTCGTGGGAACGAGGCGCCCTTGGATGTCAGGCTGATCGCCGCCGCCGTGGCGCGAAACATGACCCCGGCGCCCGGATTGCCGTCGCCTGCGCTGATCGGGGCGGCGGGATCAGATGTTCCGCTGCTGCCCCGACCGAGCCAGAACGCCGGGCTTCAGCCGTTCGTTCGGGCCGTAATCCTCGGCCGGGTGGAAGAACAGATGCGGCGTGGAGTCGAGCGTCAGCAGCCGCTGGCGCCAGGCCTCCAGCTGCTTTTTCCGCGTCGGCTCATCCTCACGGCCGGGCATATAGGCGACATGCGGCGGCAGCACGTCGAACCCGGTATAGCGCAGCAGCCCGTTGTGAACCGGCCACAGCACCGTCAGCATGTCGCCGTCGATCCCGTCGGGGGCATAGGTGTCGGCCGAGGTGCCGGTGGTCGTCGCAACCATCGCCAGCTTGCCGCGGAACATGCCGGTGTCATACTTGCGGCCCGGCAGATAGGCAAAGCCGCGCGCGAACACCCGGTCGGCCCAACCCTTCAGGATGGCGGGCATTCCGAACCACCAGATCGGGAATTGCAGGATGACCAGATCCGCCCGCGCCAGTTTCGCCTGCTCGCCCGCGATGTCCGCCGCAAGGGCGCCGTTTTCCATCGCCACGGTCTGTTCGCGCGCAAGGCTGAAACGGGATAGCTCGGACAGCGGCGCGTCGATGTCGCGCGGGCCGGCAACGGCGTTCCAGCCCATGGCGTAAAGATCGGAAACCTCGACGCCGTGGCCAAGCCCGGTCAGGGTTTCGACCGCCAGATCCTTCATCGCGCCGTTGAAGGATTTCGGCTCGGGGTGGGCGTAGACGATCAGGACGTTCATTCGGCACACTCCCGCAGGGCATCGGCGGGCATTCTCGCCGGTTCTGGCGATGCCTGCAACGACAAGAACGCGAATACAGCCATAGCGGAATTTTATCCCTGCACATCCGCCTCCAGCACGCGGCCCGCCCAGATGCCCTGTTCGACAAGCCCGCGCGCCGTGTCGAGCACCGCCTGCGCCGAAAATCGCGCCAGCCGCGAGACGGGCCGCGAAACCGGCGTCGTCAGCATCAGCCGCCGCCGCGGCACCGGATCGGCCAGCGGCGCATGGGTCAACCGGCCGGCCGCGATTTCGGCGTGGATCGGCGCCAGCGGCAGGATCGTCAGCCCGTGGCCGCCGCGCACCAGATCCTTCAGCGTGGAATAGCTGTCGGCCTCGATCCGCACATCCAGCGCGATGCCGGTTTCGCGGGCGCAGGTCTCGATGATGGTGCGCAGCCCGTTGCCAAGGCTGGGCAACAGCAGCCGGCGGTCCTGCAAGGCGCGGAACGGCACCGGCCGGTCGGCCCGCAGGTCCGACCCCGGCGGCCCGATCAGATACAGCACCTCCTCGACCAGCGGCCGGGTCATCAGCGCGCGCGAGGGCCGCGCCTCGAACAGGATCGCCAGGTCGATGTCGCCGCGATGCAGCCAGTCCAGCAGAAAGGCGGAATAGGCGCTGACGATGCGAATGGTCGACTCGGGGTGGCGGTCGGCGATGGCCTGCACCAGCGGGACCGACAAGAGGTCTGCCACAGTCGGCGGCAGGCCGATCGAGACATGGCCGTGCAAGGCGGCATCCGCGCCGCTGACGGCGCCCCTGATCTCTTCCAGCTCGACCATCACGCGCTGCGCATGGCGCAGGACCTCCTGCCCAGCTTCGGTCGGGATCATGCCGCGTCCGTGACGGTCGAACAGGCGCGCCCCCAGTTCCTCCTCCAGCAGGCGCAGCTGACGGCTGAGCGCGGGCTGCGCGATCCGCATCCGTTCGGCGGCGCGCGACAGGCTGCCCAGTTCGGCGACGTTCAGCACGGTGCGCAACTGCGATATGTCCATTCGATACAATTCCGCTATGGCTGATCGACCAAAACTGTTGATGTTCTTTATCGCAGGCCGGGTTAGCAAAGTCACGACCCGGATGAACCAGCAGGAGAGCGCCGTGGCTTCCGCCCAACCCATCGCAGACCCCGGCCCGGCCGTCCGCGACCTGACCACCGACTGGCCGCAAGAGCTTTACGAGGTGCTGAAGGGCGCGGGTATCCGGCAGATGTCCTATGTGCCCGATGCCGGCCATTCCACCCTGATCCGCCTGTTCGGCGCCGACCCCGAGGTGGCCACCAACGTCCTGACGACCGAGGAGGAGGGCATCGCCATCGCCACAGGCGCCTGGCTGGGCGGAATGCGGTCGGTGGTGCTGATGCAATCCTCGGGCGTGGGGAACTGCATCAATATGCTGTCGCTGCCGGTGCAGACGCGCACGCCGCTGCTGATGCTGGTGACGATGCGGGGCGAATGGGCCGAGTTCAATCCCTGGCAGGTGCCGATGGGCCAGGCGACCGAGGCCAGCCTGCGTGCCATCGGCGTGACCGTGCTGCGTGCCGAAACCGGGGCCGATCTGGTCGAGACGGTGGCACAGGCGGCCGGCATGGCCTTTGACGCCGATCAGCAGATTGCGGTGCTGATCGGTCAACGCCTTCTGGGCAAGAAGAAATGGTAGGAGGCATGGAACCTGCGATTGATCGCCGCGCGGCGGTGGCAAGCCTTCTGGCGGCGCGGGACGGCGCGCTGGTGGTGACGGGCCTCGGCTCGCCCAGCTATGACGTTCATGCGGCGGGGGACCGCGACGACAACTATTACCTCTGGGGCGCGATGGGGGGGGCGGCGCTGACCGGACTGGGTCTGGCACAGGCCCGGCCGGACAAGAGGGTGATGGTCATCACCGGCGATGGCGAGATGCTGATGGCCTTTGGCGCCATCGCCACCATCGCGGTCGCAGCGCCGAAAAACCTGGACATCATCGTGCTGGACAACCAGCATTTCGGCGAGACGGGAATGCAGTCCAGCCATACCGGCCGCGGCATCGCCCTGCACCGCATCGCCGAGGCCGCCGGTTTCACCGATACGGCCGAGTTGGGGCAGATGGCCGAGGTCGAGGCGCTGACCCGACGGCTGCGCCAGCCCGCGACAGGTCCGCGGCTGTTCGTGTTGAAGATCGCGGCCGAAAACCTGCCGCGCTCGCTGCCGCCGCGCGATGCGGTCCATGTCAAGAACAGGTTCCGCGCGCATCTGGGGCTGACCCCGTGCTGATCGGGGGGCCTGCACCATGACCGACGCCGCAAGGGTCGTGATCGTCGGCGGCGCGGTGCTGGGCAGTTTCTGCGCCTGGTTCCTGCGCGAGCAGGGCTTTCGCGGCACGATCACCGTGGTGGAACAGGACCCGACCTATCAGTTCTGCTCCACCGCCCGCTCTGCCGCGTCGATCCGCACGCAGTTCGGCACGCCGCTGAACGTGGGGATGAGCCTTTTCGGCGTCGATTTCCTTCGCCGCATCCGCCAGACTTTCGGCGCGGGCGCGGACATCGGCTATGTCGAAAACGGCTATCTGATCCTGGGCGGGAACGAGGTCGTCGACACCCGCCTTGCCGGGCTTGCCATGCAACAGGCGGCGGGGGCGGATGTCATCGCCCTGACCCCGGACGAGGTGGCCGCGCGGTTTCCCTTCCTTTCGGCCGAAGGCATAGGCATCGGCACCTTCGGCCAGACGGGCGAAGGTTGGTTCGATGCCTGGTCGCTGCTGTCGCTGGTGCGGGTATCGGCACGCGGGCGTGGGGTGGACTATCTCGCCGCCCGCGCCACCGGGTTTGACATGGCGGGTGGGCGCATCGCCGCCGTCCGGGTGGAGGGGGGCGAAAGGCTTGCCTGCGACTGGTGCGTGCTGGCCGCGGGCGCGGCCTCGGGCGCGTTGATGGCCGGGCTGGGCGTCGACCTGCCGGTCAGCCCGCGCAAGCGCACCGTCTTTGCCTTTCGCGCCCCGGTCGCACCCGGGGGGTTCCCGATGCTGTTCGACACCTCGGGCATCTGGATCCGCCCCGAGGGCGAGGGCTTCATCGGCGGCATCCAGCCGCCTGCCGGGCGCGACCCCGACGCGACCGGCGATTACGAACCCGACCATTGGCTGATGGAAGAGCTGTTCTGGCCGCTGCTCGCCACCCGTATTCCGGCGATGGAACAGATGCGCCCCGAACGGTCCTGGGCCGGGCATTACGAGGTCAATGCGCTGGACCACAACGGCATCGTCGGGCCGCATGACCAGATCGGAAATCTGGTCTTCGCCACTGGTTTCTCGGGTCATGGCGTGATGCATTCGCCCGCGGCGGGGCGCGGCGTGGCCGAGCATATCCTGAACGGGCGCTATACCAGTCTGGACCTGTCGCCGCTGGGATACGGGCGCATCCGCGCGGGCCAGCCGCTGCATGAAACGGTCGTCTACTGAAGGAGAAGGACATGAGGTTCGCAGGCAAGGTCGTCACCATCACCGGGGCCGCACGCGGGATCGGGCGGGCCACCGCCGAACGGTTCCTGTCCGAAGGCGCAAGGGTGGTGATCGCCGACGTGGACACCGCGCAACTGGCGGCGACGGCGGCGGAAATCGGCACGCCCGAGACGGTGATGGCGGTCGATGCCGATGTCGCCGACAAGGCGCAGGTCGATGCCCTGGTCGCGCGCACGGTCGCGGCCTTTGGCCGGATCGACGTGATGGTCAACAATGCCGGCATCGCCCCGGTGATGGATTTCCTGGAGGTATCGCCGGAAACCTTCGACCGGGTGATCGGCATCAACCTGAAGGGCGCCTTCCTTGGCACCCAGGCGGCCGCGCGCGCGATGATCGCGCAAGGGCAGGGGGGCGTGATCGTCAACATGTCCTCGATCAACTCGGGGCTGGCGAACCCCGATGTCGCCGTCTATGCGATTTCCAAGGGCGGGATGAACCAGGTCACATCCACCGCCGCCGTGGCCTTTTCGCATCACGGCATCCGCGTCTGCGGGGTCGGGCCGGGCACCATCGCCACCGACATCATCAAGGGCGCCTTCAGCGAACGCGCCGGGATGCACGCCATCCTTGCCCGCACCCCCATGGGCCGGCTGGGCGAACCGTCGGAGATCGCGGGCGTCGTGGCCTTTCTGGCCAGCGATGATGCCAGCTATATCACCGGCGAGACGATCTATCCCGACGGCGGGCGGCGCGTGCTGAACTATACGGTTCCAGTCAGGGAGTAGGACAATGAACCCGGTCTTCGACAAGCTGCATCATGTCTGCATCGTGGTCCATGACATCGACAGGACGCAGGCCTATTACGAATCCATCGGTATCGGGCCGTGGATCGCCTATCCCCCCCTGGTGGAATACGAGGAGTTGCAGGTGCCCAGCCCCGAAGGGTTCATGGCGATGCAGTATCGCATCTGCAACCTGCCCAACATCCAGTTGCAGCTGTGCCAGCCCAGCCACGACCCCAGCCCGCAGCGCCTTCATCTGGACAGCAAGGGCGAAGGCGTGTTTCATCTGGGCTTCGAGGTGCCGGACGCCGACGCGGCCGAGGCCTCTTCGGGACTGCCGGTCAAGATGCGCGGGCGCCGCGCGAACCGCACCGGATTTACCTATTACGACACGGCCGAGGGCGCGGGGGTGATCCTGCTGACCCGCGCCACCAACCGACCGGGAACCTGAGCGCGGAATGAAGATCGACCTGAACGCCGACCTGGGCGAAAGCTTCGGCCCCTGGACCATGGGCGACGACGCGGCGATGCTGGCGGTGGTCACTTCGGCCAATGTCGCCTGCGGGGGCCATGCCAGCGATCCCGAGACGATGTTCGCTACCTTGCGGCAGGCCGCGGCGCGGGGCGTCGCGGTCGGGGCGCATCCGGGCTATGCCGACCGCGAAGGCTTCGGGCGGCGCATCATCCCGATGACCCCGGCCGAGGTCGGGCGGATGGTCGCGGCGCAGGTGGGCGCGCTGCTTGGCGTCGCAGCCCTGGCGGGGGCCGAGGTGCGGTATGTCAAGCCGCATGGCGCGCTTGGCAATCTGGCCGCCGACGACCGGGCGGTGGCCGATGCGGTCGTGGCCTGCGTCAAGGCGCTGCCCGGCCGGCTGGCGATCCTGGCGATTTCCGGGACGGAGCTGGAGCTTGCGGCGCGGGCGGCGGATGTTCCGGTCTTTTCCGAAATCTTCGCCGACCGGGCCTATCTGCCGAACGGGCGGCTGGTGCCCCGTTCGCGCGAAGGCGCGGTGCTGCACGATGCCGGGCAGGCGGCCGACCGGCTGATCCGGTTTCTGGAAACCGGGCGGATGCCGGTGATCGGCGGCGAACCCATCCCGCTGGCCGCGCAGTCCATCTGCGTGCATGGCGATTCCCCCGGTGCGGTGGAAATGGCGCGGCTGGTGCGGGCGCGGCTGGAACGCGCGGGGATGGCGCTTGCGCCGTTTCTGGCCGGATAAGGCCATGGCCGCGCCGGCGATGATAGCAGGCTATCCCCTGTTCCGTCCGGTGGCGGAACACAGCTTGCTGGTGGAATTCGGCGACCGCATCGACCCCGAGGTCCACGCCCGCGTCCTGCATCTGGACCGCGCCCTTGCCGCCCGGCCTTTCCCCGGCTTTGCCGAGGCGGTGCCCGCCTATGCCGCCCTGCTGATCCGGTTCGACCCGCTGCTGGCCGATCATGAGACCGCCCGGCAGGCGGCAACGGCCCTGCTGGAGGCGGAGGGCGAGGCCGGGACAAAGCCGCGCCTGCACGAGATCCCCGTCTGCTATGACGGCGATCTTGCCCCCGATCTGGCCGAGGTGGCGCGCCTTGCCGGCCTGTCGGCCGAGGCGGTGGTGGCCGCCCATCTGGCGGGCGATTATCAGGTCTACATGTATGGCTTCGCGCCCG
Organism: Paracoccaceae bacterium; assembly: GCA_047605605.1. GTDB lineage: Bacteria > Pseudomonadota > Alphaproteobacteria > Rhodobacterales > Rhodobacteraceae > JAATGA01. The sequence continues at coordinate 16,736 of JASGFG010000032.1, read as the reverse complement.
GTTACGCCTATCTGGCGGGGGTGCCCGAGGCGATCCGATTGCCCAGGAAGCCCGCAGCGGTGCGCGGCATTGCGGCGGGCAGTGTGGTGATCGCCGGGCCGCAATGCCTCGTCTCCACGCTGACCATGCCGACGGGCTGGTGGATCATCGGGCGGTCGTCCGTGCGTATCCTGACAGGCGATGAGGAGCGGCCCTTCCTTTTCGACGTGGGCGACCGTGTGCGGTTCCGCCGCATTTCCCGCGCCGCGTTCGAGGCGGCAGGCAGATGACGGACGCCTCGCTCCGCGTGGCCTTTGCCGGGCCGCATGTCACGGTGCAGGATGCCGGGCGGCCGGGGCTGATGCGCTTTGGCGTTCCCGCCTCCGGCCCGCTGGACCGGCTGGCCTTTGCCGCGGCTAACCTGGCGGTCGGCAATCCGCAGGGCGCGCCCTGCATCGAAGTGTCGATGGGCGGGCTGACCATCGACTGCACTGCGGGGGCGGTCGGATTTGCCGTGGCGGGCGGCGGGTTCATCGTCGATCATGCCGGGCAAAAGCGCGGCTCCTGGACGGTGGCCACGCTGCGCGCCGGGGAAAGGCTGGTCATCCGGCCGGGGCCATGGGGAAGCTGGTGCTATCTTGCCCTTGCGGGCGAGGTGCAGGCCACACGCTGGCTGGGCAGCGCCGCGACCCACGGGCTGTCGGGCTTTGGCGGCGGGCGGCTCGTTGCCGGGTGCACCATCGCCGTGACGCAGCCGCGCAGCATCTCTGCCCGCGACATTCCCTGCCCGGTCATCGCCCGCCCGCGGCACCGGCTGCATGTGACGCTGGGCCCGCAGGACCGCTTTTTCGCGCCGGAAACGCTGGCCGCCTTTCTGTCCGGCCCATGGCGGATGACCGATGCCTGGGACCGGATGGGGGTGCGGCTGGCCGGGCCGCGGATCGCCCCCGCCGCGGCCCTGGACATGCCGTCCGAACCCATCATGCGCGGGTCGGTCCAGGTCGCCGGCGATGGGGTGGCGACGGTGCTTCTGGCCGACCACCAGACGACCGGCGGATACCCCAAGATCGCGACCGTGCTGGATGCCGAACTGGACGCCATGGCACAGCTTCGCCCGCGCGACCCGGTGGAGTTCGCGCCGCTTTCCCCGACCGCCGCGATTCAGGTGGCGCGGACCGCGCGGATGGCGGCCGGGCGCTATCTGGCAACGCTGGCCCGAACGCCCGGCTAACCCGCCTCGCGGATTTCGGAACCGGCCGCGACAGGCACCGCAATGTCGCTGCATATCCCCCGCACCAGTTCGGCCATGCGCGTCAGTTGCGGCGCCAGCGGGTTCGTCTTGCGCCACACCATGCCGATCCGGCGGCTGGGGCGCGGCGCAGCAAAGCGCGCGATCGAGACCTTGGCCGAATTCGTCTCGACCGGCACGGCCATCTGCGGGATCAGCGTCACGCCGATGCCGGCACCGACCATCTGCACCAGCGTGGAAAGAGAGCTTCCCTCCATCAGATCGCGGGGCTGCGAGGGAGAGAGGTTGCAGAAGGACAAGGCCTGATCGCGAAAGCAATGCCCTTCCTCCAGCAGCAAAAGCCGCATCTCGCGCAGCTTTTCCGGCTTTGGCACCGGCTTGTCCGCGTCTTCGTGCGGGCGGACCAGCACGAATTCCTCCTCGAACAGCAGAAATTCCTCCAGCGAGGGCTCCGAGACGGGCAGGGCGACGATCGCCGTATCCAGCCTGCCATCGGCAAGATCCTCGATCAGCTTCTGGGTCACCGCCTCGCGCGGGCGCAGGTCCAGCCCGGCAAAGCGCGCGGTCAACTGTTTCATCACCACGGGCAGCAGATAGGGCGCGGCGGTGGGAATGATCCCGATGCGAAGCCGCCCGGCAAAGGGGCCTTGCGAGGCGCGGGCCAGATCCTCCAGCTCGTCCACGGCGCGCAGGATGTCGCGCACCCGCGCGGCAAAGGCCTGGCCCAGACCCGTCAGCCGGATCTGGCGCGTTGCGCGTTCGACCAGCGGGGCGCCCAGCAGATCCTCCAGCTCCTTCATCTGAAGCGAAAGGGCGGGCTGCGATATGGCACATGCCTCGGCCGCGCGGCCGAAATGGCCGTGCTGGGCCAGGGCGTCGAAATAGCGGAGATGCCGCATGGTGATTCCTATCATAAGTATTTCGTATCTCTTTCATTTGAAAATGCAAATTTTCATTATCATATCGCCGGACTATAAGAGATTCGGAAGGTGAGGGGGGTGGGTGCAGTCAGGTCTGACCCGCACTCTCGGCCAGCGCACAGCAAGCGGAGACGATCATGGACGGAAACGACAACGCGGGCGGCAAATGCCCGGTGATGCACGGCGCAATGACCTCGGCCGGAACCGGCAACAAGGACTGGTGGCCGAACGCGCTGAAGCTGGAAATCCTTGCCCAGCATGACACCCGCACCAACCCCCTGGGCAAAAACTTCAACTATCGCGAAGAGCTGAAAAAGCTGGATGTCGAGGCGTTGAAGGCCGATGTGCGGGCGCTGATGACCGAAAGCCAGGACTGGTGGCCGGCCGACTGGGGCAGCTATGTCGGCATGTTCGCCCGCACCGCCTGGCATTCGGCGGGGTCCTATCGCACCACCGACGGGCGGGGCGGCGGCAGCCGCGGCAACCAGCGCTTTGCGCCGCTGAACTCGTGGCCCGACAACGTCAACACCGACAAGGGCCGCCGCCTGCTGTGGCCGATCAAGAAGAAATACGGCAACGCGGTTTCCTGGGCCGACCTGATCATGCTGGCCGGCACGATCGCCTATGAGGTGGCCGGGCTGAAAACCTTTGGCTTTGCTTTTGGTCGCGAAGACATCTGGGCGCCCGAGATCGACACCTACTGGGGGTCGGAACGCGAATGGCTGGCGCCCTCGGATGGCCGATACGGCACGGTGGCCGATGCGAAGTCGCTGGAAAACCCGCTGGCGGCGGTGCAGATGGGCCTGATCTATGTGAACCCCGAAGGGGTGAACGGCACGCCCGACCCGCTGAGGACCGCGGCGATGATGCGTGAAACCTTTGCGCGGATGGGCATGGACGACGAGGAAACCGTCGCCCTGACCGCAGGCGGCCATACCATCGGCAAGGCGCATGGCAATGGCAGCGCCGCCAACCTGAGCCCCGATCCCGAGGCGGCGGGCCCGGAATACCAGGGCCTGGGCTGGTTCAACACCAAGGGCCGCGGCATCGGCCGCGACACCGTGGTTTCCGGCATCGAAGGCGCCTGGACCACCCATCCGACGCAATGGGACAACGGCTTTTTCGAGATGCTGTTCAACCATGAATGGGAACTGCGCCGCAGCCCGGCGGGCGCCCAGCAATGGGAACCCGTGATCATCGCCGACGCCGACAAGCCCGTGGATGTGGAAGATCCCTCGATCCGCCACAACCCGATGATGACCGACGCCGACATGGCGCTGAAGGTCGATCCCGCCTATCGGGAAATTTCACTGCGGTTCATGAACGACTTCGGGGCGTTTTCGGACGCTTTCGCGCGCGCCTGGTTCAAGCTGCTGCATCGCGACATGGGTCCGAAGACCCGTTATGTTGGCCCCGACGTGCCCGCCGAGCAACTGATCTGGCAGGATCCCGTTCCCAAGGGGCCGCTCGGCTATGACGTGGCCACGGTCAAGGCCCGCATCGCGGCCTCGGGACTGTCGACCTCCGACCTCGTGACCACGGCCTGGGACAGCGCCCGGACCTTCCGCCAGTCGGACCGCCGCGGCGGTGCCAATGGCGCGCGCATCCGTCTGGCCCCGCAAAAGGACTGGATCGGGAACGAGCCGGAGCGGCTGGCCCGCGTTCTGGCCGTGCTGGTACCCATCGCCGCCGCCTCGGGCGCCAGCATCGCCGATGTGATCGTTCTGGGTGGCAATGTCGGGATCGAACGCGCGGCAAAGGCGGCCGGGTTCGACGTGACGGTGCCGTTTGCCCCCGGCCGTGGCGATGCGACCGACGCCACGACCGACGCTGCCTCCTTCGACGTGCTGGAGCCGATCCACGATGGCTATCGCAATTGGCAGAAGGCCGATTATGTCGTCAGCGCCGAGGAAATGATGCTGGACCGCAGCCAGCTCATGGGCCTGACCGCCCCCGAGATGACGGTTCTTGTCGGCGGGATGCGGGTGATCGGCACCAACCATGGCGGCACGAAGCTGGGTGTCTTCACCGATCGCGAAGGGGCGTTGACGAATGACTTCTTCGTCAACCTGACCGATATGCGCAACACCTGGACGCCGGCCGCCAATGGCCAGTATGAAATCCGCGACCGGAAAACCGGCGGGGTGAAATGGACCGCATCGCGCGTCGATTTGGTTTTCGGCTCGAACGCCATCCTGCGCGCCTATGCCGAGGTCTATGCCCAGGACGACAGCAAGCGGCGGTTCGTGGACGATTTCATCGCGGCCTGGACCAAGGTGATGAACGCCGACCGTTTCGACCTGATCTGAGACCGGGTCGTGAGACCATAGGCCCGGCGGCACGCGCCGGGCCTTTTCCGATGCGGGCGAAATCCGGCATTCGGATCTTGGGTACATGTATCGAACCAGTGAAACTCTGCTCATGCTACAAGGAAGACCTGACGCCCTTCCACTACGGCCACTACCGGGCCTGCGAGTTCAACAGCAACTGGAAGCTGGCGCTGGAGAACTTCTGCGGCATCTACCACGTCTTCAAGGTGCACCCGCGCTGGACGAAATGCAGACCGATCAGGACCGCTATCTAATGACGCCGGCCGGCAGCCACATGCTGTCGACCTTTTGCCTTTCGGACGAGGGCGGCGCGGTCTTTCGGTCGCCCCGAACGGCGAGCTGTTGCCCGAGGTCGAGGGCGTCACTGAACAGATGCGCCGCAATCTGCCCTTTGGCAACCATAACAACAAGAGCAGGGCCGAGATACGCGTCGTTTCCTTAAGCCATCATAAGTGGTATTTATAGTTATGGACGCGGGAGATGGCGTTTCCTAAGCCGCGGCGGAATTCGCTCAGAATGACTGGCTGGGGCTGTTGCCGATCTACAGCGGAATGACCATGGTGGCGGGCGAGGCACTGATCTGCTTGCGAGTGCGGCCGAATGGCAAGCTGGTGAATGCGTTTTCGATCCTGCGCCTGCTCATTGATCCGGGCATCGCCATCGTCCATCGCCACAAGCAGAGCCAGATCGACGAGCTGTTCCCGTGGAACTATGCTATCGGCGTATAACCGGGACAAGGCTTGCACAAAAGATCGTTGGCGACGGCCAGTGCCTCGGTCTTTGCGCACAGCGACCGCACAGTCTCCTCGCCAATCTGGGCCGTCTTCGACTGATGGATCATTGCCGGATGCACACCGTATTCTGCGGCCAGTTCCGAAACGGAGCGCTCCCCCTTCACCGCCGCGCGAGCCTTGAAGCTTGCATCATGGTTCCGGTGTTTCGACATGTTCTGATCTCCTCGCTCTTGAAGACCAGCAGCTGACAGATCATAGCCTGCGTCACTGTCCACTTCTCGGGGGCAGCTCAGCGCACGAACTGAACGCAGACCGGCGTCGGCATGGCGAGGCTATGTCCGGTGGCGCTCAGGGTGCCGGTCACAGGATCGATCAGGAAAGAAACCAGCAGATCGCTGTCCTGATTTGCCGCGACCAGCACCCGCCCGCCCGCCTCGATCCCGAAGGCGCGCGGGGTTCGGCCGCCGGTTGAAACCCAGGTGGGCTGCCCCAACAGGCCGGTCCCGGCGTTGATCTGCCAGCTGACGATGCTGTCATGCCCGCGATTGGAGGCGTAAAGCGCATGGCCCGAGGGGGAGACCTGAATATCCGCGCAGGTGCTGTGGCCGGAGAAACCTTCGGGCAGCGTCGGCACCGTGCCGAGATAGCGGAAGCCGCCGATCTCGCGGTTCAGGTCCAGCATCGAGACCGTGCTGTTCAGCTCGTTCACCAGATAGCCGAAACGATTGCCGGGATGCAGCGCAAGGTGGCGCGGCCCCGCCCCGGGTTTCATTTTGACCGAAGGCACCGGCCCCGGCTCCAGCATCTGGCGTGCGGCATCCATGCGGTAGATCATCAGCTTGTCGAGCCCGAGATCCGGCACGAACACCCAGGGGCCCTGTGGGTCCAGCGTGGCGGCATGGGCATGTGGCCCGGCCTGCCGCCCCGGATCGGCACCCGATCCGATATGCTGGATAAAGTCGCTGGGCGCTCCGAGACTGCCATCTGCCGCAACCGGCAGCAGCGTGACGCTGCCGCTCATGAAGTTCGAGATGATGGCGACCTTTGCGCGGTCATCCACCACGACATGGCAGGGATCGGTGCCAAGGCTGGGCTGCCGGTTCAAAAAACTCAGCTGCCCGCTGGCGCGGTCAAGCCGGAAGGCGCTGACAGTGCCGCCAAAGACATCGCCATGCGATTTCAGCTCATTCACCGCATAGAGGTGATCCTGCGCCGTATCCAGCGCAAGGAAAGAGGGGTTGATCACCCCTTTGGTCACCGGCCCGGCGCGCATGGCGCCGGTCTGCGGGTCGAGATACAGGGTATGAATGCCCTGACCCTTGCCTTGCATGATCTCGCCCGTGCCAAAGCGGATCGCCTCGGTATAGGTGCCGATGAAGGCCAGAATTTCACCCGACATTGCTCTGGCCCCGCTCAGTTCGGCTCAACCACGACCTTGATCGCGCCGTCGCGGCGATTGACGAAGGTATCAAGCGCGGTTGCGAAGTTTTCGAGCGCGAAGGTGTGCGTCACCAGGTCATCGACCTTGAGCTGACGTGAGGCCATCTGCGCGATCACCTTGCGCGAGACATTGGGATTGGCGCGCGAGCCATAGATCGCGATTTCATTGTGGACGATATATTTGAAGGGCAGGGCCTCCTGCACATGATCGGGTGGCACACCCAGAAGCGAAACCGAACCACCTTTGCGCACCATTTCGACGCATTGGCGCAGGGTGCCTGCGGCGCCCGAGGCCTCGATCGCCTCATCGACGCCGCGCCCGCCGGTGGCGGCACGCACCGCAGCCACCGGATCCTCCTTCTCGAAATCGACCAGCACATCGGCGCCGACATCTGCGGCCGCCTGAAGCCGCGCGCCGCGCCCGACCGCGATCACCTTCGCAGCACCCAGCAGTTTCGCCATGCGGATCGCGATCAGCCCGATCGGCCCCGGCCCTATCACCACGACGGAACCACCATGGGTGATGCCCGAAAGCTCCAGCCCATGCAGGACCACGCCGGCCGTATCGACCATCGAAGCCTCGTGAAAGCTGACCGTATCCGGCAGATGGCTGACGCTCTTGATGTTATAGACCGCATATTGCGCATAGGCGCCCTGAGTGATGAAGCCGTAATGGCGGTGGCCCTCATCCTGGCGGCCATAATTGTAGCAGATGGTATAGCGCCCTTCGAGGCAGTTGGGGCAATGGCCACAGCCGCTATGGGCCTCACCCGCGACGCGGTCACCCGGTTTGAAGTCATGGACACCGGCGCCGACCGCGACCACCTCGCCCGCCCATTCATGGCCGGGGACAAAGGGGTAAGAGGGTGGCCAGGTCCCGGCCAGCCCGCCATGGATGATTTCGGGGTCACTGCCGCAGATGGCGACGGCACGGATACGGCACAGCACCTCGCCCGGGCCGGGCGCGGGCGGCATCGCCACGGTTTCAATCGAGAACTCGCCCGGCGCGCTCAGGACAAGTGCGCGCATGGTTTCGGGCAAGGTCTGCGTGGTGGGGCGGGAAACTTTGGTTACTTGAGACATGGTTTTTCCTTACGGCTTGTAGGGGATGCTATTGGGCGGGCATCAGACATGGGACTCCCGCGCCCGGAAGGGACGTGCAGAGAGCGCGGGAGCGGGGGCCGGCGCGAAAAGAGGAGAGAGCCGCGCGTCGGAGTGAGAGGGTGTCAGGGAAAAGCTATTTCAGGCCGGTGCCGGCGATGCCCTGGATGAAGGCGCGTTGCAGGAAGAAGAAGAGCAGCGCCATTGGCAGCGTGCCGATAACCGCAATCGCCATTACCTGATCCCAGGCCGTGCCATAGCCCGACATGAAGAGCGAAATACCGAGCGGCAGCGTGCGCAGCGCATCATCGGTGATGATGACCAGCGGCCAGATGTAGAGATCCCAGGCCTCCCGGAAGGTAAAGATCGCCAGCGCCACCAGCGCGGGCTTGCACAAAGGCAGCACGATCATCCAGAAAATCCGCAGCTCTGACGCGCCGTCGATCCGCGCGGCCTCGATCACGTCTGTCGGGATGCTCAGCATATATTGCCGCATCAGGAAGACGCCGAAGCCTTCGACCAGAAAAGGCACCACCAGCCCCTGATAGCTGTTGGTCCAGCCGAAAGAGTTCACGATCAGGAAAAGCGGCACCATGGTGATCTCAAGCGGCAGCATCATGGTCGAGAGGATCAGAAGGAACGCAACATTCCGCCCCCGGAACCTGAATTTGGTCAGGCTATAGGCCGCCAGCGAACAGAACAGCAGATTCCCCAGCGTGATCAGCACCGCCACCACACTGCTGTTGAAGAAGTAGCGCCCGAAATTCTGCGCGCCCCAAGCCTCGGGGTAAGAGGCCCAGTTGACCGGGTTCGGGATCCATTGCACCGGATTGGCGAACATCTGATCCGGCATCCGCAGCGAGGAAGACAGCATCCAGTAGAAGGGCAGCAAGGCCACTACCGCCACCAGCAGCAGGACGGCCAGCGCCAGAAGGTTGCCCTTGCGCAGCGCCTCCCCTTCGGCGAGGCCCGCGATCAGCGCATGCAGGCGGCCAGGTTTTGCAGGGGAAACAGAGGCTGGAATATCGGCGGGCATCACTGCTCCTCCTTGCGCGTGAACAGACGGACCTGAATGAAGGCGAAGCTCATCAGGATGACGAACATCACCACGCTCATCGCCGAGGCTTTGCCCATGTCGAAGAACTCGAATGCGGTCTGATAGATGAAGAGCGGCAACACGCGGGTCGCGTCCCCCGGGCCGCCGCCGGTCATGATCATAGGCACCGCGAAGACCTTCATGGCGACGATCACATTCATCACCACGACCAGAAGCATGGTCGGCTTCAGCAGCGGCAGCGTGATATAGCGGAAGGTGGCCCAGTTGCCGGCGCCGTCGATCTTCGAGGCGTCGTAATAGTCGCGCGGGATTGCTTGCAGCCCGGCGAGGAAGATCACCATGTAATAGGGAACCGCCCGCCAGATCCCGATCATGATCACCGACCACAGCGCGGTGGAGCTTGACCGCAGCCACGGCACCGGATCGATACCGACCCAGCCGAGGATCGTGTTCATCACCCCGTCCTGCTGATACATGAACGTCCAGACCACGGCCATGACCACAGCCGGCATTACCACCGGCATAAAGATGGCCGAACGCAGAAAATTGCGCGCCAGAAGCGCCCTGTTGAACAGGATCGCAAGCCCCAGCGACAGCGGAATCACCGGGATGACACTGCAGCTGACGTAAATCAGCGAGACTTTCACCGATTTCAGGAAGAGCGGATCCTGGGCGAGGTCGATGAAATTCTGCAAGCCCACCCAACGCGGCGGGTGGATCAGGTCATAATCGGTGAACGAGAGGTAAAAGGCCTCCAGCATCGGCAGGAAGCGAAAAACCGCCAGGATCAGCAGCGCGGGGAGCAGAATGGCCCAGGCAAAGACGGTCTGTTTGCTGCCAGGCGTAAGCCATGGACGGCGCCCGGAGCTGGCAGGCCTTGAGGAACTGACGGGTGACATGGTGATCCCCTCAGGCGCGCTTGCGCGCCGCTGTGATTTCGATGAAGAGAAAGGGCCCGCTGCCGGGACGGATGCCGGCAACGGGAAAAGGCTTATCGGATGGCGCGCTCAATCTCGCTCTGCGCCTGATCCAGCGAGGCCTTCGGATCGACATCATCATAAACCGTGCGCTCGATCGCCCGGCCGATGGCCTGGCTGATCTCATTGGTAAATTCCGAGCGCACATACCAGGAGCCAGACTCGATATCCTTCATATGGACCGCGAAGAAGGGGAAGTTCTGCGCGACTTCGGTCTCGGTCACGCCCTTGAGCGGCTGCAGGAAACCGACTTTGGAAATCCATTCTTCCGGCTTCGACAGCATGAAGCGGATGAAGTCCCAGGCCACGGCCTTCTCGAGATCCGGTTTGGACGAGTTCACTGCCCACATGAAACCATAGAGAATGGTGTGCGGGTTCTGCGGGTCCAACTGCGGATAGGAGACAACGGTGAAATCCTCACCAATAGCCGATTTGTGGATCTGAGGCGTGGCCCAGGGACCTGTCGTCCACATCGCGGTTCGGCCATCGAGGAAATCCTGGTTCGGCGCCGAAGAGACATTCATCGTGGTGCGCGGATCTCCGGTCACGCGGGTCACATCGCGCCACAGCGTCAGCGCCTTGACCGCAGCCTCGCTGTTTGCCGAAACGGTCACGCCATCTTCGGCCAGCAGGCGGCCTCCGAACTGTTCAACCAGCGGCTGGAAGAGCTGCAACTCCCAACGCGGGCTATGATAAGGGAAATCAAAAGCCTTCTGGACGGTGCGGTTGCCCTCGGTGATCTTCAGCTTCGGCCCGAGCGCGATCATATCTTCCCAGGTCTTCGGCGCATCGGCGACCGGGTCCAGCCCGGCGGCCACGAATTCCTTGTTGTTGATGAAAAGGCTCATGGAATTGGCCTGGAAGGGCAGCGCGTAGACTTTGCCGTCAAAGGTCGCGGCGTCCAGCCCACCCGGCGTGTAAAGGTCCTGAATGCCTTGGTAGTCCGCGACACCGAACACATCCAGATTCAGCGGGTCCAGCAGGCCTTTGCTGTAATAAAGCCCGAAGAAGGAGGCATCGTTGTCAATGATATGCGGGCCGGTGCCGGTCGCCAGCGCAACAGTCAGCTTCTGGTTGAGGTCACCGGAGGAGACCACTACCGACTCGATTCGGACATTGGGATGCAGTCCCTGATAGGCCGCGATCAACTCACCCATATAGGCGGTCAAAGGACCGAACTCGTGCCACCAGATCTGAATGGTCATCGGCTCGGCTGGAAATTCGAATGCGCGCAACACTCCCGGAACGGTGAGCAGCGTGGTTCCTGCCAGAGCACCAAACATTGTTCTGCGTGTAATCACTACTGTTTCCTCCCTGAAACAAAATCATGCGCTCATCTGTTCTGATGCCTTTTCGGGGGCGAGGCAGGTGAGATGCAGGATTGGATACAAAATACATACTGCCAGAGACCTGTCAATCTTTCGTTTTAGCCGGGGTTTCACCCTCAGCCTGCTTGGGGCGAACAGTGGAAAACTCTCAAAAATATTATTAATATCAATGATATGGATGACTGCAGAGCCGGAATCCAGCCCTGCCAAAGCGATGAAGCGCTAGAGAGCGCGTTGGCGAAGGGGCTTCACAAATCGTTGCGCCGCGCCCAGTCTTTTCGCGTCAGGGTTGCCTCTCGCCCTCACCCTGCGGGGTGACCCCGCTGCCTGCGCGCAGTAGAATCACTGCAACGATCAGCCCGCCAAGCGCAGTAATGGCGCCAGTGAGGAAGACGCTGCCAAGGCCAGCCCTGTCAGCCAGCAGCCCCGCCAGCGGCCCGGTCAGCCCATAGGCGAGATCCTGAAAGGCCGAGAAGCCCCCCACCGCGGTTGCCCTGAGATGCGGCTGCACGCGGCGCACAACCTCACGGCCCATCGCGGGATAGACCATGGAAACGCCCAGCCCGGTCAGCAATGCCCCGGTCAGACCGATCACAGGGCCGGGGGCGAGCCAGATCGTGAGCTGCCCGACCGCCGCGACCGCCAGTGAGAACATGGCGACCGGCAGCCCGCCTATCCGGTCGGGCAGGCCGCCGAAGAACAGGCGTGCCGCAACAAAGCCGATGCCGAAAGCCGTCAGACCCAGCCCGGCATGGCTCCAGCCCTGCGCCAGGAAATAGAGCGAGAAGAAGGTGCCGATCAGCGCAAAGCCGACGCCCTGAAGGTAGACCACAATGCCAAAGGGCCAGATCTGCGCGATGATGCGCAGAAATCCCGGGCGCGGGCTTGCCGGAACCGGGACGGCGGCTGGCAGCATCCAGATCACGATCAGGCCAAGCGCGGGCAGAACCGTCGCCAGCAGCATCGTCCCGGCAAAACCGACATGACTCAGGAGCAAAAGGCCGAACGGCGCGCCAAGCGCGAGGGCGCCGTAAATCGCCGCGCCGACCAGCGCGAGTACTTTGCCCGAACGGGCAGGGCCGACGATACTGATGCCCCAGGCGATGATGCCGACTGCCACAAAGCTTTCGCCAAGGCCAAGCACAAAGCGCCCGGCGAGCAGGATCGTATAGGCCAGCCAGGCGTTCAGGCCGGGCAGACCGACAAGCAGCGAGGCGATGGCACCGGAAATATACAGGCTCAGCCCGCGCATGACCGCAGCCTTGGGCCCACGTCGGTCCGACATCAGACCCGCCGGCCCACGCATCAGGAAGGTGGCGATAAAGGCAATACCGACGGCCAGTCCGGCCAGGCTGTTGCCCAGTCCAAGCTGCCCGCTGACAAAGACCGGCACCGCCGGCAATGACAGGCCGATACAGAGATATGAGACGAAAAGAATGGCTGCGAGAATCAGCAATCTGATTTGGTCGTGCCGCTCTGTCCGGGTTGGAGATGGGGATGAAAGCGCCATGAAGCTCTCCTGATTTCCCCGGCAGCGCCACATGCAAAGCACTCCGATCACCGGGGATCGTTGAGTGCGTTGAATGACGGTAACGCTTACGGCCCGTGCGGGCAGGCGATTGCTAACAACGCGTTCGGGGCGCTGTCAACCCTGCTGCGAAGTTCGGAATGACGGCGGGGATTGGTCCGGTTTTCGGGACGACAGGTTGGGACTTGCGTCAGATTTCAAATTATGGATATTGGATACAAAGTGGCGGCCACAGTCGACACCTGGGGAGGAATCACTTGCAACGCACTGATTTGGGACTGATCGGTCTCGGAACGATGGGAGCTGCGCTCGCGCTGAACTTTGCCGAGAAAGGTTACCGGATCGCGGTCGCCAACCGCACGCCGGCGGTGGCGGCGCGCTTTGCCGCAGAGGCAGGAACGCTGGCAGCAAACATCGTGCCCACCGGGGATCTCGCCGCGCTGGTGGCCGCCATCGCGCCGCCGCGCACGATCATTCTGATGGTTCCTGCCGGACGGGCGGTGGACGATCAGATCGCGGCGCTCCGCCCGCTGCTGGGCGAGGATGATCTGATCATTGACGCCGGAAACGCGCATTTCCGCGACACCGAGCGCCGGATCGCCGATAATCCTGACCTCGCCTTCATGGGGATCGGCGTTTCGGGCGGCGAGGAAGGTGCACGTCACGGCCCTGCCATCATGGGCGGCGGTGCGCAATCGGCATGGAACCGGGTTGGTCCCATGCTTGAGGCAATAGCCGCCAGACATCAGGGCACACCCTGCGCGGCCCTGATGGGGCCTGGCGGCGCCGGGCATTTCGTCAAGATGGTGCATAACGGCATCGAGTATGCCGATATGCAGATGATTGCCGAGATCTACGGGCTGATGCGCGACGGTATGGGGATGAGCGCCACCGAGATCGGCGCCGTTTTCCAACGCTGGAACGAGGGGCCGCTGAAGAGCTACCTTGTCGAGATCTCCGCGGCGGTTGCGAGCGCAACCGATCCCCAAACCGGAAGTCCGATGCTGGATGTCATCCTCGATGTCGCGGGGCAGAAGGGCACAGGGCGCTGGACCGTGATTGAGGCCCAGACTCTGGGAACGCCGGTTCCGGTGATAGAGGCCGCGGTTATGGCGCGCAACCTCTCGGGCGCGGCAGCCTTGCGCAATGCGGGGGTGCAAAAGTTCCCGGCAGCGCAATCCCGTATCGCGCTATCCATCGAAGATCTGGAGGATGCGCTGATCGCTGGCAAGATCCTTTGCTACGCACAGGGGTTTGAAATGCTGGCCGCCGCCTCGACCGCGTTGGAATGGGGGCTGTCGCTTCCCGACTCTGCGCGGGTCTGGCGCGCGGGATGTATCATCCGCTCCGAGATGCTGGACCATATGGCTGAGGCTCTGACCCTTGATCCCGGCAGCAATCTTGCGGTGTCCGAGACCTTCAGCGCCCTGTTGCGCAAGCATGAACGTGGCCTGCGTCAGGTGGTTTCGTCGGCAATCGCGGGTGGTCAAGGAGTTCCAGCCCTCGCGGCGGCGATTTCGTGGTTCGACCTGATCCGCACACCTCGCGGCACCGCGAATATGCTCCAGGCGCAGCGAGACTTTTTCGGCGCGCATGGGTTTGATCGCATTGACGGCCTGCCTCTGCATCACGGCCCATGGGCCGCAGTGGCACACTGAAGGGGTGCAAGGGGCCTGCTGGTCTTTGTGCAGTAACGAGTGCTTTCGCCCCGTCTCGCTCGCCACTCGAAGCGACCGAGACGGGGCTGGGATTTCAGGATTGGGACAATGGACAGACAGCGTATCGCGTTTCTCGGACTGGGGCTGATGGGGTCGCGCATGGCGCGGCGGCTGGTCGATGCGGGACTGGCCCCTGTGCTATGGAACCGCAACCCTGAAAAGCTTGGACCTTTCGCCGGTCTGGCGGCCGACCTGGCCGCCACCGCCCCCGAAGCAACGAAGAACGCGGAGGTCATCATCCTGATGCTCGACCGTCCGGAAGCTGTCGAGGCGTTGCTTTTTGGTCCCGGGAAAGATGCCCTGATCCGCGTTCTGAAACCGGGGGCGCTGGTGATTGATATGAGCAGCAACAATCCTGATTTTGCCCGCAGCTGTGCCCGCAGACTGGCGGCAAACGGCGTGCGTTTTCTGGATGCGCCAGTCTCTGGAGGGACCGACGGTGCCGCGCGCGGTGCGCTTGCGATCATGGCAGGTGGCGCCCCCGCCGATTTCGCCGAGGCCGAGCCTATTTTCTCGGTAATGGGAAATCCCGTCCATGTCGGCAGCAGCGGCGCGGGTCAGCTGGTCAAGTTGGCCAATCAGATCATCGTCGCGGTAACGATCGGCGCCGTGGCCGAAGCGATGACACTGGCCCGTGCAGGCGGGGCGGACCCTGCCGCTTTGCGTCGGGCGCTTGCGGGGGGGTTTGCTGACAGCCGCATCCTGCAACTTCATGGCGGGCGTATGGTCTCGCGTGATTTCATACCCGGCGGCTCGGTTGACAATCAGATCAAGGATCTGGATGCGGCATCCGCTGTGGCGACAGCTTCGGGGGTCACTCTTCCTTTGCTGCAATCAGTACGCAGTGCGTTTTCCGACCTTGCCCGCCAGGGCGATGGCGACAAGGATCACAGCGCCCTGGTCCTGTGGCTGGAGCGGCTGAACCTGCCGTCGCAGGCCGAACAATGATGAGCTTTCGGACGCGTCTTGTCGTCATGGGTGTCGCTGGCTCGGGAAAATCCTCCCTTGGCCGCGAAATTGCCGAGCGGCTTGATCTGGCCTTTATCGAGGGCGACGATCTGCATCCGGCAGAGAATATCCGGAAGATGGCTGCGGGAATTCCCCTGGACGACGCGGATCGTCTGCCTTGGCTCGATGCGGTGGGAAAGGCGCTTCTTGCGTCCGGCCCGGGGGCGGTGGCCGCCTGTTCGGCACTGCGCCGGCAATACCGCGATCAACTACGCCAGATTGTCGGGCTTGATCTCGCATTCCTTTATCTGTCGGGCTCGCAAGAGCTGCTTACCCGCCGTCTGGAAAAGCGCAAGGGGCATTTCATGGGTGCGGCGATGCTTGAAAGCCAGCTTGCGGCACTGGAGCCGCCAAGCGGCGAACCCGGAGTGCTGGAACAGGATATTGGCCAGCAAGTGTCCGCAATCTTGGAGAAATCGCTCGCGTGGTTGAAAGCACGGGCAGATCAGCACGGCGCCTGAAACCGGCGCCGTGCTGGCTGCCGCTGCCGGGCATTGGCAACAAATGCCGCCTGAAGCGCAAAGCGAAAAAATGGGAGAGAGAAAAATGGCATCGGTCACGATACGGAATGTGAAGAAATCCTATGGCGCGGTGAATGTGGTTCATGGCGTGAATATCGACATTCAAGACGGGGAGTTCATGGTCCTTGTCGGGCCGTCCGGCTGCGGCAAAAGCACCACCATGCGCATGGTGGCCGGGCTGGAGACCATCACCTCGGGAGAGATCCTGATCGGAGACCGGGTGGTGAATGACCTTGCGCCCAAAGATCGCGACATCGCGATGGTTTTCCAGAACTATGCGCTTTATCCGCATATGACCGTCTTTGAAAACATGGCGTTCGGGCTGAAAATGGCGAAGGTCGACAAGGCGGAGATCGACCGCCGCGTGCGCGATGCCGCCGGTATCCTGAACCTTGCCAGCTATCTGGATCGCAAGCCCGGCCAGCTTTCGGGCGGCCAGCGCCAGCGGGTCGCGCTTGGCCGCGCGCTGGTGCGCAATCCGCAGGTCTTCCTGTTTGACGAACCGCTGTCCAACCTCGATGCCAAGTTGCGCGGCCAGATGCGGGTTGAGATCAAGAAGCTGCAGTCGCGGCTGGGAACTACGTCGATCTATGTGACCCATGACCAGGTCGAGGCGATGACCCTTGGCGACCGCGTCGTGGTTATGCGCGACGGTTATGTGCAGCAGATCGGCACCCCGCTGGAGCTGTATCACAAGCCGGTCAATCGCTTTGTGGCAGGGTTTCTTGGCTCTCCGGCGATGAATTTCGTCGAGACTGAGTTGCTGGACGAGGCGGGCGAGATGGTGGCAAAGGCCGAGGGCTTCCGCCTCGCTCTGCCAAAGGAGGCCGCAGAGAAGCTGAAGGC
>JASGFG010000031.1:0-38579 GCA_047605605.1 Paracoccaceae bacterium | reverse complement strand
CGGTGGCGAAATCGACGATCTCGCCATAGGGGGCCTTTTTCACGGTGGCGTCGAGCTTCAGCTGCTTGACCACATCGGTCACCCAGCCTTCGCCGAACGATTCCCAGGCCAGCATTTCCACGGGGCGCGCGCCCAGCAGGCTCCACAGCGCCATTTCCACGGCGCCGGTATCGGACGCGGGGACGATGCCGATGCGGTAATCGGCCGGAACGCCCAGAATTTCACGGGTGAGGTCGATCGCCTCTTTCAGCTTGGCCTTGCCAACCGTGGCGCGGTGCGAGCGGCCCAAGGGCGCATCGGCAAGCATGTCGAGGGAAAAACCGGGGATCTTCGCGCAGGGGCCCGAAGAGAAACGCGGGTTAGCCGGCCGCGTTGCCGGAGCGGTGTTCGCCATATCTGGTATCCTTGCAGATATATGCCTTCCGTTGGGGGAAGGTGTCCCACCGCCGCGTTTAGGCCCATGGCCGACGCTTTGCAACGGGTTTCCGACATGGCACCGCAGATTTTTCCGCCCTAGCGGCTGGCGTGATGCGGCGGGATGCGCCCGGCCCAGGGCATCGCCTGTTCCAATTGCTGCGCGACATCCAGCAGGATGTGTTCCTGCGCCGCCCCCGCGCCCATCTGCACCCCGATCGGCAGGCCGTTCGCCGCCTGCGCCAGCGGCAGCGAAATCGCGGGCAGCCCGGCGATGTTATAGGGGAAGCAGAACTGCACCGCCCGGTCGCCCATCAGCAGCCAGTCCTGCACCGACAGGTCGCTGCGCGCCTGCGACAGCACCCCGTGCTGCGCGGGCAGGGTGGCGCAGGTGGGCGACAGCCAGATGTCGTAACCCGCAAAGAACTGCCCGATCCGCCGCCGCTGACCGTTCATGAAGGCCAGCGTCGCCATGAACGCCTCGGGCGTGACGGTCGCGCCATAATCCGCCAGCTTCAGCGTCACGGGGTCCAGGGTGTCCGGCCCCACCTGCCGCCCGGTCTGTTCGGCCAGGGCCGCCAGCTTGCGGTCAAAGCCGAAGAACCACAGGTCCAGCATCTTCAGGCAGGCGGCCTCGTGGTCGAAATCGGGGGCGGCTTCCTCGACCTGATGGCCCATCCCGGCCAGCAGGTTTGCCACCCGTTCCACCGCCGCCGCGACCTCGGGGTCGACCGGCGCATCCATCTGCGGCGCGGCGGACCAACCGATGCGATAGCGGCGCGGCGCATCGGACAGGCCCGCCAGATAGCCCTGCGCCGGGCGCGGGATCACGAAAGGATCGCCCGGCTGCGGCACCGACAGCACGTCCAGGATCGCCGCCGTGTCGCGGATGGTCCTTGTCTGCGCCAGGTTCATGGCCAGCCCGAATCCGCCCTCGTCGACATAGGGGCCAAAGGACACGCGGCCCCGCCCCGGCTTCAACCCCACCGTTCCGCACCAGGCGGCGGGAATGCGGATCGACCCGCCGATGTCGGACCCATGGGCGATGGGCACCATGCCGGAGGCGACCGCCGCCGCCGCGCCGCCCGATGACCCGCCCGAGGAAAAGCCCTGCCGCCACGGGGTGGAGGTATTGCCGTAAAGCGAATTCTCGGTCGTGCCGGCAATGGAAAACTCGGGCGCATTGGTGCGGCCCATGGTGTTCAGCCCGCCCGCGCGCAGCATCCCCATGATGAAACTGTCGCCTTGCGCACGGATGCCGCGGCACAACCGGCTGCCGTTTTCGACCAGACGGCCCGCCTCGTGGCCCAGACCAACATCCTTGATCAGGAACGGAACCCCGGCCAACGGTCCGTCGGGCAGGGCGGCGGGGCCGGACAGGCGGTCCTCATAGACCTCGACCACGGCATTGACCGCGGGGTTGATGCGTTCGATGGCGTGGGCGGCGGCCTCTGTCACCTCGGCGGCGGAAACGTCGCCCCGGCGGATCAGGTCGGCCAGTCCGATGCCGTCCAGCGTGGCATAGTCCTGTGGCGTCATGGTGGTTCTCCCCTCTTGCGGGCAGGGTGGCACCGGGGGCGATGCGTTGCAATCTCTGGCGTGTGGCGGGGAAAGCGGCTATCCCCGCCGCGCCCCTGCCCCCGAGGAGTCGCCCATGTTCGCCGTCACCCTGCTGACCGATCCCGAAACCCCGGTTCTGGACCGCGCGACGGCCGAGGCCCTGCGACAGGACTGGGCGGGGGGCGAACTGCGCTGGCTGGATCCCGGTATCGCGGCGGAATTCACCACTTCCGTAATGCCCGCGGATCTTTGGGACAAGTGGGCCGCCCTGCAGTCGCGGCAGATCGACCTGGTGGTGCAACCGGCCGAGGGGCGGCGCAAGCGGTTGCTGCTGGCCGATATGGACAGCACCATGATCCGGCAGGAATGTATCGACGAACTGGCGGACGAGGCCGGGGTGGGCGCCTATGTGGCAGGCATCACCGCCCGCGCGATGAATGGCGAGCTGGACTTCGAATCCGCCCTGCGTGAACGGGTGGGGCTGCTGAAGGGCCTGCCCGAGGCGGTGATCGAGCGGGTGTTCCGCGACCGCATCACCCTGATGCCCGGCGGCCCGGCGCTGGTCGCCACGATGAAGGCCAATGGCGCGCGCGCCGCGCTGGTTTCCGGCGGGTTCACCGCATTCACCACCCGTGTCGCGGCCCGGCTGGGCTTTGACGAGAACCGCGCCAATACCCTTCTGGTCGAAGACGGCCAGCTGACAGGTCGGGTGGCCGAGCCGATCCTTGGCCGCGCCGCCAAGGTGCAGGCGCTGGAGGAGATCACCGCCGCCATGGGCATCATCCCGGCGCAGGCGATGGCGGTCGGCGATGGCGCGAACGATCTGGGGATGCTGGGTCTTGCCGGGGCGGGGGTGGCGCTGCACGCAAAACCCTCGGTCGCCGCGCAATGCGACATCCGCATCAACCACGGTGATCTGACGGCGCTGCTTTACATTCAGGGCTATGCGGCCGAAGACTTCCTGCGCTGAACCCACGGAGGCGCCGATGCCCGAAGGCCGCACATTGGAAATGACCGTGCTGATGACGCCCGACATGGCGAATTTCAGCGGCAAGGTGCATGGCGGCGCGCTGCTGAACCTGCTGGACCGGGTGGCGTTTTCCTGCGCCTCGCGGTTTTCCAAGCAATATGCGGTCACGCTGTCGGTCGATCAGGTGATGTTCAAGGAGCCGATCCATGTGGGCGAACTGGTGACGTTCCGCGCCAGCATCAACCACGCGGGCCGCACCTCGATGGAGGTGGGCATAAGGGTCGAGGCCGAGAACATCCGCACCGGCCAGCGGCGGCATACCAATTCGTGCTATTTCACCATGGTCGCGGTGGACGACCACGGCCGCCCGGTGCCGATCCCGGCGTTCGAGCCCGTGACCGAGCTGGAAAAGCGCCGCCACAAGGCCGCCGAATTGCGCAAGGACCTGCGCCGCGAGGTCGAGGCGCGTCAGCGCGAGGTTTCGGGCAAGGAATGAAGGCCATTGCCCGCCCCGCCACGCTGGCCGATGTGCCGGCTCTTTGCGCGATACAGGCGCAGATCATCCTGATCGGCGGCACGACCGCCCATGAGCACCCCTTTGCCGAGCCGGTCTTTGCCGAGCGCTATCTGACCGGCGCAGGGGTGATCTGCTGTCATGCGGCCACGGTCGAGGGTCGGCCAGTCGGGTTTCAGGTGGTGACGCTGAACCCCGCCCTGCCCGCGGGCTGGGCCGACATCGGCACCTTTGTCGATCCCCGGGTGCAGCGCAGCGGCGCGGGGCAGGCGCTGTTCGCCGCCACGCGGGCCGCTGCGCGACAGGCGGGGATCGCAACGCTGAACGCGACGATCCGGTCCGACAACGCGCCGGGGCTGGGCTATTATGGCGGGCTGGGATTCCGCGACTACGCGGGCGAGCCGGGCTATGCGCTGAAAAGCGGGCGGATCGTCGGCCGGGTGCATCGCAGGTTCGACCTTTGATCTTCGAGATTTCGCTGCATCTGGTGGGCCTGCTGGTTCTGGCCGCGTTTCTGGCCGGGATGATCGACGCCATTGCCGGGGGTGGGGGGCTGATCACCGTGCCTGCGCTGCTGCTGGCGGGCGCCACGCCGGTCGAGGCGCTGGCGACGAACAAGGTGCAGGGCACCTTCGGGTCGGCCACGGCGGCCATCAGCTATGCCCGCGGCGGGCAGGTCGATCCGCGCCGCCAGATCGGTCCGGCGCTGGTGGCCTTTGCCGCCGGGATCACCGGCGCGCTGCTGGCGCAGCACCTGCCGACCGAAACCTTTCGCATCCTCCTGCCCGCGGTGCTGATCGGGATCGCGCTGTTCTTTGCGCTGAAGCCCGGCCTGTCGGATGCCGACCGGGTGCGGCGCATGTCGCCCGCGGTATTCACCGCGGCCTTCGTGCCGCTGGTGGGCGGCTATGACGGGCTGATCGGGCCGGGGGCGGGGTCGTTCTACATGATCGGTTTCGTCACCTTGGCGGGATATGGCGTGCTGAAAGCGACCGCGCATACCAAGCTTTTGAACTTTGCCTCCAACCTTGGCGGGTTGATCCTTTTTGCCGCGACGGGCCATCCGTGGTGGGCGGTGGGGCTGGCCATGGGGGCCGCGCAGATCGCGGGCGCACGGATCGGCGCGCGACTGGCGATGCGGGTGGGGGCAAGGGCGATCAAGCCGCTGCTGGTCATCACCTCGACCGCGATGGCGCTGCGGCTGATCTGGCAGATGCTCTAGGCCCGTGCCTCAGGCCGGTGCCTCAGGCCTGCGGCGGCACGCCAAAGGCCCGGCGCAGGAACGCTTCGGCCATCGCCGCGCCTTCGGGCGATACCCAATGCCCCACGCCCGGCTGCACCGCCAGATCCACCCGGCAGCCCGCCGCGTGCAGGCAGGCCCTGGCATTCAGGCTTTCGGAGACCGGAATGGCGGGGTCGGCCGCGCCATGGATGACCAGCGCGGGCGTGTGCGCAGGTTGCGGATCGGGCGTGGCATAGCGGCCCGAAAAGGCCACCACCGCCGCGGCCGGCCACCGCCCCGAGGCCACGGCATCCAGCGCCATGATCGCGCCCTGCGAAAAGCCGATCAGTGCCAGCCGGTCGGGCCGTCCGGCCAGGCCCTGCGCCTCCATCGCCGCCGCGATGATCCCGTCGAAACCGCCACGCGCGCCCAGCACACGTTCGGGTCTGGTCTGCGGGGTAATCCCCCGGATCGAGAACCATTGCCGCGCATCGGGGGACTCGTCGGATCGAAAGGGCGCATCGGGGGCAACGATCACCGTGCCGGGCAGCCGCCAGCCGCGGGTCAGAGAGGCGACATCGCGCCCCCGCGCATTGACGCCGTGCAGCAGGATGACCAGCCGTCTCACGCCGCGTCCTTGCCCCAGCCTGCCCCCTGCATCTCGCGCAGGCGGCTGGCGGTGCGCTCGAACTCGAACGCGCCTTCGCCTTCGATGTAAAGCCGCTCGGGTTCGTCGGCGGCCGAGCAGATCAGCCGCACCTTCGCCTCATACAGCGCGTCGATCAGGGTGACGAACCTTTTGGCCTCGTTGTAGTTCGACGACGACAGCTGGGGGATGTCCTCCACGATCAGCACGCGCACCGCATTCGCGATGGCCAGGTAGTCCGCCGGACCCAGCGGCCGGGCGCAAAGATCCCAGAAGGTCGCGCGCCCCACGCCATTGGCAAAGCGCGGCAGATCGACCGTGCGGCCGTTCACCGGCAGGACCAGCCTTTCGCCCTGCGCACCGCCCGTCAGGTCGGCCCAGATCGCCTCGATCTGGCCGCGCACGGCGCCGGCGGGGTGGAAATAGACCTGCGCGCCTTGCAGGCGGTGCTGGCGATAGTCGTTCGGGCTGTCCAGCGCCAGAACGCTCAGCCGCTCGCGCAGCAGGTCGATGAAGGGCAGGAACAGCTGGCGGTTCAGCCCGTCCTTGTAAAGATCCTCGGGCGGGCGGTTCGAGGTGGTGACGACGACGACCCCGGCCGCGAAAAGCTTCTCGAACAGGCGGCCCACGATCATCGCATCGGTGATGTCGGTGATCTGCATCTCGTCAAAGGCCAGAAGGCGGCAGTCGCGGATCACCGCATCGGCGACGGGGGCAAGGGGGTCTTCGATCCCGGTCTTGCGCGCCTCGTGCAGGCCGTGCTGGATTTCCTGCATGAAGGCGTGGAAATGCACACGCCGTTTCTGCGGAATGTCGGTCGCGGCGGTGAACAGGTCCATCAGCATGGATTTGCCCCGCCCGACCCCGCCCCAGAGGTAAAGCCCCTTCGGCGGCTCGGGCGGCCTGGCGAAGAATCCGCCCAGAAAGCCGCGCTTGCGGGTGGCGGCCTCCTCCAGACCCGCGCGGATAGTCTCCAGCAGGGGAAGCACGGCTCGTTGGGCGGGGTCTGGACGCAACTCGCCCGAGGCGACGCGGGCTTGATAGATTTCTGTCAGGGTCTGGCGCATGAAAGCGGTCATAGCCCGCGCAGATGGGCGCGAAAAGCCCGCCGCGCGCGATTTGCGCCGCGCATCGGCCGGGCCGTCGCGCATCCATTCCTTTTCCGCATGGCCCGTGCCCCCAAACACAAGGCTTGATCCGGCACCGCAGAGGACGCAAACTGTGCCCGAAGGGCATCGTCTAACGCGGCCCGTTGCAATGAATTTCCGGTGCCCGCGCCAAAGCCCAGCAAGACAGGCCGCCATTCGCGGCGCAGGGTGGCGGTGGCGGCGTTCCTTAGGTGATTGGGCCGTTTTGCGCCCGGATTGAACAGATTGGGGAAGGCATGTCCTGGTTCAGCAAGGTTGCGTGGAAAGAGGGCCTGTTCCTGCAACCCCACCATCTGCAACAATCCGACCGCTATACCGAAAAGCTGATCGAGGCGCGCAGCCGCCATGCCTCTCCCTATCCCTGGGGGATCGAGGAGATGCGGGTCAACCGCGACCGGCTGCAACAGGGGCGGGTGGAACTGGCGCAGGTGTCGGGCATCTTTCCCGACGGCACGCCCTTTGACGCGCCCGCCGTGTCGCCCCTGCCGCGCGCGGTCGAGGTGCCCGAGGGGTCGGATGGCCAGATCGTCTGGCTGACCCTGCCCGATCAGGTGATGAACGGCCGCGAGGTCGCGATGGAGGACGAGGCGGGGGCCGCCACCCGCTATGTCATCGGGGCGGAAACCGTGGCCGACAGCGCATCGGCCATGCGGCTGGAACAGCAGATCGAGGTGGCGGCCCCTCGCCTTGAACTGGACATAAGGTCCACGCCGAAACCGGGGTATCAGTGCATCAAGATCGCCCGCATCATCGAGGTGCGCGACAATATCGTCATTCTTGACGACGCCTTTCCGCCGCCCGTGCTGACGGTGATGGCGCATCAGGTGACGCTTGGCTGGCTGGACCGGGTGATCGGCTGGGTCGAGACCAAGCTGGAAAGCTTGGCCCGCTATGCCGCCGATCCGTCGGCGGCGGGGGGGTTGCAGGCCACCGACTATTTCATGCTGCTGCTGCTCAACCGGGAAATCAACGTGCTGCGGCATCTGCGCGCCTCGCGCTATGTCCACCCGGAACGGCTTTATGTCGAGCTGCTGCGGCTGTCGGGGGAATTGTGGACGTTCGACCAGGACAAGCGGCTGGCCCCCGAATACCCGCCCTATGACCATGCCGACCTGAAGGCAAGCGTGGAGCCTGTGGTGCGCGACATCCAGCGGCTCCTGTCGCGCGACGTGGGCCGGGCGACGCGGCTGGACCTGGTTCAGGTGCGGCAGAACAGCTATCTGGCGCAGGTGCCCGACCGCAACCTGTTCCGCGAGGCGACATTCGTGGTCGAGGTGGAAAGTTCCCGCTCTCTGACCCAGGTGCAGCAGCAGTTCCCGCAACTCTGCAAGGTGGGGCCGAATACCCGGATGGCGGAAATCGTCAACAACAACCTGCCGGGGATCGAGCTGATCCACACGCCGACCCCGCCGCGCCAGATCCGCGCCGTGTCGCGCAATGTCTATTTCATTCTGGAAAAGAACAGCCCCCTCTGGCGCGAGTTTTCCACCGCCCCCGCCATCGGGATGCATTTCGCCGGCGACTGGCCGGATCTGAAGCTGGAGCTTTGGGCCATCGTCGAGACGCGGGCATGAGGGGCGGGGCATGACCAGCGGCGGCGGCGACAAGGACAAGACGGTGATCGGCGGGCCGCTGGGCGTGCCCGCGCCGATGCCGGGGGGGGCGGGTGCGCCGCCGCGCCGCCCGCAGTCGCCCAATCAGGCCACGGTGATCGGGGGGGCCTTGCCCGGCCAGCCCGCGCCGGGGGGCGGCCAGGCCTTTGGGCAGGGCGGCGGATTTGGACAGGCCGGGGGATTTTCGGGCCAGCCCATCGGCGGCGCGCCGGGCGATGATGCCTGGGGGGTGCAGTCGGGCGGCACCCCCGCCCCGGTGCCGGGCCAGCCCGCGGGCTTTGGCGGCCAGCCCTTTGGCGGATACCAGCAGCCCCGCCCGGTCGAGGGCGCCTTTGCCCGGCAGGAAAGCTTTTTCCCCGAACACCGCGATGCCCAGCCCACGAACTATGCCTCGTCCGGCCCGAAGATCGGCCTGCGCGCGGCGCTTTCGGCCAAGGGGCTGGGGGCGGGCGGGCCGAAAAGCCCGATCCTGGCGGCGGCGGCGAACCTGTTGATCCTGTTCGGGCGCCTGCGCACGCAGATGGTCGAAATGGATGCCGTGCCGCTGATGGAATATGTCACGCGGGAAATCGAGACCTTCGAGGAAAACGTGCTGGCCGCCGGGGTGGACCCGCATGATGCGCAGGTGGCGAAATACATGCTGTGCGGCACGGCCGATGACATCGTGCAGAACATCCCCGGCAACGACCGCCACCTGTGGGTGCAATATTCGATGGTGGCGCGGTTCTTCAATCGGCGCACCTCGGGCGTGGGGTTCTTTCAGGAGGTGGAAAAGGCTCTGCAAGCCCCCGCGCAGAAGTTCCAGATCCTTGAACTGGCGCTGACCTGCCTGTCGCTGGGGTTCGAGGGGCAGTATCGCACCGCCCCCAACGGCGCGGTGGAACTGGGCCGCATCCGGGCGATGATCTACGACTCGCTCCGCCGGGTGTCGAACCGGCCGGACGACGACATCTCGCCCCACTGGCAGCCGGTGGATGTCGGCGGACGCAGGCGGTTCGGCGGCACGCCGCTGTGGGTGATCGGTTCGGTTCTGGGGCTGGTGCTGCTGGGGGCCTATTTCGGCCTGTCGATGATGATCTCGGGCGAGGGCAGCGCCGTGTCGCAGCGGATGCTGTCGATGCATCCGACCACGCCCGTCGCGCTGGACCGCCCGCCCGAGGTGGCGTTCGAGCCGGAGCCGGTGGCGCAGGTGGTCAACACCGGCCAGCTGGACCGTATCCGCGACGAGATGAAGGCAGACATCGACGCCGGGCTGGTCGCGGTGGATGTGAAGGGCGACTACATCTTCATCCGGGTGAACAACGCCGCCCTTTTCGCCACCGGCAAGGCCGATACCAAAAAGGAATTCAACGATCTGGGCGCCCGCATCTCTGCCGCGCTGAACAAGGAACCGGGGCCGGTGCTGATCTATGGCTATACCGACAACGTGCCGATGAGCGGCCGGGGAAGGTTCAAGAACAACCACGACCTGTCGCTGGCCCGCGCCGAAGGGGTGAAGAAGGTTCTGGCCGAGGGCGTCGAGGATGACGCCCGTTTCGTGGTGGAGGGCAAGGCCGAGGCCGACCCGATCGGCGACAATACCACCGAGGACGGCCGCGCCCAGAACCGCCGGGTCGAGATCATGATCCAGCGCGAGGAGACGCTTGCGCAATGAAATGGCTCAAACTTGCGCTGATCGTGCTGGGGCTGGTGGCCTGGTCGGTTCTGATGTGGTTCGCCGGGCCGCTGATCGGCTTTGGCGAGGCGCGGCCCTTCGATCCGGTCTGGGTGCGGCTGCTGCTGATCGGCGTCGTCGTTCTGACGGTGGGCCTATGGTATCTGGTGAAATGGCTGCTGCGCCGTCGGGCGCAGGCGGCAATGGAAAAGGCGCTGGTCGCCGATACCGGGCCGATTGGCGACGGGGGCGAACTGGCGAACCGCATGGCGCGGGCGCTGGCCACGCTGAAGCGGACGGGCAATTCCAAGACCTATCTCTATGACCTGCCGTGGTATGTGATCATCGGCCCGCCCGGATCGGGCAAGACCACGGCGCTGGTCAATTCCGACATCAAGTTCCCTTTGGCGGGCGATCAGCAGGGCGGGCTGAAGGGGTTCGGCGGCACGCGCTATTGCGACTGGTGGTTCGCCGAGGAGGCGATCCTGATCGACACCGCCGGGCGCTATACCACGCAGGACAGCGACAAGACCGCCGACAGCGCCAGCTGGCAGTCATTCCTGGGCCTGCTGAAGCGCAACCGCCCGAAACAGCCGATCAACGGCGTGATCCTGGCGTTCTCCATCGCCGACCTGATGCGGCAGGAGCCTGAGGTGGTGCAGGCGCACGCCGAAACCGTGCGCGCCCGTCTGGCCGAGATTCACGAGACGCTGAAGGTCGATTTTCCCGTCTATGTGATGTTCACCAAGGCCGACCTGATTTCGGGGTTCCGCGAATATTTCGCCTCGTTCAGCGCCAGCCGCCGGAAAAAGGTCTGGGGCGCGACCTTCCAGACCACCAGCCGCAAGGACCAGACCTTTGACCGCGTGGCGGGCGAATATGACCTGCTGGTCGCCCGCCTGTCGGACGAGGTGATCGACCGGCTGTCCGAGGAACCCGACGGCGTGAACCGCATCGCGATCTTTGGCCTGCCGGGCCAGATGGCGCTGCTGAAGGACACGATCACCGATTTCCTGCGGCAAGTGTTTGAACCCACCCGCTACAAGACCAATGCGATCCTGCGGGGGTTCTATTTCACCTCGGGCACGCAAGAGGGCACGCCGGTCGATCAGATCCTGGGCGCGATGGGCCGCAGTTTCGGCGGCGATGCGGCGGGGCTGATGTCGGGCAAGGGGAAAAGCTTCTTCCTGCACGATCTGATGACCAAGGTGATCTTCGGCGAACAGGGCTGGGTCAGCTATGACCGCAAGGCGGTGCGGCGGTCGTCCGTCTTGCGGATGGCGGCGATGGTGGCGATGGCGCTGGTTTCGGTCGGGCTGCTGGCGGGCTGGGGCTACAGCTATCTGAACAACCGCCAGTTGGTGGCATCCGCGCAGGCGGCCATGTCGGATTACGAGATGGCGGCGGCGGATGATCTGGCGGCCAATTCCATCAAGGACACCGATTTCCTGCGCGTCGGCAATGAATTGCAGATGCTGCGCACCATGCCCGCGGGCTATGCCGCCCCGGACGAGGAGGACGGCTGGGCCGAAGGCTTCGGCCTGTCGCAGCGCGGCCAGTTGGCGCAGGCGGCGCGCGACAGCTATGCCGACGGTCTGGAACGGCTGTTCCGCCCGCGCCTTGTGCTGCGGGTGGAAGAGCAGTTGCAGAACTTCGTCCGCGCCAACGAGCCCCTGCCGATCTATGAAACGCTGAAGGTCTACAAGGCGCTGGGCGGTCTGGCCCCCTCGCCGCAGGACGAACTGGTGCGGGCCTGGTTCCGGCAGGACTGGGCCGATGTGCTTTATCCCGGCATCAACCAGCAGCCCGCCCGCGACATGCTGGAGGCGCATCTGGCCGCGCTGCTGGATCTGGACGGCACCCGCACCCCGCAGGTGGTGCTGAACAAGGACCTGATCGAAAAGGCCGAGGTGATCCTGGCCCGGATGAGCGTGGCCGATCAGGCCTATTCGCTGATCGTGGCGACGGCGCCGTTTTCGGGCATTCCGGATTTCAATCTGGTGGAAAACACCGGCAAGGATTCCCGGCTGGTGTTCGAGACGGTGGACGGGTCCGATCTTGGCGCGCTGTCGGTGCCGGCGCTGTTCACCTATCAGGGCTTTCACGAATTTTTCCTGGACCAGCTGGCCGAGGTGGCGCGCAAGCTGGAAAGCGAACAATGGGTGATGGGCGAACAGGCGCAGGCGGCGAATGTCGGCGAACAGCTGGACCGCCTTGGCCCCCAGCTTCTGGCCCGCTACCGCGAGGATTATCTGGCCGCCTGGGAAGGGATGCTGGAAAACCTCAGGCTGGCGCCGCTTGCCGCCGACAAGCCCGCCTATGTGGCGCTTGGCGCCGCGGCGGCGTCAAATACCTCGCCCATCCTGAAGCTGGTCGAATCCGTCGCGCGCGAAACCCGGCTGACCCAGCCGCCGCCCGATCTGGGCATGGGCAATACCGATGCGTCCGAGGCGCTTGGCAATGCCTCGCCCGCCCTGGGCAAGGCGGTGTCGCGGGTCGAGGATATGGTGGTCAACCGCACCAACGGGCTGAAGCGGATCGGGCTGGATCTGGTGCTGGAGGCGGGCAAGTCGCAGCGCCGGGCGGGAAATGCCGGGGGCGCGGCACCGCTGGTGCCGGGCGCCGACATCGAGGCGCAGTTCACCGAATATCAGGCCCTTCTGGAGGGAGAGCCGGGCAATCGCCCCATCGACGCGCTGCTGAAAAGCCTTGGGGGTATCCAGCAGGGGCTGATCATAGCCGCCGGTTTCGATCAGGCGCAGGCGGCCGCGCAGATGCCGGCGCTGATCGGGCAGTTGCGCACCACCGCCTCGCGCCTGCCGCCCGATCTGGCGAGGATGATGGGCGAGGCGATCGAGGATTTCGAGGGCGATGCCGCATCCACCACCATCGCCCAGATCAACGAGGAACTGACCCAGCAGGTGGCGGCCACCTGTTCGGGTATCGTCGACGGGCGCTATCCGTTTTCGGGCAACCCGTCGCGGCAGGTGCCCTTGTCGGAATTTGCCCAGCTTTTCGGCCCCGACGGGGTGCTGGACAGGTTTTTCAACGCCCATCTGGCGGCCCATGCCAATATGGCGGGCAAGGACTGGACCTGGCGCGAGGACAGTCCGCTGGCCGACCGCCTGTCGTTGCAGACCCTGCGCCAGTTCGAGCGGGCGGCGAAGATCCGCGATGCCTTCTTTCCCGGCCGCAGCCCCACCGTCAAGCTGGAGGTGACGATCAGCCAGACCGCCGCGCATGACCGCATCCGGCAGGCGGTGCTGGTGGTCGACGACCAGCCGATCCAGACCCGGCAGGTCGGCAATACTCCGGCGACGATCACCTGGCCGGGGGGCGGCGGCAATACCTCGCTGCAACTGCTGCCCGAGCTGAACAACCGCGAATCGATGATCCGCTATCAGGGGCCATGGGCCTTCATGCAGTTCCTGCGCGACGGCAGCCCCCGGCAGTTGGGAGATGTCCTGCAGGTGACTTATGTGATCGGCGGGCGCAACATCACCTATGAGGTGCGGGTGAATGCCCTGGACAACCCGTTCAACATGTCGGAACTGCGCGAGTTCCGCTGCCCGACGGGGCTTTGACATGGCGGGGCCCTGATCATGCCGCCCGGCGTCTATGGCAAGCACCCCGCCAGGGGGGATTTTCTGGAATATGGCCTGCCCGCCGGGCTGCGCCCCGCGCTGGAAGGCTGGCTGGATGCCGCTCTTTCCGAGGCGCGGGCCGATCTGGGTGCCGAATGGGAAAATCGCTGGGCAGGGGCGCCGATGCTGCGCTTCTGGCTGGGCGAAGGGATATGGGGGCTGCCCGTCGCCGGTGTTCTGGCCCCGGCGCAGGATCGCGTCGGCCGGCGCTTTCCGCTGGTGGTTCTGACCGCAGGAGGAGAGCTGCCCCCCCCGGCCGTCGATCCGGCGCAGGACTGGTATCAGGCGGCCGAGGCGCATCTGGCGGGGGTGCTGGCGCGGAAGGATGTTTCGGGTCCGGCGGCGCTGATCGAAGGGCTGGCGGACCCGGCGCAGACGGCGGTGACGGGCGGGCCGGCCGAGTTCTGGGCGGTGCGCGAAGGGGCCGCGCTTGACGACCTCTGGGCGGATGTGGCGCTGACCGATCACCGGCGGGCGGCGGCGGGGCGCAGCTATTGGTGGGTCGAGGGGCGAGACGCGCCGCCACCGGCCGGGGGCCCGATGCCCGTTGTCGCCGATGCCATTCCGGCGAGGGAGGAAGCCGCTGTCCCCGCGCCGGTCGAACAGCCGGTTTCGGAAACTGGGGCGGGGGATGGCGATGAAATCGAAGGCTCCCCGTTCTGTGCCGAGGCAGAGGGCACGCCGCTTTTTGCCGCGCCAGAGCCGGGCCGGATCGTCCCGGCCCCGCCCGCGCCGGTGGCCTTTGGATCTGTCCTGGCACCGCGGCTTGCCGTCTCGCAGGTCTGGGCCGGGCCGGGTCTGCCCTCGGGGCAGGTCATCGCATGGTTTCTTCGGGGATTTCAGACCAATGGATAGGGCCGCGGGACATCCGGATGCAAGGCCCCGATGGAACCCTGTGGCCGCGGAGGTGTGCCCTCTGTCGGCCCACCCTATGCAGCCGAGGCATTCTGCGCCTAATCTGCACGGCGCGACACCCTTGCGGGAGGCATGATTGATCGAGGCTCCTTTCCAGTTCGAGACCGGCGCCGCCTCGCATACGGGCAAGGTGCGCGACCATAACGAGGACAGCTTTCTGGTTCAGGCCGAGGCGGGGGTCTGGCTGGTGGCGGACGGGATGGGCGGGCACGAGGCGGGCGATTTCGCCAGCCGCAGCATTGCCGAAAGCGTGGCCAGCATCGGCCTCCCGGTGTCGGCCCCCGATCTTCAGGCGCGGTTCATGGACCGGCTGCTGCGCGCGCATCAGGCCATCCAGGGGCAGTCGCAGCGGATGGGTGGCGCAACGGTGGGCGCGACGCTGGTGGCGCTTTTGACCTTTGAGCGGCATTTCGCCTGCATCTGGTCGGGCGACAGCCGGATCTATCTGATGCGGCAGGGGCAGTTTCAGCAGGTGACGGTCGACCATACCGAGGTGCAGGAACTGCTGCGCACCGGGGCGATCACCCCGGAACAGGCCGCCAGCTGGCCGCGCCGCAATGTCATCACCCGTGCCATCGGCGTGGCGGACAGGCCGATGACCGATGAGCGTTCGGGCCTGCTTGCGGATGGCGACACCTTCCTTTTGTGTTCGGACGGGCTGACCGAACATGTCCAGGACCACGAGATGGCGACGGTTCTGGCCGGGCATGGCGCGCAGGGCGCCTGCGAGGCGCTGATCGACCTGACGCTGGCGCGGGGGGCGCGGGACAATGTGACCGTGGTGATCGTGCGCTGTCGCGACCGGCAGGGGGCGCATCCCGGCGCCGTGGCGGGCGGGGCGGGCCATCGGGCGGCGCCCGGCCGCGACGAATGGCATGTGGAAGGCTGAAGACGATGGCAGAAGAATCCGCCCCTCCCCCGCCGCCTGCCAGCCCGCCCCCGCCGCAGACCACGCTGGCGGTCACGACCGGCACGCGCATCATCGGCACCTACGAGATCGAAAGCCTGATCAACTCGGGCGGCATGGGCGAGGTCTATCGCGGCCGCAACATCCACAATGGCGAGCCGGTGGCGATCAAGATCGTGCTGGCGACGCTGGCGCATGACCCCAAGATCGTGGCCTTGTTCCAGAAAGAGGCCACCGTTCTGGGCCGTTTGGCGCATGAGGCGATAGTGCGCTATCACGTCTTCACCAATGACCCCGCCATCGGCCGCCCCTGCATGGTGATGGAGTTCGTCGAAGGCACGGCGATGAGCGACCGCATCGAACAGGGACCGATGCCGCTGGAAGAGGTGAAGATCCTGTTCCGCCGCGTCGCCTCGGGGCTGGACAAGGCGCATCGGGCGGGGGTGGTCCACCGCGACCTGTCGCCCGACAACGTGATCCTGGAAGGCGGGCTGGTCGAACATGCCAAGCTGATCGACTTTGGCATCGCCAAGTCGTCGTCTATCGGCGGCGGCACGCTGTTGCAGGGGCAGTTCGCGGGCAAGTTCAACTGGGTGTCGCCCGAACAGCTGGGCGCCTTTGGCGGCGTGATCGACGGGCGGTCGGACATCTATTCGCTGGCGCTGTTGATCGCGGCGGCCAGTCGCGGCAAGGTGGTGGACATGGGCGCCTCCATCGTCGATGCCGTGGGGCGGCGCGCCTCGGTTCCCGCGCTGGACGGGGCGGACCCGGTGCTGGTTCCGCTGCTGACATGGATGTTGCAGCCGGACCCGGCGCTGCGGCCGGACAGCATGGCCGTGGTGATCGCCGCGCTGGACAATCCCGCGCTGGTGCCGCTGGCCGAACCTGCCCCGGCACCGGGGTATGATGAGGGCGGGAACCGCACGGTGATCGGCGGCTCGCTGCCCCCCGCCAGCGTGCCGCCGACCCGTGCGGCCGCGGCCAGCGTGCCGCCCGTTTCCGCGGTGCCTGTCTCGGCAGTGCCGGTCGCGCAGCCCTCGGTCGCGCCGATGCGGTCGCTTCCGCCCGCAGCCGACCCCGCGCAGACGACCGGCGGCGGATGGGACGCACCCCGGCGTCAGCCGACCTCCAGCCCCGCGACGGTGATCGCGGCGCAGCCCGGAGTGTCTGCCAGCGCACCGCCAGGGCCAGGGGTGGATGTGCCAATGGCCGCCGATCCCGACGACAGCCCCTTTGGCCTGCCCGGCACCCCGGTGCCTACGGCGGACTCCCTGCGGTCGCCTCCGGCCGAGGCAAAAGGGGGCAAGGGCGGCATCCTTGCCCTGCTGGGGCTGCTGATCGTGCTGGGCGGCGGGGCCGGCCTGTGGTTCAGCGGCCTGCTGGGGGACCAGACGCCTCCGGCCGCGGATCGGGTCGCGGCGGGGGAAAACGCGCCGCCCGCCGCCCCCGCCGATCCGCCGTCCGAGACAAAGCCCGTGGTCGAGCCGCAATCCCCGGCACCGCCGCCTGCGGCGGAGGTCAAGCCAGAGGCATCCGCCGCCGAACCTGCCACCGAACCTGCCGCCGCCGCGCCGGAACCGGCCGTCCAGCAGCCCGCCGCGACCGCGCCGGAAAGCAAGCCCGAAGTCGTCCCCGCGCCGGATGCCAAGGCCATCGCCGAAAAACAGCTGGCCTGGCTGAAGACCTACAAGCAGCCGGATTGCGTGCTGATCCGCGCGGTGCAGGCCGGCGATGCGGTCCAGATGGAGGGGCTGGCGGTGTCGCCGGCGCCTCTGGACGAAGCGGCGGATGCGATGGAAAAGGCCAGCGGGGCCCGGCCCGCGATGACGCCGCGACTGGTGAACGATACGCAATGCCCGGTGCTGGATTTCGTCCATCGCCACGCTTCGGAAACGCCGGTGGCCATCACGCTGAGCCAGGGCGGCGCCGTCGTCAAAAGCGGCAGCACGGTTTCCGGAACCGTCGAGGGTTTGGGGCGGCGGTCGGCGGTCCTGTTCCTTGTCAGCGAGGCGGGGGGCGCGACGAACCTGAAACAATGGACCGCGCTTTCATCGGACGGGACGGTCAGCTTCAGCTTTACGGTCAGCCTTGCGCCCGGCGCACCGCCCGCGCCGCAACTGCTGCTGGCGGTGGTGACGGACAAGCCGCTGACCAATCTGGATGCGGTGCCCAACGGCGTCACGGTCAGGTCGCTGATGCCCTATGTCGACGTGCAGCTTGCCGGCGAGAAACAGACGGGCGCGACAGGTCTGGCGCATTTCCTGCTGGAGAATTGAGGCGCCCGGCTTTCCTTGCCACAGGCGGGGGGCTTGCTGTAACCTGAGGAGATTGAAGGGGGGATTTCCCCGTATCCGTTAGAGAATTTTGAAACGAAGGCGAGCCCTCCCATGCCCCGGACGTATACTCAGGAAGGCCGCCTCGGCAAGCTTCACACGCCGCTGCCGGACAATGACCTGGTCCTTCTGGAACTGGCCGGAACCGAAGGCGTGAACCAGATCGCCGAATACCGGATCAAGGCGCTTGGGACGGACGAGCTGGTGAATTTCGACGACCTTCTGGGCAAGGCGATGCGCATCACGCTGAGCGCGGCGGACGGTGCCGACCGGATCGTGACGCTGACCTGCGTGGGCGCGCGCTATGTCGGGACCGAGGTGGACAAGTCGCACATCTACGAGTTCGAGCTGCGGCCGTGGATCTGGCTGATGGATCAGCGCATCAATTCGCGCATCTTCAACGAACAGCAGCCGATCGACATCATCACCACCATCCTTCAGGAACATCAGGGCATCGAAGGCGCCAAATTCGAGTTCCATGTGAACGACCCGCCCGAGGAACTGGAATACTGCGTCCAGTATGGCGAAAGCGACCTTTCCTTTGTCCGCCGCCTGATGGAGGAATTCGGGCTGAACTTCTTCATCCGCATGGAGGAGAGGAGCCAGGTCCTCGTCGTCACCGACAACATGGACGGTTTCGCCGCCATTCCCGGCGCGTCTTCGCGTCCCTATTACGCCACCGGGTCGGGCCACGGGCGCGACAAGGAGCATTTCTCGCACTGGCTGCCGCAGCGGGGCGTGACGCCCGGCGCGGTGAAGATGGTCGATTACAACTTCAAGACGCCGACCGCCCAGATGGAAACGGTCAAGACCGACGGCAAGGGCTATGCCGGGTCGGGGTTGGAAAGCTATCATTTTCCGGGCCGCTATGGCGCCAAGGGCAAGGGCGACAAGCTGGCGCAAAAGCGGCTGAACGCGCTGCGCGGCGGCGATCATGGCGTGCAGGCCCAGGGCGAGGTGATCTCGCTGGGCGCGGGGATGAAGGTGTCGCTCGACAATCACGACACCGCCGGGGAAAATGCGGAATACCTTTGCAGCCAGTCCAGCATCCATCTGCGCGAAGGCGGCTATACCGGCGGCAGCGGCACGGGAAAGCCGTCGTTCCACGGGCATTTCCGGCTGGTGAAGACCGCCGTTCCCCTGGCGCCGCCCACGGTCACGAAAAAGGCGGTGATCCAGGGGCCGCAGACGGGGCTTGTCGTCGGCTCGAACGAGATCGACTGTGACGAGTACGGGCGCATCCTGGTGCAGTTTCCCTGGGCCGCCGGATCGACCTCGATGCGGTGCCGGGTGCAGCAGGCCTGGGCGGGCAAGGGCTGGGGCGCGATGCAGATCCCCCGCAAGGGAATGGAGGTTCTGGTCGAATTCCTGAACGGCGACCCGGATTGTCCCATCGTTGTCGGCTGCGTCTACAATGCCGACAACATGCCGCCTTTCGACCTGCCGGGGAAAAAGGCGGTCAGCGGCATCATGTCAAAGACGCATGAGGGGTCGGGCTACAACCAGATCAGCCTGGACGATTCCAACGGCAGCGAATTGATGCACATGCACGCCCAGAAGGATCTGGACGTGAAGGTCGAGAACGACACCACGATCGAGATCGTCGGCAACCGGACCGAGAAGGTGACCAAGAAGCTGGACCTGACCGTGAACGGCGACCGCAAGCAGAAGATCACCACAGATGACAAGCTTTCCGTGACGGGCACGCTGGCCATCGACGCCGGGCAGAAGCTGTCGCTGAAGGTGGGCAGCAGCGAGATCGAGATGACGCCGATGGGCATCTCCATCAAGGCCGCCCAGATCACCATCGAGGCGCAGATGGCGCTGACCACCAAGGGCGGGCTGACGGCGGACCATTCGGCCGGCACGATGCTGACGGTCAAGGGCCTGATGGTGATGATCAACTGATTTCCATGTCGAACCGCACCGACACCTTTGCCCCCCTGTCGCCCGACCCGGCCCCCGGCCTGCGCGAGCAGATGGCGGATGCGCTTTTCGCGCGCATCCCGGAAATGGCCGAGGACATGACGGCCCGCCCCGCGGCCGCGCTGCACTGCATGGATTTCCTGCGCCACCTGCTGCGCGGCACGACGCCCGAGGAGGCGGCGACCTTCATGGCCTATGCGCTGGCCCCCCGCCATGCGATCTGGTGGGGGCATGAATGCCTTCAGGCGCGGCCCGAACTGCTGACCCCGGACGACCGCGCGATGATGGCGCTGGCCGCGGGATGGGTGGCCGAACCGGACGAGCCGCACCGCTATGCGGCGCTTGACGCAGGGCAGGGCGCATCGGCTCGCGGACCCGGCGTGTGGCTGGCACTGGCGGCGGGCTGGTCGGGCGGGTCGATGGCGCCCCCGGACCTTCCGGCCGTCGACGTGCCCGAATTCGTTCTGGGCCGGGCCGTCAACGCGGCTGTCCTGACCGCGCTGGCCCGCGTGCCGCAGGATCGCCGCGCGCGGATGCTGGAGCATTATGTCGGCATGGGCGATGTGCTGGCGAAAAGCGGGTAGGGAATACTTGCCCTGTTGTGAACAATTTCCCTTGGTTATGATGTGCCGGGCGTTGGGGCGCGACCCCCGCTGCCGATGGCTGGACCGGACATGAAACTGACGCTGCGGATCGAGAATTTCGACTACCTGCCGGATGGCGGGCCGCTGGAGTTTTCGGCTTCGGACCGGGGGTTCGAGGTGGGCCGCGACACGGCGATGGACTGGACCCTGCCCGATCCCAACCGCCATATCTCCAGCCGCCATTTCGAGATCACCTGTCGCGACCGGCAATTCTGGCTGCACGACATTTCCACGAACGGCACCTTCGTTTACGGCCAGTCAATGCGGGTCAGCTCGCCCCATCCGCTGGCCGACAACGACCGTCTTCAGGTCGGCCACTACATCATCCGCGTGCTGATCGCGGACGAGGCGCGGCCCGCCGTGGCGGGCTGGCCTGCGCCTGCCGCGGCCCTTGCGCCATCGCCTGTTTCCGCCGCACCCGTCACCCCCGCCGCCGATCCGTGGAGCCTGGTGCCGAACCCGGCGCCGATGCCCGCGCCGATGCCCCTGCCCAACCGGCCCGCCACGCCGCTGGCGGGGCAATATGGCGACAGTTTCATCGAGGCGCCGCGCCCGGCCGCCCCGCCTCCGCCGCCGCCCTTGCACCTTAGCCCGGCCCAGGCTGCCGATCCCGCCGCGCCGCCGGTGATGGGCGGGGCCGCGGGCAGCGTTCCGCGCAGCGAGCCCTTTTCCCAGCCTCCGGTGGCCGAGCCTGCGGCACCCGCCGCGCCGGCCGCGCCCGTCGCGGATGTGCAGGCGTTTCTTGACGCCATATGCCGGGGCGCGGGCCTGCCCGCGGGCAGTCTGGCGCGCACCGATGCGGCCCGCCTGGGCGAAGACATCGGCCGGTCGCTGCGCATCGCGACCGAGGAGCTGATGGCGCTTCTGGGCGCGCGGGCGGCGGCCAAGCAGTTCGTCAAAAGTTCCAGCCGCACCATGATCGGCGGGATGAACAACAGCCCGCTGAAGTTCAAGCCGAACGCGGCCGAGGCGCTGATGACCATGTTCGTCCAGCGCCCCGAAAGCTATCTGTCAGCGACCGCGGCCTTTCAGCAGGGGTTCGACGACATCAAGCGCCACCAGACCGCGGTTTATGCCGCGATGCAGCCCGCACTGGCGAAACTGCTGGAGGATCTGGCCCCCGAATCAATCCAGGAACGGGCCAGCGGCGGGATCATGTCGTCCAGAAAGGCGAATGCCTGGGAAATCTATGTCGAACGCTGGGATGCGAAGACTCACCCCTATGAAAACGGGATGCTGGACGTTTTTCTGGCCTATTTTGCAGATGCATATGACGATGCCGTGAAAAAGACAGGGGGTTAAGCCGCATTGCGGCGTTGACCGGCCGAAACGGCGGCGCTAGCATCCCCAGACGAGGAGAGTTCGAATGACCGCAATTCTTGCCACGCTTGCCGTCCTGACCCTTGCCGTTATGGCCCGCCGCCCGGCGCCGGTTCCGGTTCGTGCAACGGCTCGCGCCCGCCGCCGCTGATCCGGGCGCAACATGCGCGTCGATGATCTGCTGAAGCCGGTCACGCCCGACGCACCCTGTGGTGAAGACCTTCTGGCCGCCGACGACCCGGATTTCATCGACTATTACTTCAATGTCGAGGACCGGCTGCCGAGCAGCTATTTCAACCTTGTCAGGAATGAGCTTTTCGATCCCCGCTCGATCGACCAGAAGGGCGAGGCGGCGCAGATCGACGCGCTTTTGTCGCGCACGCGCGACATCCGGCTGCTGGTGCTGGATGCCAAGTTCCAGATCCTTTCCGGGCGGTTCAAGGGGTTCAGCGATGCGGTCCAGTCCATCGCCGCGGTGATGGAGGCATGGCCGGACGAGGTTCATCCCGCCGATACCATCGACCGGCGCAATGCGCTGGAGGAACTGGACGCGGTGGCGACGGTGATCGCGCCGCTGGAATATGCCCCGCTGATCAGCGACCGCCGGATCGGCGACATCGCCTATCGTCCCTATGGCACCGCCACCGGTAGGATCGCTGCCCGCGAGGGAGAGGCGAAGGGCGACGCCTCCACCATAACCGGCGCGCTTGGCAGTTCCGACAATTCGGCCGCGGTCGAGACGCTTCATGCCCAGGTCGCCGGGATCGGCGAGGCCCTGCGCCGGATCGCCGCCGTCACACGCGCAGGTGCGGAGCCTTTCGCGCCGACCGTCAAGCGGCTTGAGGAAAGGCTGGGCGACATCGCCGCGATGATCGCAGCCGCCCGCAGCGATCTGGGGGGGGAGGCGCCCTCCGCAGGGGACGTGTCCGCCGAAGGGGATGCCGGGGCCGGGCCTGACGCCGCAACCGCCGTGTCCGGGGCGCAGACGGTGGTGATCCAGGCCATTGCCGGAATTTCCGATCACCGCATGGCCTATCGCATTCTGGCCGCGGTCGAGGGGTATTTCGCCCGGAACGAACCCGCCTCGCTGGCGCTGGTGCTGGTCACGCAGTCGCGTCTTCTGATCGGCCGCCCGCTGGTCGAGGCGATCGACGCGCTTTTGCCGAACCAGGCCAGCAGCGCGCAGATCAGCTTTGGCAGCGAACAGGGCTTTGGCATCCACATGAGCCGGATGCGCGACCTTTCGGGCTATTCGGGCCTGCCCGACTCATCGACGTTTCAGGAAACGCGCGAAGATGACCCGCCGGTGCCCGAGGTCGTCAGCCGCGACCATGCGGGGCAGTTGCTGAAACAGGTCGAGGATTTCTTTCGCAGCCGCGAACCTGCCAGCCCGATCCCGATCCTGCTGTTCAAGGCGCGCAACATGCTGACCAAGGACTTTCACGACCTTGTTCGCGACCTTCTGGGATCCCGCGGCTGAGGGGCCTGCGGCTCCCGCAATTTTGTTGACTTGTGATCGCGCTTGCGGCTTCATTCTTCCAGTTTCGATAGGAGTATTGTTATGGCAAGTTCGGATTCAGCCACCGGCTTTATAAAGCGCAATCGTCCCCCGCGCGTGCAGATTTCCTATGCCGACCCCATCAATGCGGAAAAGCAGGTGGAACTGCCTTTCGTGATGGGCATCATGTCCGACCTGTCGGGCAATGCATCCAAGGTGGAAAAGCCCCCCGTGGCCGAGCGGGAGTTCACGCAGATCAGCCAGGACACGCTGGACGATTACATGGAAAGCGTCGCGCCCGGCCTTGCGATCAACGTGGACAACACGCTGGACCCCGAGGCAGGCGGCAAGCTGAGCGTGAGCCTGAATTTCAAGAAGATGGCCGACCTCAGCCCCGGCGAGATCGCGCGCCAGGTGCCGGCGCTGGCCACCCTGCTGGAGGCGCGGCAGCAGCTGGCGAACCTTCAACGCTACATGAACGGCAAATCCGCCGCGCAGGAGCAGCTGAAGTCGCTTCTCTCGGACCCCAAGCTGATGGCCGCGCTGAACGAACGCCGCGCCGAGACGTCGGACGGAAAACCCCAAGAGTGACCGGCCTGCGGCCCGGTTCAGGGCCGCGGCGATGAACAGGGCCAGGAACCAAGATGGCAACCGAATTTGAGAAAGATGCCGGTGCATCCGGCGCATTGGGCGAACTTGACGAGTTTTCCGCAATCCTGAAACAGAACTTCAAGCCGCGCAGCGATGTGGCGGCCAAGGAGGTCGAAAATGCCGTCGGCACACTGGTGCGC
Organism: Paracoccaceae bacterium; assembly: GCA_047605605.1. Lineage (GTDB taxonomy): Bacteria > Pseudomonadota > Alphaproteobacteria > Rhodobacterales > Rhodobacteraceae > JAATGA01. The sequence continues at coordinate 14,860 of JASGFG010000031.1, read as the reverse complement.
GAGGCTTTGGCCGACGACAGCCTGATCTCCGAGGATGTGCTGGACACGATCGACGCCATGCTGGCCAAGATCGACGAAAAGCTGACCGCGCAGATCAACCAGATCATCCATCACCCCGAATATCAGAAGCTGGAAAGTTCGTGGCGGGGGCTGGCCTATACGGTCAACAACTCGGAAACCGACGCGACGCTGAAGCTTCAGGTCATGAACATTTCCAAATCGGAACTCGACCGCGAGCTTCGGATGTATCCCGGCGCGAAATGGGACCAGTCGCCGCTGTTCAAGAAGATCTACGAGGCGGAATTCGGCCAGCTGGGCGGTCAGCCCTTCGGCGCCATCGTGGGCGATTTCTATTTCGACCATTCCTCGTCCGACGTGCGGCTGCTGCGCGATCTGGGCAAGATCGCGGCCGCGGCCCATGCGCCCTTCATCACGGCGGCCGCGCCGCAACTGCTGGGGCTGGATTCCTGGAACGAACTGGGCAACCCGCGCGACCTGTCCACGGTCTTTGACACGCCCGATTATGCCGGCTGGCATTCGCTGCGCGACAGCGAGAATTCGCGCTATCTGGCGATGACGCTGCCGCGGGCGCTGGCACGTTCCCCCTATGGCCAGAACGGCGAGCCGGTGGACGAGTTCAACTTCGAGGAAGTGACCGACGGGCATGAAGGCAAGCAATACGCCTGGATGAACGCGGCCCATGCGATGGCGGTGAACATCAACCGCGCGCACAAGGAATACGGCTGGACGGTGCAGATCCGCGGTGTCCAGTCCGGGGGCGAGGTCGCGGGCCTGCCGGTCCACAATTTCGATCTGGGCGACGGATCGACCGACATGAAATGCCCGACCGAATTCGCTATCAGCGACCGGCGCGAGGGCGAATTGTCCAAGTCGGGCCTGATCAGCCTCGTCCACCGCAAGAACACCGACCGCGCCGCCTTTATCGGGGCGCAGTCGCTGTACCGTCCGAAGAAGTATCAGAACGAGGAAGCCACGGCTTCGGACAACCTGTCGTCCCGTATCCCCTATATTTTCGCGGTGTCGCGCTTCAGCCACTACCTGAAGTGCATGGTCCGGGACATGGTAGGGTCCTCGCGCGAGCGGGACCAGCTGGAGCGCGAGCTGCAAAGCTGGATCATGAAATATGTCCATGGCGCGCCCTCCACGGCGACCGAACGGGAAAAGGCCCTTCTGCCGCTGGCCGCGGCAAAGGTCGAGGTGATCGCGGACGAGGAGAACCCCGGTTACTACATGGGCAAGTTCTACCTTCGGCCGCATTATCAACTGGAAGGCATGGATATCGGGATGAGCCTGGTCTCCAAGCTGCCGTCCGGCAAATAGAAAGGCGGGCGCGGCCCTTTTGGCGCGCCGGTCGTGAAAGCTCTTTCAGAGGAGACGTATCGTGTCGCAGACCGACATTGTATTGAAGATCAGCAACGGCCTTGATGGTGAATCCCAATTGGAGGGATATGCCAACCACATCGACATCCAGTCGTTCAGCTGGGGGGTGTCCAACCAGGCGACCTTCAGTTCGTCGAACACGGCGGGCGGCGGTGCGGGCAAGGCGCATGTGCATTCGCTTGCGATGACCAAGACCATCGACAAATCCTCGCCGCAGCTGTTCTGGCACTGCGCGACGGGCAAACACCTTGAAAACGCGCAGCTTTTCGTTCACCGCGCCGCGGGCGACAAGAAGATCCTGTATTTCAAGCTGGATATGAAGAAGGTCTTCGTCACCTCGTATTCGCCGGGTTCGGGCGGCGGCTCCGGTGTGCTGATCGGCGAATCCTTCGCGCTGGACTTCGAGGAGATGGAGATGACCTACTGGCCGCAGAATTCCGACGGCAGCCAGGGCGGCGCCATTCCGAAGAAATACAACGCCGCCAAGGGCGTCGGCGTGTGATGACGGTCCGGGCGATGCGCGGCCCGCGCCGCGTGTCGCCCGCACCCCGTCTGCGGGCCGCGCCTTGCGGCCGGGGGCGGTCCGGCAATGGCAGAACGTGACGGGCTTTTCCAGGTATCGCTGATGAACGTGTTCCGGCAGGCTGCGCGCGAACGCGATGCAAAGGTTGCCGAAACCGAACTGACCGAGGACGGGCGCATCCTGTCGGCGCGCAGCATCGAGCGGCGCGAAGGGGCGGGGCAGGCGACGCTGCGCGATCATCTGGCACAGGATCTGGCCAACCTGATGACGACGATCCACCTTCAGGCGGCACAGCCGCTCGACGGGCTGGACTGGGTCAGGAAATCGGTGCTGAACTATGGGATGCAGGACATAACCCGCCTTACGGCCGATGATTTCCGCAGTGCCCGCGTGGCGCGCGACCTGCGCGATGCGCTTTTGGCGCATGAGCCGCGCCTGATCGCCGAGACGCTGAACATCACCCTGCGCAGCGCCGAGACCGATGAAAACCAGCGGATTTCCTTTGACATCCAGGCCGAGATGACGGCCCGCCCCGTGGATGTGCCGCTGGAATTCGTGGCCGAGATCGACATGGGCGCAGGCAAGGTCGCCCTGTCCAACCTGAAGGTGCGGGGATGAACCGCGCCTTTCTGGAAGCCTACAACCGCGAGCTGCAACTTCTGTATGAAGGCGCGCGCGAGTTTGCCGAGGATTATCCCGGCATCGCCGAACGTCTGGGCGGGCTGACGCAGGACAATCTGGACCCGGCGGTCGGGGGGCTGCTGGAAGGGGCGGCCTTCATGGCCGCGCGCGTGCAGCTGAAGCTCGACAGCGAGTTCGAGACCTTCACGGCCGAACTTCTGGGCCAGCTTTTGCCGAATTTCACCGCGCCCACGCCAAGCGCGATCATGGTGCAGGCAGAGCCGGACTTTGCCGATGACGCTCTGGAAAAGGGCAAGTCCTTTCCTGCGGGGTCTTATCTGGACGCGCGCTATGTCGACCGCGAACAACGGATTTCCTGCCGGTTCCGGCTGTCTTCGCCCCTGGTGCTGTGGCCGCTGCGCCTGACGGCGGCGCGGTTCGTCAGCGGTGCGACGACATTCCAGTCGATGGGGCTGGATGTGGCGGCGGGGAATGCGGGCGGGCTGCTTCTGTCCTTTCTGCGCCCGGCCGCAAATGACCGGGCCAGACCGGGAAAGCCCGTCAACACCATACGGGCCGACGATCTGCCGGTGTGGCTGACCGGCGATCCGGCGGATTGCATCGCCATCTACGAACACCTGTTCCGCGATGCGACGCGCGTGACCCTGCGCCATCTGGACGAACGCGGCGATCCGGTCTTTCTGCGGCTGCCGCCCGACTGTCTGGAGCAGATCGGCTTTGACCGGGACGAGGCGCTTTTCCCCGAGGATGCGCAGGTCTTTCGCGGCTTTACCCTGCTGCGGGAATTCTTTCTGTTTCCGCAGAAATTCATGGGCTTCCGCATCCGCGGCCTGCGGGAAATCCTGGCCCGCGTGCCCTCGGCCGCGTTCGACCTGATGATCGAGCTGGAGGCCGTGCGGCCCAATCTGCCTGCGCGCATCGGCCCGGACCATTTCCGCCTGTTCGCCGCCCCGGCGATCAACCTGTTCGAGGAGAATTGCAGCCAGGTCAAACTGGACGGGCTGCGGCATGAATACCTGGTTTCTGCCGATTCCAGCCCTGCCTCGCATTACGAGGTGCATCGCATCCGCGAGGTCTTTGCCTATTACGCCGACATCACGACAAAGACGCCGGTGCATCCGCTTTACGGAATGCCGGCCGAGGTGCTGAACCCCCGGCAGGCGCTGTATTTCACCGCATCGCAACGCCCGCGGCGGATGACCGCCCGTGAAAAGCGGGCGGGTCAGGCGCAGGGCTATACCGGGACCGAGACCTTCGTTTCCGTCTATGAGCCGGGCGATATCGACAGCGCCGAGCGGGTAAGGCGGTTGCAGATCAGGCTGCTCTGTTCCAACCGGCATCTGCCGCAATACCTGCCGATCGCGCAGGGCGGGGCAGATTTCCGCATGAACGACGATACTTCGCTGGCGCTGCGCTGTATCGCCGGGCCGACGCCGCCGCGCGAAAGCGTGCCCGAGATGGAAAGGAACGCCCCCCATCGCAGCCGCAGCGGCCCCGTCTACTGGCGGCTGATCAGCTATCTGTCGCTGTCGGCCCTGGGCCTCGACGCCCGCGGCAGCCGGGACAGCGCCGCCGGTCTGCGCGAGGTTCTGACGCTTTTCACCGATGTGTCCAGCATGGTGACGGAACGACAGTTGCAGGGGCTGAAATCCGTGACCAGTCGCCCCGTCACCCGCACCATCCGCCGCGCGGGCGGCTATCACGCGGCGCGGGGGACCGAGATCACCGTGACCTTCGACGAACGCGCCTTCGAGGGCAGCGGCATCTTCCTGCCGGGCGCGGTGCTGGACCGCTTTCTGGCCGAATATGCCAGCGTGAACAGCTTTACCCAGCTGGTGGTGCGGTCCGAACAGCGCGGGCTGGTCAAGACCTGGCCGCCGCGCACCGGGCAGGGGCCGCTGCTATGACCGGGCCGCGCCGGAATGCCCTGCGCGACAACCCGCGCGCCTTCGGCTTTCTGGCGCTGCTGCGCGATTTCGAGCGCAGGCATCCCGACCGCCCCCGCATCGGCAAGAACCAGACCCTTGCGCAAGAGGTGCTGCGTCTGGGGCAGGAGCCGTTCCTGAACTTTCCCGAGGTCAACGTCACCAGTTTCGCCGAGGCGGAGGAGAGCCGCCCCCGTGCCCCGCGCCTGCGGTCGAACTTTCTGGGCTATTTCGGCCCGCAGGGGGCCCTGCCGCTGAACGTCACGGCCGAGGTTCACCAGTGGTTCCTTAAACGGGATGAGGCCTTTGTCCGCTTTGCCGACCTGTTCACCAGCCGGTTCCAGCAGCTGTTCTTCCGCGCCTGGTCGGATGCCCGGCGGATCGCGCAGTTCGACCACCCCGAGGATCGGTTCCAGATCTATCTGGGCGCGTTCCTGGGCCTTGCCTCGCCCGCGGCGCAAGGGCGGGGCAAGGTGGCGGATGTGGCCCTGCTGCCGCTTGCCGGGCTGGCCATGTCGCGCGTCAAAAGCCCCGTGCGTCTGCGCCAGATGCTGGAGCAGCTGTGCGGCGTCGCCATCGGGGTCGAGGAACATGTGCCGGTCTGGCTGATGTTCGAGCCGTCGGACCTGACCCGCATCGGGCAGGCCGGATCCACCCTTGGCCGCGACATGCGGCTGGGGTCGCGGGTGCAGAGCGTGAATGAAAAGATCCGCGTCACGGTCCGCACCGAAAGCCTGACGGAATATGAAAGCTTTCTGCCGGGGGGGGCGAATTTCGCGCGGCTGTCGGACCTGATCTTCCGCTATCTTGGGCACGAGGTGGAGGTGGAGGTCGCCCCCTCGCTGCCTGCCGCGCAGGTGCGGGGCATGTCGCTGGGCAAAAGCGGGGCGCTGGGCTGGACGGGGTGGGTCGCGCCGCCTGCCGGCAACCCCGGCGATTATCGGAGTGACGCGGTGTTTTCCGCCACGCATGGCGTTTGAACTTTTCAGACAGGGGATTTGAGAATGACCGACATCAGCCTTGAAACCGTCGCCGGAAAGCTGAACCGGGTGGGGTATGACGCCTTTCTGCAATCGCTGCGCCATGCGCGGGGCGAGGGGAACCGCAATGTCGAACTGTCGCACTGGATGTTCCACATCCTGTCCAACCCGAAATCGGATGTGTCGAAAACGCTGGACCATTTCCGGCTGGACCGCGGCAAGGCGCTGAAGGACCTTGGCGCGGTGATCGAGGGCTTGCGCAAGAATGCGACGGAAATGCCGTCGATGTCGGATCAGGTGGTCGATCTGCTGGACCGCGGCTGGCATTACGCCACGCTGATGTTCGCCGAGGCGCAGATCCGGACGGGGCACTTGCTGGTAGCCGCGCTGAAGACCCCGAACCTGCGCCGCGATCTGGTGCAGATGTCCAAGGTGTTCGGCGAGTTGAACATCGACACGCTGGTGAACGAGGCCCGCGCCGCCTGGAAGGACAGCGATGAAGAGGACATGCGCCCGATGGACGGGTCGGGCTTGTCCTCGGGCGCAACGACGGCCGCGCCGGGGCAGGCGGGGATGACCGCGCTTGGTCGGTTCGCGGTCGACATGACGGCACAGGCGTCGTCGGGAAAGATGGACCCGATCGTCGGGCGCGACGACGAAATCCGCCAGATCATCGACATCCTGCTGCGCCGCCGCCAGAACAACCCGATCCTGACGGGCGAGGCCGGGGTGGGCAAGACCGCCGTGGTCGAAGGGTTCGCCCAACGTCTTGCCGCGAACGAGGTGCCGCCGAAACTGCAAGGGACCAAGCTTTACATGCTGGACCTTGGTCTGATGCAGGCGGGCGCCAGCATGAAGGGCGAGTTTGAACAGCGCCTGCGATCCGTCATCGACGAGGTGCAGAACAGCCCCGAGCCGATCATCCTGTTCATCGACGAGATCCATACCCTGATGGGCGCGGGCGGCGCGGCGGGCACGGGCGATGCGGCGAACCTGCTGAAGCCCGCCCTTGCGCGCGGCACCCTGCGCACCATCGGGGCCACGACATGGATGGAATACGCCAAGTATTTCGAGAAAGACCCCGCCATGACCCGCCGGTTCCAGCCGGTGATGGTGGACGAACCCAGCATCGACCGGGCCTGCTACATGCTGCGCGGTATCCTTGCCCCGATGGAGGCGCATCACGCCGTGCGCATTTCCGATGAGGCGGTGGTCGCGGCGGTGAACCTGTCGGCGCGTTATTTGCCCGCGCGCCAATTGCCGGACAAGGCGGTGTCGCTGCTGGATACCGCCTGCGCCCGCGTGGCGATCAGCCAGTCCACGGTTCCGGCCGCCATTCAGGACACCAAGGCGCGGATTGCGGGTCTTGAAACCGAACTGGCCGCCAAGGACCGGCAGGCCGATCTGGGCGAGGATGCGGGCGCGCGGGTGGACGAGATCAAGGCGCAACTGGCGAAAGAGGCTGAGGTGCTGGCCGCCCTGGAGGCCGAATTTGCCGAGGAAAAGGCGCTGGTCGATCAGCTTCTGGGTCTGTGGTCGCAGATCGCGGGCGGTGGCGATGCACCGGACCCTGCCGAGGCGGGCGCTGCCGGGCCGGCCGCCGACACCCTGCGCCCGCAGGCGATGGAGACGGTGAAACAGCTGCAATCGCGCGAGGCCGACAAACGCAAGATCTATGCCCATGTCGATGCGCAGGCGGTGGCCTCGGTCATTTCCGACTGGACGGGCATTCCCGCGGGCAAGATGGTCAGCGACCAGTTGCAGGCGATCCTGACCCTTGCCGACCGGCTGAAAGACCGGGTGATCGGGCAGGACCACGGCCTTGAAATGATCGCCAAACGGATCGAGACCAACAGCGCGAAACTCGCCAACCCGAACAAGCCCATCGGTGTCTTCATGCTGTGCGGCCCCTCGGGCGTGGGCAAAACCGAAACCGCGCTCGCCCTGGCCGAGGCCGTCTATGGCGGCGAGGGCAATATCATCACCATCAACATGTCCGAGTTCCAGGAGGCGCACTCCGTCAGCCTGCTGAAAGGCGCGCCCCCCGGCTATGTCGGCTATGGCGAGGGCGGGCGCCTGACCGAGGCCGTTCGCCGCAAGCCTTATTCCGTCGTCCTGCTGGACGAGGTGGAAAAGGCCCATCCCGACGTGCACGAGCTGTTCTTTCAGGTGTTCGACAAGGGCATCATGGAGGATGGTTCCGGCCGCGCGATCAACTTCAGGAACACGCTGATCCTGCTGACCTCGAACGTGGGAACCGAGGTCATCATGGATATGGCCGACAAGGGCGAGACGCGCCCCGAGGTCGATACCCTGTCCGAGGCCCTGCGCCCGCACCTGACCCGCGTTTTCCCGCCCGCCCTGCTGGGCAGGATCGTGACCATCCCCTATTTCCCGCTGTCGACCGAGGTTCTGTCGGGCATCACCAGGCTGAAGCTGAATGCAATCGTCAAGCGGATGAAGGAAAACCACGGCGCGAAAATGGTCGTGTCCGACGAGGTGCTGGCCCATATCGTCGATCAATGCCGCGACCCCGATTCCGGCGGGCGGATGGTCGACAACATCATCACCAACACCATCCTGCCGGACCTCTCGCGCGAGGTGCTGAACCGCATGGTCGCGCAGGATGCTATCCGGACGGTCGATGTGGTGATGAAGGACGGGCGGATCGGCTACGACTTCGCCTGAGGCTTTTCTGCGGACCCCCGAGAGGGCGGACGTTCGGCGCCGGGGGCGAATGTCCCCGGTCTGCCTTCGGTTTCAGGGTGTGCCGTCCTGTTGCGGCGCATCCTCGCCCAGTTCGGTTTCGAGAAACTTCTCGAAAGCGTCAAGGTCCACCGGGTCGAACTGTCCGAAGCCCTGCATCCAGACCGAGGCCTCGCGCAGCGCGTCGGGGTCAAACTTGCACCATGTCACCCGGCCCAGCCGCTCCTGCCGGATCAGCCCCGCCCCCGCCAGCACCTGAAGATGCTTGGAAATGCCGGTCAGCGACATGTGAAAGGGTTCCGCCACGTCGGTGACGGCCATGTCATCCTCCAGCAGCATGGTCAGGATGGCCCGCCGCGTCGGGTCGGCCAAGGCGGAAAACACAAGGGACAGGCGGTCGGACATGGCCCGACTATCGGGGGGGCGCGGCAATTGGTCAACCGGAAGGTTGAATATGCCGGGCGGGCCTGTCGCGGGCAAACCGGCCCACGGGCAATCCGGTGCCTGTTTGAAATTCACGATTTATCAGTGGGTTGCACAGGAAACCTCGCGGCTTATCCGCCTTGACTCATGATCACGGCGCCGTTAGGTATCCCCCGACTGTCGCGGGGCGCGTTCATGGCCGAAAAACCCGATCACGACCGCCTTCGCTCGCTGGACGAGCGGCTGGCGAAGATGCGGGGCAAGGCGCCGGAACGGATCGCGGGCGCGACGGGCGCAGGTTTCTCGCAGGGCGAGGTGGCCTGGAGGATGGTGCTGGAGCTGGTCTCGGGGATGGTCCTGGGTCTGGGCATCGGCTACGGGCTGGACCGGGTGTTCGGCACGCTGCCCATCTTCCTGATCCTCCTGGGTCTGATGGGCTTCATCGCGGGGGTGCGAGTGATGATCCGCACCGCGGCGGACATGAACAAGGCGGCCCCGGCCGCCGGCACGGAACAGGCGGCACAGCCGCCGGGCGAAGGAGAAGGTCGTGGCTGAAGGCGGTTTTGCGATCCACCCGATGGATCAGTTCATCGTGACCAAACTGTTCTGCTCGGACGACCATGCAACGCCCGTCAACGAATGCACGACCAACATCCACTGGTATGACGTGACCAACGTCACGCTGTGGATGGCGATCGCCGCGCTGGTGATCATCGCGCTGATGGTCTACGGCACCCGCCGCCGGGCCATCGTGCCGAACCGCAGCCAGTCGGTGGCCGAGCTGATCTATGGCTTCATCCACAACATGGTCGAGGATGTGACCGGGCACGAAGGGGTGAAATACTTCCCCTATGTGATGACCCTGTTCCTGTTCATCCTGTTCGCGAACCTGCTGGGCCTGATCCCGATGTCCTTCACCACCACCAGCCACGTTGCGGTGACGGTGACGCTGGCGCTGCTGGTGTTCCTGGGGGTCACGCTGCTGGGTCTGATCAAGAAGGGCCCCGGCTTCCTGAAGATGTTCTGGGTGTCGTCCGCGCCGTTGGCGCTGCGCCCGGTGTTGGCGATCATCGAGGTGATTTCCTACTTCGTCCGCCCGGTCAGCCATTCCATTCGTCTTGCCGGCAACCTGATGGCGGGCCACGCGGTGATGAAGGTGTTCGCGGGCTTTGCCTCGATGGCCGTCATCTCGCCGGTGGCCGTCGGCGCCGTCACTGCAATCTATGGCCTCGAACTGCTGGTGGCAGTGGTTCAGGCCTATGTGTTCACCATCCTGACCTGCGTCTACCTGAAGGACGCGGTGGGCGACGCCCACCACTAAGGTCCGGTCAACAATCCAAGCCAATTCCAAAAAGGAGACACCAGATGGAAGGCGAAGTCGCACAACTCGCGCTCATGGGCAAATACATCGGTGCCGGTCTGGCCGCCATCGGTCTGGGCGGCGCCGGGATCGGCGTGGGCAACATTGCCGGGAACTTCCTGGCGGGCGCCCTGCGCAACCCCTCGGCTGCACCCTCGCAGACGGCCAACCTGTTCGTCGGCATCGCGTTCGCCGAAGCTCTGGGCATCTTCTCGTTCCTGATCGCCCTCCTGCTGATGTTCGCCGTCTGATCCTGTCACAGGATCGTCGGTCCGGGCCGGAGGGGTTTTCCCGCTCCGGCCCGGTTTCGCATCAGACTCCCAGGGGGACGACATGGCTACAGAAGCGCATGAGGCCGCTGCGGGCGGTCATGCCGTCGGGATGCCGCAACTCGACGTTTCGACCTTTCCCAACCAGATCTTCTGGCTGGTCGTCACGCTGGTCGTGATCTATTTCGTGCTATCGCGCGTGGCCCTGCCGCGCGTGGGCGGGGTTCTTGCGGCGCGCAAGTCGGCGATCACCGCCGATCTGGCCGCGGCCGAGGAACTGAAGCAAAAGGCGATGAACGCCGAAAAGGCCTATAACGACGCGCTGGCCCAGGCTCGTGCCGAGGCGGCCAAGATCGTGGCCGACGCCAAGGCCGAGATCCAGAAGGATCTGGACGTGGCGACCGCCAAGGCGGATGCCGAGATCGGGGCGAAAGCCTCCGAAGCGGCTGCACGGCTGGACGAGATCCGCGCCGGTGCCGCCGATGCGGTGGCCGAGGTTGCCAAGGACACGGCCAAGGAACTGGTCGCGGCCCTGGGCGGCAAGGCCGACGCGCGCTCCGTCACGGCTGCCGTCAATGCCAAGCTGAAAGGGTAAGCGATGAAACGTCTTGCGGTTCTTCTTGCCCTTGCAGCCAGCCCTGCGGCGGCGGCTTCGGGTCCGTTCTTTTCGCTTCACAACACCAATTTCATCGTCCTGATCGCCTTCCTGATCTTTGTCGGCATCCTGCTTTACGCGGGCATTCCGGGCAAACTGGGCGCGATGCTCGATTCCCGCGCGGCCACCATCAGGGCCGAGCTGGAAGAGGCGAAAGCCCTGCGCGAAGAGGCGCGGGCGCTGCTGGCTTCCTATGAGAAGAAGCAGAAGGAAGTGATGGAACAGTCCGAGCGCATCGTTGTTTCGGCGCGTGAGGAAGCTCTGGCCGCGGCGGCCAAGGCGAAGGAAGACCTGAAGGTTTCCATCGCCCGCCGCCTGCAAGCGGCGGAAGAGCAGATCGCCTCGGCCGAGGCTGGCGCCATCCGCCAAGTGCGGGAAAAGGCGGTCTCGGTCGCCGTTGCCGCAGCTTCGGACGTGCTGGCGAAACAGGCGACGCCCGAGGCGGCGGCCGCCTCGATCGACGCGGCGATTGATCAGGTTGCAGCCAAGCTGCACTGAAGCTTTGACAAGATCTTGAGGAAGCCCGGCGGAAACGCCGGGCTTCTTTCATTTCCGGCCTTGCTGGCGGTCGACTTCGGCGCGCAGCCGCTGTTCGCGCTCTTGCAGGTCGGGGGTGAAGCTGTCGCCAAAGTCCGCTGCCTCGAAAAACGGGCGGATTTCGATTGTGCTGGGGCCGCGCATCGGATTGGGGCAGCGTTTGACCCATTCCACCGCTTCGTCCATGTTCGCCACGTTCCAGATCCAGAACCCGGCGATCAATTCGTCGGGATGGGGAAAGGGGCCGTCGGTGACCGTGCGGCTGGCGCCGTCAAAGCGCACGCGCCTGCCATGGGAGGATGCCTTCAGCCCGTCCGCCTCGACCAGGATGCCGGCCTTGACCAGTTCCTCGTTGAAGGCGCCCATGGCGGTGAATTCTTCGGTGGTGGGCGGGCGGCCGGATTCGCTGTCCGCCGTTGCCTTGACGATGACCATGACGCGCATGGGTTGATCCTTCTGCGTTGCCTGTCTGAAAGATGGCGCATCTTGCAGGGGGGAAAAGGGGGTGACGATCTCGCTGGCGGCGGGGCGCCGATCAGCGCCCCTGTTCGTGGTCGAACCGCTGGCGGGCGATTTCCTCGTTCCGGTCGGCCTTGATCTGGTCCGACAGCGCGCGTTCCACAAAGGCCAGATGCGTCTCGACCGCGGCGCGGGCGGCCTGCGGATCGCGGGACTGAAGAGCGGTGTTGATGGCGCGGTGCTGGTCCAGCAACTGGTCCCGCGTCATGCGGTTCCTGAACATCATCTGCCGGTTGTAAAAGACGCCTTGTCGTAAAAGGTCAAACATCGACCGCATCATATGCAGCATGACCACGTTGTGGCTGGCCTCGATGATCGACATGTGAAAGGCGGCGTCCAGTTCCGCCTCGTCCGAAGGATCGCGCTTGCCATGCGCGACCTCCATCCTGGCGAAGATCGCGGCGATGACCTGAAGGTCCGTGTCCGAGGCCAGACGCGCGGCGCGCTCGGCGGCCAGTCCCTCCATATCCCGGCGGAAGGACAGGTAGTCGAACACCGCGTCGTCATGCGTCGCGAACAGCCGGATCAGCGCCGGGGCGAAGGCCGATCCCAGCACATCGGCCACGAACAGCCCCGCACCGGGGCGGCTGACCAGCAGGCCGCGGTCCTGCAACTCGCCGATCGCCTCGCGCAGCGAGGGGCGCGAGACGCCCATCCTGTCGGAAAGCTCGCGTTCCGCGGGCAGGCGTTCGCCGGGGCGCAGGATGCCGCGCAGGATCAGCAGCTCGATCTGGCGGACCACGCTTTGCGACAGCTTTTCGGGCTGGACCTTGACGAACGGCATATGGCCCCCTGCGGAATTGGTCCAAAGATATGACCAGTTCATCCCCGGCATCAAGCCGGGGCAGGGCCTTCATGGGCGGGAACGCCCGCGGGGATCGTCACCCAGGGCTGCTTCGAGGCGGTGAAGATATGGCACTCGGGCGCGAAGACTGCGGGGTCGTCCAGCGAGCCGACCGTCATGCCGATCATCCCTGCCGCATGGCGGTGGGAATAAAGCGTCGTGCCGCAACGCGGGCAGAACCCGCGCTGGATCGCCTCGGACGAGGGGAACTCCGCCACATCGCCGGTGATTTCCACCGCCGCGCGGGGGAAAAGAAGCCGGGCGTTGAAGGCGGCGCCGACCGCCTTCTGACACAGGCGGCAATGGCAGACGCGGGCATTGACCACCGGACCCTCGGCCCGATAGCGGACAAGGCCACAGAGGCAGCCGCCGGTGATCGCGGTCATTTCGCCAGTTCCCCCGCCAGCGCCCGGTCGATCAGCGCGATGGTTTCATCCACGCCGTAAAGCGCGATGAACCCGCCAAAGCGCGGGCCTTCGGACGCGCCCAGAAGCACCTCATACAGTGCCTTGAACCAGTCGCGCAGGGGTTCGAACCCGTGGTCGGTGCCGACGGCAAAGACCATGGTTTGCAACGCCTCGGCATCCAGCCCGCCGTCCCACGTCGCCAGCCGCCCGCGCAGGTCGGTGATCGCCGCGCGCTCCTTGTCGGACGGCAGGCGGAAGGCGCGGTTCGGCGCGACGAAATCGTTGAAATAGCGTACCGCGAAAGCTGCGGCCTGATCCATCTGCGGGTTGGTTTCGGGACTGGCCTCGGGCGCATAGCGGCGGATGAAGCCCCAAAGCCCCTTTGCATCCTTGGCCCCCGCCACCGATGCCAGATTCAGCAGCATCGCAAACGGCACCACCATGTCCGACGCGGGCGGCAGGCCGTTGTGGATGTGCCAGATGGGGTTGTTCACCTGACCATCCACATCCTGACGGCCATAGGCCTTCAGCTGCTGGTGGTATTCGTCCACCGCCTTGGGGATCACGTCGAAATGCATCCGCTTCGCCGTTTTCGGCTTTTGATACATGAAATAGCTGAGGGATTCCGTCGAGGCATAGGTCAGCCATTCGTCGATGGTCAGCCCGTTGCCCTTGGATTTCGAGATCTTTTGCCCCTGTTCGTCCAGGAAAAGCTCATAGGTGAAATGCTCGGGCTTTTTGCCGCCCAGCACCTCGCAGATGCCGTCATAGATGGGCGTGTTGGTGGAATGGTCCTTGCCATACATCTCGAAGTCCACGTCCAGCGCGGCCCAGCGGGCGCCGAAGTCGGGCTTCCATTGCAGTTTCACATGGCCGCCGGTGACGGGCAGGGTCCATTCGCGGCCCGTGTCGTCGTCGAAGGTGACGGTATGGTTCACCTTGTCGACATGCTTGATCGGCACATAAAGGACGCGCCCCGTTTCGGGGTGGATCGGCAGGAAGCAGGAATAGGTCTGCTGGCGTTCCTCGCGCAAGCTGGCCAGCATGATGTCCATGATCTTTTCATAGCGTTCCGCCGCCAGCCGCAGCGTGTCGTCGAACCGGCCCGAGCGGTAGAACTCGGTCGCCGAAAAGAACTCGTATTCAAAGCCGAAGGTGTCGAGGAACCGGCGCAGCATGGCGTTGTTGTGGTCGCCAAAGCTGGGGTATTCGCCAAAGGGGTCGGGCACGCTGGTCAGCGGGCGTTGCAGGTTTTCGGTCAGCATGTCGCGGTTCGGCACGTTGTCGGGCACCTTGCGCATCCCGTCCAGATCGTCCGAGAAACAGAAAAGCCGGGTGGGGATGTCGGAGATCACCTCGAAGGCGCGGCGTATCATCGTGGTGCGCGCCACCTCGCCAAAGGTGCCGATATGCGGCAGGCCAGAGGGGCCATAGCCGGTCTCGAACAGGACATAGCCCTTTTCCGGCGCCTTTTTCTCGTAACGCTTCAGGATGCGGCGGGCCTCTTCAAAGGGCCAGGCTTTCGATTTCATCGCGGCATCGCGGAGCGCGGTCATGGGCGTCATCCCTTGCATCTGCCCCCGCGGCCCCGTGCCGGGCGGGCGAAGGCCCGTCTATTGGTGCGGGGCGCAATCGTCAATCTTTGCAGCGGAAAAGGTCGGCTTTGCAG
>JASGFG010000030.1:0-39446 GCA_047605605.1 Paracoccaceae bacterium | reverse complement strand
GCGCAGCCCGGCCCGGCGGGGCGCCTGCGGTTCCAGACCGGCGACTGGCCCGACCCCGACCCCGCGCCCCCGCCGGTGGCCGAGCCTGCGGCCGATCTGCCCCGATGGGCGCAGACCCCGCCCGCGCCGCCGGTCAAGGCGGCAAAGCCGCTGGTGCCCTCGGACCTTGGCGGGGCCAAGATCGTCCTGCGTCCGGGCGAGGAGGAGGGGCCGGATGCCGCCGGGGCAATGCGGCTGGGAACGCTTCTGCACCTGCTGCTGGAACGGCTGCCGGGGGTGGCGCGGGCGGACTGGCCCGCCTTTGCCGGGGCGGTCGGCGCGGCCGAGGTGCTGGCCGAGGCGGCGGCCGTGCTGGACCAGCCCCATCTTGCGGCGCTGTTCGGCCCCGGAACGCTGGCCGAAGTGCCGGTGACATCCGATCTGGGCGACCGGAGGATGATCGGCACGATCGACCGGCTGATGATCGGGCCAGACAGGGTGCTGGCGGTCGATTTCAAGTCGAACCGTGTGGTGCCCGCCCATCCGGCCGAGGTGCCCGAAGGCATCCTGCGCCAGATGGGTGCCTATGGCGCCGCGCTGGCGGCGATATGGCCCGACAGGAAGGTCGAGCTTGCAGTTCTCTGGACGGCGACGGCGCAACTGATGGTCATACCCCCCGAGATCGTGGGGGCTGCCATGCGGCGGGCGGCGATAGCTTGACCTTCGGGGCGGCGATACCTAGCTTCTGATCCAACCCGTTTTCCCGAAGGAGTATGGACCATGGGCGCTGCGACTGTCGCCGTCACCGACGCCACCTTCGACAAGGAAGTCCGCCAGTCGGACGTGCCTGTCGTGGTGGATTTCTGGGCCGAATGGTGTGGCCCCTGCCGCCAGATCGGCCCGGCACTGGAAGAACTGGCCACCGAATACGCCGGCAAGGTCAAGATCGTGAAGGTCAACGTCGACGAAAACCCCGACAGCCCGGCGCAGCTGGGCGTGCGCGGCATTCCGGCGCTGTTCCTGTTCAAGGACGGTCAGGTCGTGTCGAACAAGGTCGGCGCCGCGCCGAAGGCCGCGCTGAACAACTGGATCAAATCCGCGATCTGATCGCGGCCCGGACGGCATCAGGGCGCAGGCTCCGCGCGAAGGGGCCTGCGCCCTTTTCAATGCGGCCAGCCGTGGCGGCGCAGCGCCGACAGGATCTGCCCCTCGGCATCGGGCGATCCGCCATTGATGCAGCGGTGGTGAAAGAACCAGTAGAGATAGCGGTCGAACTCTGGCGCGGGGGCGTGCAGGCTGTCGAAGGCCGCGGCCAGACCGTCGCGCGGAACCGATCCTGCGATGTGGTGAAAGTCGATGCGGGCGAAAAGCACGGCGCGTTTTCCCAGAAAGAACCCGTTCAGCGCGACCGAGGAATTCTGCGTCACCACATGGTCGCAATCCGCCAGCAGCGCGGGCGCCGCCGGCACGATGCGCAGGCGCGGATGGCGGGTGGCCAGGGTTTCCAGCGCCTCGACCTCTTCCGGAATGTAGACCTCGCCGGGATGCAGCGAGACACGGATCTCGCGCTGCGGCGTGGCCTCCAGCACGGTCTCGATCATGGCCAGCGGCGACATCGACTGGAACGACCGGCATTCCGTCAACCGCCCCTGAAGCGGGACCAGCACGAACCCCTGTCGGCGGGGCACCGCATCGCCATGAATCCGGGCGCGCCAGAAGGCGGCAAAGCGGCGGGCCGCTTCGGGATCGACCCCGGCCGGATCAAAGGCGGCCTGCGCCACGTCGAAATTCCATCGCTCGTTGGTCGCCTCGATCCGCCAGAACGGATAGTGATAGGCCCGCCGCAGGTTCAGGCAGCGCGGCCCCTGCGGTTCGTGCATGTGAAACAGCGACCATCCCGGCCGCGATGTCGCCCGCGCCCGCTCGATCGCGGTGTCGGGGTGAAAGGCCAGCGTCATCCCCAGCGGCGCAATCGCCGCGGCCATCCGGTTGGCCAGATTGAACCGCCCGGCCACCGCCTGGTCGCACAGCTCGCGGTGCAGGTAGAGGTGCAGCTTTTCCATCGGCGCGATCCTGCGGGCATTCCCGCCGGCCCGCAAGGGGCCGGGCTTGCCGGGCGGAGGCGGGGCCGCCATATAGGGCCGGAACCGATGGAGGGCGCCGCATGGCCGACGACAAATTCCCCGGCTGGCACGGGACCACGATCCTTGGCGTGCGCCGGGGCGGCGAGGTGGTGGTGGCGGGCGACGGGCAGGTCAGCCTGGGCCAGACCGTCATCAAGGGCACGGCGCGCAAGGTGCGCCGCCTGTCGCCCGGCGGGCGCGATGTGGTCTGCGGTTTTGCCGGGTCTACGGCGGACGCCTTTACCCTGCTGGAGCGGCTGGAGAAAAAGCTGGAGGCCGCGCCGGGCCAGCTGGCGCGGGCCTGCGTCGATCTGGCCAAGGACTGGCGCATGGACAAATACCTGCGCAATCTGGAGGCGATGCTGATCGTCACCGACGGGCGCGACCTGTTCGTGATCACCGGCGCGGGCGACGTGCTGGAACCCGAACATGACGTGGCGGCCATCGGGTCGGGCGGGAACTATGCGCTGGCCGCCGCGCGCGGGCTGATGCAATCCGATCTTTCGGCCGAAGAGGTGGCGCGCAAGGCGATGGCCATCGCCGCCGACATCTGCGTCTATACCAACGGCAACCTGACCGTGGAAACCATCCGGCCATGACCCCCGAGGACCTGCGCGCCGCCGTTCAGGCCGGCATCGTGACCGAGGCGCAGGCGGCCTCGCTGAAAACACTGGCCGAGGCGCGGGCGGGCCAACGCGCCGCCATGCCCGCCGAGGATGAACCGTTCGAGTTCTTTCGCGGGTTTTCCGAGATTTTCGTCTCGCTGGGGCTGGTGATCCTGCTGTCGGGGGTGGCGGCGCTGCTGGCGCTGATCGGCGGGCTGACGATCCTGACGGTGGTGCCCCTGGGCGTGGCGGCCGTTGCCTGGTGGTGGGCCGGGTATTTCACCTTGAAGCGCCGGATGAACCTGCCGTCGATGGTGCTGGCCGTGGCCTTTGGCGGCGGCATCTGGCTGGCGGTGTTTTCCACCCTCGCGCTGTCGGGCGGCGGGGTGCGGGGAATCGCGGTTCTGCCTTTTGTCGTGGCGGCGGGGGCGATGGCGCTGTGGTATCGCCGGTTCCGTCTGCCGTTCAGCATGTTCGTGCTGGGGTCTTTCGCCTTGGGCGCGCTTTATGCGGCGACCGCCTCGGTCGATGCGGTCAGCGGTTTTGTCGACGGCGCCTATGCCGGGCGGGGCTTCATGGGCGGGTTTTTCGACCTGCGCGAAAGCCCGGCCTTTGCCACCGCCACGCTGATCTTCGGCATCGCCTGCTTCACCGCCGGCATGTGGTTCGACACGCGCGACCGATACCGCCTGGGCCGTCATGCGGCGACGGCCTTCTGGCTGCACCTGATGGCGGCGCCCGCGCTGGTCAACACTGTGGCACTGACGCTTTACAATACCGGCGGCGGGGCGGGGATTGGACTTCTGACCGTGGCGCTGCTGGTCATCGCGCTGCTGGCGCTGGTGATCGACCGGCGAAGCTTTCTGTCGGCGGCCATCGCCTATATCGCCATCGTCATCGGCTGGATCGTGGGCGAGGCGGGGAACCTTGGCAGCTGGACGGTGATCCTGCTGGCGCTTGGCGCGCTGATCACCGCGGTGGGGACGTGGTGGGTGCCGCTGCGCCGCGCGGTCATGCGCGCGCTTCCCGACTTTCCCGGCAAGGACCGGCTGCCGCCATGGGCCTGAGGCACACGAAGGGCGCCGGTGTCGCCACCGGCGCCCTGTCGCAAGGCCCGGCCGCTTCAGGAAAGCCGGACTTCGGCGACATGATCCTTGTAGGAAGTCTTGGGGTCGATCCCGACCAGCAGCTTGATCCCGGCCAGAAGGCTGGACCCGTTCTGCCAGATCTGCGCCTCTTCCGCGTCGAAGCGCAGAAGTGCCAGCTTGGGGTCGGCCTTGCCGCCTTCATACCAGGCGGCGACAAAGGGGTTCCAAAGCCGGTCGATCATCGCCGGATCGGCCTCGTGGCTCAGCCGCCCGTGCACGCAGGCGAAAAGGTGGTGGCCTTTGTCGGCAAAGGTCGCCACGACCCGGCTGTCGGCCGTCACCTGCTGCACCAGTTCGGTCTCGGTCGAGGAAAAGAACCAGATCGCCCCTTCCTCGCCATCCAGAAGACCGGTCATCGGGCGGGTATGCGCCTCGTCCACGCCGGTCAGGCCCAGCATCATCGTGCGGTCCGACTTGACCGCTTTCCAGAAATCCTTCTTCAGCTCGTCGGGGGTGGCCATGGGGGTCGCTCCGCTTGCGGGTTCAGGAAGACAACCGCCGGGCGGGGCATTGGTTCCGCCCCGGCCGAGAGACGGAGATTGCCATGACCGACCTGACCCCGCGCGAGATCGTGTCCGAACTTGACCGCTTCATCATCGGACAGGCCGAAGCGAAACGCGCCGTGGCCGTGGCGCTGCGCAACCGCTGGCGGCGGAAACGGCTGGGGGATGAGATCCGGGACGAGGTTTACCCCAAGAACATCCTGATGATCGGCCCGACCGGCGTGGGCAAGACCGAGATCAGCCGCCGCCTGGCCAAGCTGGCGCGCGCGCCCTTCCTGAAGGTGGAGGCCACGAAGTTCACCGAGGTGGGCTATGTCGGCCGCGACGTGGACCAGATCATCCGCGATCTGGTCGATGCCGCGATGGTCGAAACGCGGGACAGGATGCGAGACGAGGTGCGCGCCCGCGCCCGCCGCGCCGCCGAGGACCGCGTGATCGAGGCCCTGGCTGGCAAGGATGCGCGCGACCAGACGCGCGAGATGTTCCGGGGCAAGCTGAAGCGCGGCGAGATGGATCAGACGATGATCGAGATCGACGTGGCCGACACCGCCGCCATGCCGCCGATGCTGGGCGGGATGCCCGGCATGGAACAGCAGATGCAGGGCTTGCAGGATCTGTTCGGCAAGGCGTTCGGCGGGCGCACCACGCGCAAGCGGATGACGGTGGCCGAAAGCTATGATGTGCTGATCGGGCAGGAGGCGGACAAACTGCTGGATGACGAGGCGGTCAAGGCGGCGGCGCTGGCGGCGGTGCAGGACAACGGCATCGTCTTTCTGGACGAGATTGACAAGATCTGCGCCCGCGCCGATGCGCGCGGCGCCGATGTCAGCCGCGAAGGCGTGCAGCGCGACCTGCTGCCGCTGATCGAGGGGACGACGGTTTCCACCAAATACGGGCCGGTGAAAACCGACCATATCCTGTTCATCGCCTCGGGTGCGTTTCATGTGGCGAAACCGTCCGATCTGCTGCCCGAGTTGCAGGGCCGCCTGCCGATCCGGGTGGAGTTGCAGCCGCTGACCGAGGACGATTTCGTCCGCATCCTGACCGAGACGGACAATGCGTTGACGCGCCAGTATACCGCGCTGATGGCGACCGAAGAGGTGGGCGTGACCTTCACCCCGGACGGGATCGCCGCGCTGGCCCGCATCGCGGCCGAGGTCAACCGCAGCGTGGAAAACATCGGGGCGCGCCGGCTTTATACCGTGATGGAGCGGGTGTTCGAGGAACTGAGCTTTTCCGCCCCCGACCGTTCGGGCGATGCGGTGACGGTGGATGCAGGGTTCGTGGAGCGGAACGTGGGCGAACTGGCGCGATCGGCCGACCTGTCGCGCTATGTGCTGTAGGCGCGGGATCCGGGCAGGTCTTCGCGGCGCTTGACCGTTGCCCGCCGCGCTGCAATGCAGAGGCGGGCAGACTTGGGGAAGTGTCGATGCGCCGCCTGTTCGCGATTCTGATGCTGGTGCTGGCGGCCTGCACGCCGCGCGGCGAAATGGTGATCGACCCGCAGGCGGCGGCGGTGGGGCAGGTGAACTCGGTCTATGTCGGCACCTCGCGCAAGCTGGAGGCCGGGACGCTGCGGTTTGATGCGGGGCGGTCCGAGCATATGGCGCTGGCGCGCTATGACATCTCGGTCCCGCCCGGGCATTCTGCCGGCCATATCGAATGGCCGAAAAGGAACCGCCCGCCCGATCCCGCCACCCAGTTCCTGACCACCGGGCGGACGATCTATCCGACCGACACAAGGTTCCGGGGCGATCTGTCGCAGGCGCTGCGCCGGCGCGGGGGCGAGGCGACGATCTTCGTCCACGGCTTCAACAACACCTTTGACGAGGGGATCTATCGCATCGCGCAGCTTTCGCATGACCTGAGGTTGCCGGGGGTGACGATGCATTTCTCCTGGCCCTCGGCCGGGTCGCCGCTGGGGTATGTCAGCGACCGCGATTCGGCGCTGTTCTCGCGCGACGGGCTGGAGGCACTGATCCGCCAGACCCGCGCGGCGGGGGCGAGGAAGATCTATCTGGTCGCGCATTCCATGGGGTCGCAGCTGACGATGGAAACGCTGCGCCAGATCGCCATTTCCGGCGACCGCGACCTGATCGGCCATATCGGCGGGGTGGTCCTGATCTCGCCCGATATCGACGTGGACGTGTTCCGCGAACAGGCCTCGCGCATCGGGCAGTTGCCGCAGCCCTTTGTCATCTTCGGATCGCCCCGCGACCGGATGCTGCGGCTTTCGGCGCTGCTGACCGGACAGGATGACCGGGTGGGCACGCTGGCGGATGTGAAGCGGCTGGCCGACATGAAGGTGACTTATCTGGATGTCGAGGCCTTTTCGACCGGGGTGGGGCATTTCAACATCGGCGACAATCCGGCCTTGATCCAGATTTTCTCGCGCATCGCCGATGTGGATACGGCGCTCGGCGCGGAGGGCAGGCGGGTCGGGCTGCTGGACGGGGCGGTGCTGACGGTGCAGCGGGCGACGCAGATCGTGCTGTCGCCGGTGGAGGCGGTGGCGAACGGGGTGCGGAACTAGCAGGCCTAGTGCCGCTTGGCCTTTGCCCCCTGGCTCACCCCGCAGGGTGTTTCGGCCAGGATGAAGGGTGGGCGGATCTGCCCCCTTTTCGGTCAGCCCCGGCGCGGGTCGGCGGGGTAGACGCCCATCAGCTCGAACGACGAGGTGAAGAAGGCCAGTTCCTCCAGCGCGCGGGCGAGGGGCGGGTCTTCGGGATGGCCCTCGACATCGGCGTAGAATTCGGTCGCGGTGAAATTGCCGCCGACCATGTAGCTTTCCAGCTTGGTCATGTTCACGCCGTTGGTGGCAAAGCCGCCAAGCGCCTTGTAGAGCGCCGCCGGAATGTTGCGCACGCGAAAGGTGAAGCTGGTCATCATCTTTTCCGCCCGCCGCGACAGGTCGATCTGCGGCGACATCACCAGAAAGCGGGTGGTGTTGTTCGACTGATCCTCGATCCGGTCGGCCAGCACGTCCAGCCCGTAGATTTCGCCCGCCAGGGCCGAGGCAAAGGCGCCCATCGTCCGGTCGCCCTTTGCGGCCACGGCCTTGGCCGAACCTGCGGTATCGGCGCCGGTGATCACGCGCAGCCCGTGTTCCTTGACGAAGCCGCGCACCTGGCCCAGCAGGACCGTATGGCTCATCACCGATTTCACCTCGGCCAGCGGCGTGCCGGGAATCGCCAGCATGGCGACATGGACGCGCACGAAAGCCTCGTCGATGATCTTCAGCCCCGATCCGGGCAAGAGCGCGTGGATGTCGGCAACCCGCCCATAGGTGGAGTTTTCCACCGGCAGCATGGCAAGGTCGGCCTCGCCGATGCGGACGGCCTCGATCGCATCCTCGAAGGTGTGGCAGGGAACCACCTGCATTCCCGGCCGCGCCTGGCGGCAGGCGGTATGGGAATAGGCGCCCGGTTCGCCCTGGAACGAGATTCTGCCGGTGGGTGCTGCGGGCATGGTGTCTCCGTCGTCACACGACCCCTCAGGGGCAATCGGTCGCGCTGCTATACCTTGAAAACGGCAGGGGGAAGGGGTTATAGCCCGCTTTGAGAATGCCAAGGGAAGGCGCGACATGTTCGACACGATGACGATCACCAAGGTTCTCGGCGCGGTTTGTGGCTCGCTGCTGGTGTTTCTGCTTGGCTCCTGGGCCGGCAGCGCACTTTATGGGCTGGGCGAGGCCGGGCACGGCGAACATGCCGAGCAGGCTTATTCCATCGACACCGGCGCGGCCGAAGCGGCCGGCGAGGGCGCTGCCGAAGTGCCGTTCGCCGATCTGTTCGCCAAGGCCGACCCGGCCGCCGGCGAGAAGGTCTTTGCCAAGTGCAAGGCCTGCCACAAGATCGACGGCACCAACGGCACCGGCCCGCACCTGAACGGCGTGGTCAACCGCAACGAAGGCTCGGTCGAGGGGTTCGCCTATTCCCCGGCGATGGCCGGCCGCAAGGACAAGGTGTGGGAGCCGGAGAACATCTTCCACTTCCTGCAGAACCCCAAGGCCTATGTTGCGGGCACCAAGATGTCCTTCGCCGGCCTGCCCAAGCCCGAGGACCGTGTGAACGTCATCGCCTTCCTGGCGCAGCATCCCTGATCCTGCCGGTCGGATCCTGCCGCACCGCCGGAATTTCGGGCCGTCCCCCCTGGGGCGGCCCTTTGCATTTTGCCGCGGCATTCACCCTTGCGTCACGCATTCGCAACTTGAGCCTGCCGCGCCCGCCGGGATAGCATGGCGCATTCGCGGCAGAGCAGAAGGGAACCCCGAATGAGCAACGGCAAGGCGGCGGTCCGGGTCCGGGCGGTGCAGAGCGGAAGCCATCGCTGGATGTGGGCCGGGGCGCTGATGCTGGGGCTGGCGGCATTCGCCACCGCGACCCGCGCGCAAGAGGCGGCGGGCGAGAAGATCATAAAGTCCTATGGCTTTTCCACCTTTGGCGATCTGAAATATCCGGCCGATTTCCAGCATCTGGATTATGTGAACCCGGATGCGCCCAAGGGCGGCGAGATTTCGATCTTTACCACCGGCACCTTCGACAGCATGAACCCCTATTCGCGTGAGGGGCGGGCGGGTGCGCTGGCCACCATCGGCTATGAAACCCTGCTGTCCGCCGTCGCCGACGAGGTGAGCACCGAATACTGCCTGCTGTGCGAAAGCCTAGAATATCCCGAAAGCCAGGACTGGGTGATCTTTCACATGCGAAAGGACGCCAGATTCTCGGACGGAACGCCGGTGACGGCGCAGGATGTCGTGTTCAGCCATTACCTGCTGCTGGAACAGGGGCTGCCGTCCTATGCGCAGGCGGTCAAGGCGCTGATCCCCACGGCCGAGGCGCTGGACGACTATACGGTGAAATTCACCTTTGCCCCCGGCGTGCCGCGCAAGAACCTGATTTCGCAGGCGGGCGGCGTGCCGGTCTGGTCGAAGGCCTGGTATGAAAAGACCGGCGCCCGGCTGGACAAGAGCCGGATGGAAATCTCGCCCGGATCGGGGCCCTATGTCCTCGACAGCTATGACATCAACCGCCACATCATCTACAGGCGCAACCCGGATTACTGGGGCAAGGATCTGCCGCTGATGAAAGGACGGAACAACTTCGACACGATCCGTGTCGAATATTTCGGCGATACGACGGCGGCGTTCGAGGGGTTCAAGGCGGGCGAGTTCACCTTCCGGCAGGAAAACAGCTCCATCCAGTGGGCGACCGGCTATGGTTTTCCGGCGATCCAGAAAGGCTGGGTAAAAAAGGTCGAACTGCCGAACGGCGACCTGCCCGCGGCCTCGGGGTTCGTGTTCAACCTGCGGCGCGAACAGTTCAAGGACCTCCGGGTGCGGCAGGCGATCGCGTTGATGTATAACTTCACCTGGACGAACGACACGCTGCAATACGGCTTGTTCAAACAGCGCGAAAGTTTCTGGCAAGGCTCGAAACTTCAGGCGCGGGGCGTGGCCGAGGGGCGCGAGCTGGAGCTGCTGGACAGCGTGAAGGACAAGCTGGACGATCCGGCGATCCTGACCGGGCCGGTCACGGAGCCGCATGAATCCGGCAAGCAGCAGCTGGACCGTGGCAACCTGCGCAAGGCGCTGAAGCTGATGGAAGAGGCGGGCTGGACCCCCGATGCCTCGGGCAAGCTGATGAAGGACGGCAAGACCCTGAAGGTCGAGATGCTGACCGACGATCCGGTGATGGACCGGTTTCTGATCCCCTATGTCGACAACCTGAAACGGCTGGGGGTGGATGCCAGCTTCAGCCGGGTGGACCCGGCGCAATACACCAACCGCGAACGCGATTTCGACTGGGACATGATCTATGACAGCTATCGCACCGGGCTGGAGGAAGGAATTGGCCTGACCCAACGGTTCGGAACCGACGGGCTGGGCGATCTGTTCAACCCGGCCGGCTATGCGACGCCGGCGGTCGATGCGCTGGCCAAGGATGTGGTCGACGCCAAGACCTATGACGAAATGGCGGCGGCCATCCGTGCGGTCGACCGGATCATGCGGCACGACCTGTTCGTGGTGCCGACCTGGTATAATCCGAACTACTGGGTCGCCTATTACGACATGTATGAACACCCCGATCCGCTGCCCCCCTATGACCTCGGCTATCTGGATTTCTGGTGGTTCAATGCCGACAAGGCCGCCAAGCTGAAGGCCGAAGGCGCGATCCGATAAGATGGGTGCCTATATCCTTCGCCGACTGCTGCTGGTGATCCCCACTCTGCTGGGGATCATGGTGGTCAATTTCGTTCTGACGCAATTCGTGCCCGGCGGGCCGGTGGAACAGGTCATCGCCAATATGGAGGGGCGCGGCGACGTGCTGAAGGGCATCACCGGCGGCACGGCGGATTCGCCGGTCGACCAGACCGGGATGGACCAGATGCGCAAGGCGACGCCCACATCCGCGCTGACGGGAACCACTTACGTCGGCGCCCGCGGTCTGCCGCCCGAATTCATCGAACAGCTGGAGCGCGAGTTCGGTTTCGACAAGCCGCCGCTGGAGCGGTTCCTGCTGATGATGAAGAACTATCTGATGTTCGATTTCGGCCGCAGTTATTTCCGGTCGATCTCGGTCATGGATCTGGTGCTGGAAAAGATGCCGGTTTCCATCACGCTGGGCCTGTGGACGACGCTGATCAGCTATCTGGTGTCGATCCCGCTGGGCATCCGCAAGGCGGTGCGCGACGGCAGCCGGTTCGACACATGGACCAGCGGGGTGATCATCGGGGCCTATGCGATCCCCGGTTTCCTGTTCGCGATCCTGCTGCTGGTGCTGTTCGCGGGCGGGTCCTACTGGAAGCTGTTCCCCTTGCGCGGCCTGACCTCGGACGGCTGGGACCAGATGAGCATGATCGGCAAGGCGCTGGACTATCTGTGGCACATCACCCTGCCGGTGCTCGCCTCGACCATATCCGGCTTTGCGACGCTGACGCTGCTGACCAAGAACAGCTTTCTGGACGAGATCAAGAAGCAGTATGTGATGACCGCCCGCGCCAAGGGGCTGAGCGAACATCGGGTGCTTTACGGCCATGTGTTCCGCAATGCGATGCTGATCGTGATCGCCAGTTTCCCCGCAGTCTTCGTCAGCGTCTTCTTCGGCGGCAGCGTGATCATCGAGACGATCTTTTCGCTGGACGGCCTGGGCCGGCTGGGACTGGAAGCGGCGTTGCAGCGCGACTATCCGGTGATCTTCGGCACGCTGTTCTTCTTTGGCCTGATCGGGCTTCTGATGGGAATCCTGTCCGACCTGATGTATGTCTGGATCGACCCCCGCATCGACTTCGGGACGCGCGGATAGATGCGGCTTTCCCCCCTGAACCAGCGCCGCTGGCGCAATTTCCGTGCGAACGGCCGGGCCTACTGGTCGCTGATCCTGTTTGCCATCCTGTTCGGCATTACCCTGTGTGCCGAATTCATCGCCAACGACAAGCCGCTTCTGGTGAACTATCGCGGCGGGTTGTACATGCCGGTCCTGCGGTTCTATCCCGAGACGACCTTTGGCGGCGATTTCAACACCGAGGCCAGCTATCGCGACCCCGAGGTGCAGTGCCTGATCGCCTCTGCCGGGAACGAGGCCTGTTTCGACGACCCGGACAGCTTCCTGACCGAGATCGCGCAAAAGGGCACGATCGACGGCGTGGCGGTGGAACAGAAGGGCTGGATCCTCTGGCCGCCGATCCCCTACAGCTATGACACGATCAACAACCTGACGACGGCGGCGCCGTCGGCCCCGGATGCGCAGCACTGGCTGGGCACCGACGACACGGCGCGCGACGTGCTGGCGCGGATCATCTATGGCTTTAGGCTGTCGGTGGGCTTTGCACTGATCGTGACGCTGACCACCTCGATCCTGGGGATCATGGCGGGGGCGGTGCAGGGGTTCTTTGGCGGGCTGACCGACCTGATCTTCCAGCGCATCATCGAGATCTGGGGATCGACGCCCAGCCTTTACGTCATCATCATCGTCGCGGCGATCTGGCAGATGAACTTCTGGCTGCTGGTGGGCTTGACGACGCTGTTCGGCTGGACGGCGCTGGTGGGCGTGGTCCGGGCCGAATTCCTGCGGGCGCGAAACTTTGAATATGTGCGCGCCGCGCGGGCCCTGGGCGTCAAGGACCGGGTGATCATGTTCCGTCATGTGCTGCCGAATGCGATGGTGGCCACGCTGACCATGCTGCCCTTCATCATCACCGGGTCGGTGGGCACGCTGGCCTCGCTTGACTTCCTGGGGTTCGGCCTGCCCGCCTCGGCGCCGTCGCTGGGCGAGCTGTCGTTGCAGGCGAAACAGAACCTTCAGGCGCCCTGGCTGGCCTTTGCCGCCTTCACCACCTATGCGGTGATGCTGAGCCTGATGGTCTTCATCTTTGAAGGCGTGCGCGATGCCTTTGACCCGCGAAAGACGTTCCGATGACCGAAGCCCTGCTGGATGTGCGCAACCTGTCCATCGGCTTTCGTCAGGACGGCCGCGTGGTGCAGGCGGTCAAGGGCGTGTCCTTTGCCGTCGGGCGCGGGGAAACCGTGGCGCTGGTCGGCGAAAGCGGATCGGGCAAGTCGGTGACGGCGCTGTCGACCGTCTCTCTCCTGCCCGATGCGGCCGAGGTTTCGGGGTCGATCACCTATGACGGTCAGCAGATGGTCGGCGCGCCCGAGGCAAGGCTGCGCGCCATCCGCGGCAACGACATCAGCTTTATCTTTCAGGAGCCGATGACCAGCCTGAACCCGCTGCACACGATCGAAAAGCAGCTGGAGGAAAGCCTGGCCTTGCATCAGGGGCTGCGCGGCGGGGCGGCGCGGGCGCGGGTGCTGGACCTGCTGCACAAGGTGGGCATCCGCGATGCCGAAAGCCGGCTGTCAGCCTATCCGCATCAGCTTTCGGGCGGGCAGCGGCAGCGGGTGATGATCGCCATGGCGCTGGCCAACGGCCCCGACCTGCTGATCGCGGATGAACCCACCACCGCGCTGGATGTGACCATTCAGGCGCAGATCCTGGACCTGCTGGCGGATCTGAAGGCGCGCGAGGGGCTGAGCCTGCTGTTCATCACCCATGACCTGGGCATCGTGCGCCGCATCGCCGACCGCGTCTGCGTGATGCAGGGGGGCGAGATCGTCGAACAGGGCCCGGCGGCGCAGGTATTCGCCAACCCGCAGCATCCCTATACGAAAAAGCTGCTGGCGGCCGAGCCGACCGGCCTGCCCGATCCCGTGCCCGAGGGGACGACGGAAATCGCCGCGACCGAACATCTGCGCGTCTGGTTCCCGATCACCCAAGGCCTGATGCGCCGCACGACCGGCCATGTGAAGGCGGTCAACGACGCGAGCCTTTCGGTCCGCGCGGGCGAGACGCTGGGCATCGTCGGCGAAAGCGGGTCGGGCAAGACCACGCTGGCGCTGGCCATCCTGCGGCTGATCGCGTCCCAGGGGCGGATCACCCTGATGGGGCGCGACATTCAGGATCTGCGGAGCGCGGCGCTGCGCGATCTGCGCGGCGACATGCAGATCGTCTTTCAGGACCCGTTCGGCAGCCTGTCGCCGCGGATGACCGCGGGACAGATCATTGCCGAGGGGCTGGATGTCCACGGGCTGGAACCGGGGCGCGACCGGGCGCAGATGGTGGGCGACATCATGGCCGAGGTCGGGCTGGACCCGGCGGCAGCGGGGCGCTATCCGCACGAGTTTTCCGGCGGCCAGCGTCAGCGCATCGCCATCGCCCGCGCCATGATCCTGCGGCCAAAGCTGGTGGTGCTGGACGAACCCACTTCGGCGCTGGACATGACCGTGCAGGTTCAGATCGTGGAGCTTTTGCGCCAGCTGCAACGTAAGTGGGGGCTGGCCTATATCTTCATCAGCCATGACCTGCGGGTAGTCCGCGCGCTGTCGCACAAGGTGATGGTGATGCGCGCGGGCGATGTGGTCGAACAGGGCGAGGGCGCGCAGATCTTTGCCGCGCCACAGACGGATTACACGCGCGACCTGCTGGCGGCGGCCTTTGGCAGGCGCGATTCGTGAAAATCCTGTTCCTGCACCAGAACTTTCCGGGCCAGTTCCTGCATCTGGCGCCTGCGCTTGCCCGGCGCGGGCATGAATGCCTTGCCCTGACCGATGCCGCCAACACGCATACCGCGGCCATCCCGGTGATGCGCTATCGCCATGAGGCGGCAAAGGTCGATCCGGCCGCGACCCGCCTGGGCCGCAACTATACCACGATGAGCGACCGCGGCGTCACCGTCGCCCGCGCCTGCCACCGGCTGCGGCGGGAAAGGGGTTATGTTCCCGACGTGATCCTGGGCCATTCCGGCTGGGGCGAGACCTTGTTCCTGAAAGAGGTCTGGCCCGAGGCGAAACTGCTGGTCTATGCCGAGTTCTATTATCGCGGTCTGGGCGCGGATGTGGGGTTCGACGCCGAGTTTCAGGCCCAGGGCTTCGACCAGCAGCTGATCGCGCAGGGACGCGCCGCCCATCTGGGCCAGTCGCTGATCCATGCGGATGCCGGTCTGGCGCCGACCGAATGGCAGGCCTCGACCTTTCCGCCGGCGCTGCGGCGGATGCTGACGGTCATTCATGACGGGGTGGACACGGACCTTCTGCGGCCCGATCCCGCCGCGCAGGTCGCCCTGCCCGACGGGCGGACCCTGCGGGTGGGGGACGAGGTGCTGACCTTCGTGAACCGCAACCTCGAACCCTATCGGGGCTATCACATCTTCATGCGGGCGCTGCCTGCGGTTCTGGCGGCGCGGCCAGACGCGCAGGTGGTCATCGTCGGCGGCGACGAGGTCAGCTATGGCGGTGCGCCCGAAGGCGAAAAGGGCTGGAAGCGGCGCATCCTGGCCGAGGTCGAGGGGCAGCTGGACATGTCGCGCGTGCATTTCCTTGGCCGCGTGCCCTATCCGGTCTTTGCCGGGCTGATGCAGGTCAGCCGGGCACATGCCTATCTGACCTATCCCTTCGTCCTGTCATGGTCGCTGATCGAGGCGATGGCCGCGGGGGCGAATGTCATAGCCTCGTCCACCGCCCCGGTGACCGAGGTGATCCGCGATGGCGAAAACGGCACGCTGGTCGATTTCTTCGACGTGGCGGGCTGGTCGGAACGGCTGATCCAGGCCTTGGCCGAACCCGGTCGTTTCACCGACATCCGTCAGGCCGCGCGCCAGACGGTTCTGGACCGCTATGACCTGCGGTCGATCTGCCTGCCCCGGCTGGTCGATTGGGTCGAGGGATTTGGCCCGGACCGGCCCTGACAGTTAGATCGCGGCCGAATGCTGGGCCTTCGTCTGGTCATAGGCATCGAAGGCGCGCGCGATCATCCGCGTCAGCGGCCGGCCATGCGGCGGGATCGACAGGCCGGTGTCGTCCAGCACCACCATCTCGCCGAAGGCGCGGACCGCTTCAGCAAAGAGGGGCTGGGGATCGGTGCCGAAATCGCGCAGGATTTCCGCGCGCTCCACGCGGAAGTCGCACATCAGCGCCTCGATGATCCGGCCGCGCAGATGGTCTTCGCGGGTGAAGACATGGCCGCGGTGGGTCGAGAACTGGCCTGCCCGGATCGCCTTGGTATGGTCCGATGTGCCGCTGGCATTCTGTGCGAAGCCCTGGGGAAAGCGCGAAATGGACGAGGCGCCGATACCGACCAGAACCGGGGCCGTATCGTCCGTATAGCCCTGAAAGTTCCGCCGGAGCCGCCCGGCCGCCTGTGCGGTCGCCAGTCCGTCCGCGGGACGGGCGAAATGGTCGATGCCGATTTCGGCATAGCCGTCCGCCACGAAAAGATCCCGCGCCGTGTCGAACAGCGCCAGCCGTTCCTGCGGGGTGGGCAGCGTGTCGGAGGGGATCATTCCCTGCCGCCGGCTCATCCACGGGACATGGGCATAGCCGTAAAGCGCCACCCTGTCGGGCGACAGCGACAGCAGCTTCTGCACCGAATCGGCGATGCGCCCGCGGGTCTGGTTCGGCAGGCCATACAGGATGTCGGCGTTCAGGCTGGTGACGCCCCGGTCGCGGATCATCGCGGCCACGTCGCGGGTCAGGTCATAGGCCTGCTCGCGCCCGATGATCTTCTGGATCTCGGGGTCGAAGTCCTGCACCCCGATCGAGGCGCGGGTCATCCCCGCCGCAACCAGCGCGTCCAGCCGGGCGGCATCCACCTCGTTCGGGTCGATCTCGACCGAGAATTCGCCGCCCTCGGCCAAGGGCACCGCATCCAGGATGCGGTCGGCCAGATCACGCATCAGGTCGGGGGAAAGCATGGTCGGCGTTCCCCCGCCCCAGTGCAGCCGCGACAGATGGACGCCGGGCGCAAGCCGCGCCTTCAGCATGGCGATTTCCCGGCGCAGCACCTCGGCATAGGCGATGACGGGATCGTCGCTGTGCGTGCCCTGGGTCCGGCAGGCGCAGAACCAGCACAGGCGCCGGCAGAACGGCACATGCATGTAAAGCGAAATCGCGCTGCCCGCCGGGATCGCCTCGATCCATTCCGCAAACAGCGCCGGCGTCACGCCGCCGCCGAAATGCGGTGCGGTGGGATAGCTGGTATAGCGGGGAACGCGCGCGTCAAAAAGTCCGAGCCGCGTCAGTTGCGAATGGTATGTCATTCTTCTAGCTTTAGGAGAACGCAGGCCCGCCGGCCTTGACGCAGATCAAGACCGCCCAGGAAGGACCCCCGGATGACGCAGCATGACCTGCACATTTCCGTGCATCAGCAATGCGGAAGCTGCCCGATCCGGCATCGCGCCGTCTGCGCACGCTGCGAGACGGAGGAACTGTCGCTGCTGGAGCAGATGAAGTTCTACCGCTCCTACGAGGCGGGGCAGGCGGTGGTCTGGTCGGGCGACCGGATGGATTTCGTGGCCTCGGTCGTCTCGGGCATCGCCACGCTGACCCAGACGATGGAGGACGGGCGGCGCCAGATGGTCGGCCTGCTGCTGCCGTCGGATTTCGTGGGGCGGCCGGGGCGGACGGTGGCGGCCTATGACGTGACGGCGACCACCGATCTGGTCATGTGCTGTTTCCGCCGCAAGCCGTTCGAGGACATGATGGCCAAGACCCCGCATGTCGCGCAGCGCCTGCTGGAAATGACGCTGGACGAGCTGGACGCGGCGCGGGAATGGATGCTGCTGCTGGGGCGCAAGACGGCGCGGGAAAAGATTTCCAGCCTGCTGGCGATCATCGCCCGCCGCGACGCCAGCCTGAAGCTGAAGACGGCGAAGGGGGCGATCGTCTTTGACCTGCCGCTGACGCGAGAGGAGATGGCGGATTACCTGGGCCTGACGCTGGAAACCGTCAGCCGCCAGATCTCGGCCCTGCGCAGAGAGGGCGTGATCGAACTGGAGGGCAAGCGGCATGTCATCGTGCCCGACTTCGACCGGCTGGTCGAGGAGACGGGCGACGACAGCGACGGCGGCTGGATCAACTGAGCCCGCCTGCGCCCGGCGGGCACCGGGGCAGGGGGGCTGTCTGCCCCCCTTGGCGCTGACGCGCCTTCACCCCCCGAGGATATTTTCGCAGAGAGGATGGGCACGCGGGTTTTCGGGCGCGGGCGGAAAGGCCCGTTCGAACCGCTGGCGCCCGCCGGGCAGGAACCGGACGGCGCGACCAGTCGCATCGCGCGCCAGCCAGCGGCCGCACTGCATCCTCTGGAACAGCGCGGCCCCCAGCGGTCCGGCCAGATGCGGGCGCCGCTCGCTCCAGTCCAGGCAGTCGCGGCAAAACGGGCGGCGGCCGGGCAGCGGGGGGTCGACTGCGCGACTGCGGCGGCATGACGGAACGCGATCAGACTCCCGCGGACAGCCGGGGCCCGAACGGCTGAACCGCAGGTCAGTGCGCCATCAGCACCGGCACCGTCGCCTGTTCCAGCATGTTGCGCGTGGCGCCGCCCAGGATCGCCTCGCGGAAACGGGAATGGCCGTAGGCCCCCATCACCAGCAGGTCGCTGTCGGTGTCGCGCAGGTGTCGCGCCAGGATGTCCGAGATGCGCGGCATGGTCCGCGCCAGCACCGAAACCTCGGCCTTGACGCCGTGGCGCACCAGCATCTGGCACAAAAGCCCGCCCGGATCGGACCGTTCCGGGCCATGGGAGGGCGGGTCGATCACCGCGATGTTCACCGACTCGCAGGCCTTGAGCAGCGGCAGCGCGCGGCGCACGGCCACCATCGCCTCGCGGCTCTGGTTCCAGGCGACGACCGCGCGGCGGGGCAGCGCGGGTCCGATGCCGGTTTCGGGCACGATCAGCACCGGCGCCTGGGCCTCGAAAAGGGCCGCTTCGGCCACCGCCTCGGCCACCTGGCCCTGGCCGGGGCCATAGGGTTTGGGCAGGACCACCAGATCGGCAAACCGCGCCCGCTGCGCGATCAGCTCGGTCAACATCCCGATCTGCGTCACGCCGATTTCCAGCGACCAGCGCAGGTCGCTTTCTTCGCCCTCGAGAATCCTGCGGACGGTGGCCTCGGTCTCCCTCGCCTCTGCCTCGGCCCGGTCGAGTGCGGCCTGGATCAGCACCGCGCCGCTGCCGACATAACTGTATCCGACCTGCGTGCGATCGACCCCGAGCGCCAGAAGCGAAAGATGCCCGTCCTCTGCCTGGGTCACGGCCGAGGCGGCGCGGATCGCCGCTTCGGAGTGATCGCCGTTCGTCACCACGGTGAAAATGGATTTGTAGCTCATCTCGCCACTCCTGTCCGTTATTCCGATCTTCGGGATCCTAGAAAGCCAGTGTGTTCTCCACCTTGACGAAGATCAATCACAGCGCGACCTTCGATTGATATGGATCAATGCAAGTGAGCCACCCGCCGGACATTACCGGCATAGTCGAACCTGCCACCGCCGGACCTGGGCACAGAGATTCGGGACGGCCGGCAGCAAGAAGACGAAGGGACGCAAAATGTGGGATTACGTTAAACTGGTCGTGCTGGGCCTGATCGCGGTTCTGGCCGCGATCGCGGCCAATCATGCGCGCGACCTCGCCTATGAGGTGAACGCGATCATCGTCATGCTTGCGGCGGCCGGCACCTTTCTTTGGGTGCTGCGCCACGCGGGCGAGCCGAAGGTCGCGATCCGACAGGATGAATATTTCGACAGTGTGATCCGCGCCGGGGTGATCGCCACCGCCTTCTGGGGGGTGGTCGGTTTCCTTGTGGGCGTGGTGATCGCGCTGCAACTGGCCTTTCCGGCCCTGAACTTTGAATGGGCACAGGGCATCCTGAACTTTGGCCGGCTGCGCCCGCTGCACACCAGTGCGGTGATCTTTGCCTTTGGGGGCAATGCGCTGATCTGCACGGCCTTTTATGTCGTGCAGCGCACCAGCGCCGCGCGGCTGTGGGGCGGCAACCTTGGCTGGTTCGTGTTCTGGGGCTGGCAGCTGATGATCGTGCTGGCCGCGACCTCCTATGTTCTGGGGGGCAGCGAGGGCAAGGAATATGCCGAAACCGCCTGGTATATCGACCTGTGGATCGTGGTGGTCTGGGTCGCGTTCCTGGCCTGTTTCTTCGGCACCATCCTGAACCGGCGCGAACCGCATATCTATGTGGCGAACTGGTTCTACCTGTCCTTCATCGTGACCATCGCGATGCTGCATATCGTCAACAACGCGGCCCTACCGGTCTCGATCTTCGGCTCGACCTCGGTTCAGGCCTATGCGGGTGTGCAGGATGCCATGGTGCAATGGTGGTATGGCCACAACGCCGTGGGCTTCTTCCTGACCGCCGGGTTCCTGGGGATGATGTATTACTTCGTCCCGAAACAGGCGGAACGGCCGGTCTACAGCTATAAACTGTCGATCATCCACTTCTGGGCGCTGATCTTCCTGTATATCTGGGCCGGTCCGCACCACCTGCACTATACCGCGCTGCCCGACTGGGCCTCGACGCTGGGCATGGTGTTCTCGGTCATGCTGTGGATGCCCTCGTGGGGCGGCATGATCAACGGGCTGATGACGCTGTCGGGTGCCTGGGACAAGCTGCGCACCGACCCGATCATCCGCATGATGGTCGTCGCCATCGGCTTCTACGGCATGTCGACCTTCGAGGGTCCGATGATGTCGATCAAGGCGGTGAACAGCCTGTCGCACTATACCGACTGGACCATCGGCCACGTCCATTCCGGCGCGCTTGGCTGGAACGGCATGATCACCTTCGGCGCGCTCTACTTCCTGACGCCGCGCCTGTGGAACCGCGAGGGGCTGTATAGCCTGAAGCTGGTCAGCTGGCACTTCTGGCTCGCCACCATCGGGATCGTTCTCTACGCCGCTTCGATGTGGGTGTCGGGCATCATGGAGGGCCTGATGTGGCGCGAAGTGGATGCGAACGGCTTCCTCGTGAACGCCTTTGCCGACACGGTGGCCGCGAAATTCCCGATGAACGTGGTGCGGGCACTGGGCGGGGGCATGTTCCTGACCGGGGCGCTGATCATGTGCTACAACCTGTGGATGACCGTGCGTGCGCAGCCTGCCAAGGCTGCCGCCCCCGCGGCCGTCCCGGCAGAGTAAGGGGGACGAAGCCATGGCTTTTCTTGACAAGCACAAAGCGATCGAAACCCATGCCACGCTGCTGCTGGTGTTGTCGTTCATCGTCGTGACCATCGGCGGCCTGGTGCAGATCGTGCCGCTGTTCTATCTGGAAAACACCATCGAGAAGGTGGAGGGGATGCGTCCCTATACCCCGCTGGAGCTGACGGGACGCGAGATCTATGTGCGCGAAGGCTGCTATGTCTGCCACAGCCAGATGATCCGTCCGATGCGCGACGAGGTGGAGCGGTATGGCCACTACAGCCTGGCGGCCGAGTCGATGTATGACCGGCCGTTCCAGTGGGGGTCGAAACGCACCGGGCCGGATCTGGCGCGGGTGGGCGGGCGCTATTCCGACGCCTGGCATGTGGACCACCTGACCAACCCGCAGGCGGTTGTGCCGGAATCGGTGATGCCCAAATACGGCTTTCTGCTGCACCGCAAGCTCGACGGCCAGTATGTGGCGGATTCGATGAAGACCAACGCCATCTTCGGTGTGCCCTATACCGACGAGATGATCGCCGATGCGCGCGCCGACTTTGCCGCGCAGGCCGATCCGAACGCGGATACGGCGGGTCTGCTGGCGCGCTATGGCAACAAGGTGACGGTCTCGAACTTCGACGGCCAGCCCGAACTGACCGAGATGGATGCGTTGATCGCCTATCTCCAGATGCTGGGCACGCTGGTCGATTTCTCGACCTTCATCCCCGATGCAAGCCGGTAAGGGGGACCGAGGAATGGAGCTTTACACCTTTCTTCGTCACATGGCGGACAGCTGGTTCCTGCTGGCAATGACGCTGTTCTTCGTCGGCGCGATCCTGTGGGCCTTTCGCCCTTCGGCGCGCAGCGCCCATCGGGAGGCCGCCGAGTCCATCTTCCGCAACGAGCGCCAGCCCGTCAGCGACGGGCCGGATGCCCGCAGCCAAACGAAAGGGGCCTGATCATGGCCAAGCAGATCAGGAAAGAGCCGGGGCAGAGCGTCGGCACCACCGGCCACGAATGGGACGGGATCGAAGAGCTGAACAACCCTTTGCCGCGCTGGTGGGTCTGGGTGTTCTATCTGACGATCATCTGGGCCATAGGCTATTCCATCGCCTATCCGGCATGGCCGCTGCTGACCCATGCGACGCCGGGGCTTCTGGGGGCGTCGACCCGGCAGGATGTCGAGGCCGACATCAAGCGGGTGGATGATGCCAATGCGCCGATCAAGGCCAAGCTGGTGGCGGCCGACCTGAACTCGGTCCCCGCCAACCCCGAGCTTGACCAGTATGCCGTGGCGGCCGGGGCTGCCGTGTTCAAGACATGGTGCGCCCAGTGCCATGGCGCGGGCGCGGCGGGGGTGCAGGGCAAGGGCTACCCGAACCTGCTGGACGATGACTGGCTGTGGGGCGGCACGTTGGACGACATCCACACCACCGTCACCCACGGCATCCGCAATGCCACCGACGCAGACGCCCGCTATTCGGAAATGCCCAAGTTCGGGGTCGACAAGCTGCTGGAGCCGGAACAGATCGACCAGGCGGTGGAATATGTCCTGCAACTGTCGGGGCAGGACCATGACGCCACGCTGGCCGCGGCCGGGGCGCAGGTCTTTGCCGACAACTGTTCGGCCTGCCACGGGGCAGAGGGCAAGGGCGACCGTTCGGTCGGCGCCCCGAACCTGACCGATGCGATCTGGCTGTATGGCGGCACGCGCGATGCGATCAAGCACAGCGTGACCTATGCCCGGTTCGGCGTCATGCCGTCCTGGACCGGCCGGTTGAGCGAGGACGAGATCCGTTCGGTCGCGATCTATGTTCATGGTCTGGGCGGCGGCGAGTGATCCGCCCGGCCGAAGGGAAGGGGGAAAGGGCGCCGCAAGGCGCCCTTTTTCTTTTGGCTCAACGTCCCCGGTGCGGCATCTGACGATCGGGGGGCAACGGCCAGCCCACCCGCCATTCGGGCAGCGAATGGTCCAGCGTCGGGGGCCGGGGGACAAGGATACGGCGTTCCATGGCTGTCCCCGATCAATCCCGCGGGTCGCGCGGACGCTGATACCAGTGCAGCGGCGCGGGCCAGTTCGGGTCCCACTGGTTGCCCGGCCAGTCCTGCGACGGATAGGGGGTGCGGTTCGCCC
Source organism: Paracoccaceae bacterium (assembly GCA_047605605.1). Classification (GTDB taxonomy): domain Bacteria; phylum Pseudomonadota; class Alphaproteobacteria; order Rhodobacterales; family Rhodobacteraceae; genus JAATGA01. The sequence goes on along the minus strand of JASGFG010000030.1, from coordinate 16,476 downwards.
GATCCTCGGTCCGGGTGGCAAGCCTGAAAGTTCTGGCAAGAACGGAAAGCATCGCGATCCTCCTGTCATTCGCGTTTCCTGCCTATGAATATGGATCGAATCGCGCCATCCTGCGACTCAGGGGATTATTCGTGATGTAAGGCAAGCTTACATGGACATTTGGCGCAACCTTCCGCCTCTGGCCTGTTTGCGGGCCTTTGCGGCCTGGGCCGACACCGGGTCGATGACGGCGGCGGGGGCGGCGCTGAATGTCAGCCATGCCGCCATCAGCCAGCAGATCCGCGCGCTGGAGGTGCATCTGGGCCTGACGCTGCTGGACCGCAGCACCCATCCGCCGCGCCCCACGCCCGAGGGGCAGCGTCTGGCCGCAGCCCTGACCGAAGGCTTTGCCGCCATGGCGCGGATGGTGGCCGAACTGACCGGCGCGGATGCCGGGCGGCCGGTGCAGATCACCACTTCGCCCGGTTTTGCGCAGGTGTGGCTCTTGCCGCGCCTGCCGCGGTTCCGGGCGGAAAACCCCGATGTCAGCCTGATGCTGGACCCGTCGATCGACCTGCGCCCGCTGATCCCCGGCGGGCTGGACATTGCCATCCGCTATGGCCGGGGCGAATGGCCGGGGCTGGAGTCGCGACTGCTGATGCCGACGCCCCTGGTGGCGGTGGCGGCGCCCGCCTTGCTGGACGGGATCGCGCCGGACGACCTGTCCGCCCTGTCGCGCCTGCCCTGGATCGAGGAGACGGGCACCGACGACCAGCTGGCGGTGATGGATGTGCAGGGGCTGCGGCGCGAGGGGGCAGTCGTCTCGCTGCCCGGCGGGCTGAAGGTCGATGCGGTGCGCGCGGGGCAGGGCATTGCCGTGCTGTCGCGGCTGTTCGTCGAACGGGACATCGCCAGCGGCCGGTTGCGCGAATTGCACCGGATCGAGAACGGCAAGGGCTATTGGCTGGTCCACCGGCCCGGGCCGCTGCGGCCCGGCGTGCGGGCCTTTGCACGCTGGATGCTGCGCGAGGTGCAGAATCCCGATCCGCCCGCGTCGATTTGATGCAGGTCAAGGAATCGCGCGCCGCGACCGGCTAGAAGGATCGCGGCCAAGGCGAAAGCCAAGGCCGGGCACCGGCGTCTCATCCTGTTCGCGCGTTTCCTGGAGACGCCGGGGCCCCGTTTTCCGACAGTCACCAGTTGACAGGGCCGCGGTTTGCAAGCGCGGCCCTTTTTCGTTGCGCCACTCTGCCGCAGGGTGAAAGCTGCATGGGCGATGCAGATTTGATGCAGGTCAAGGTCGCCGCCCCCCCGCGGGTGGATACCGCCAGCAAACGTTACGCCAGTCAGAAGACCCGGAGCAGATCCGTGACCAGCCCAGATACCGAACCGCAAAGCCTTTACGCCGCCCGCGAGCCGATCTTTCCCCGGCGGGTCAAGGGCAATTTCCGCACGATGAAGTGGTGGATCATGGCGGTGACGCTGGGCATCTACTACATCACCCCCTGGATCCGCTGGGACCGCGGGCCGAACCTGCCCGATCAGGCGGTGCTGATAGATCTTGCGCACCGGCGGTTCTTTTTCTTCATGATCGAGATCTGGCCGCACGAATTCTATTTCGTGGCCGGATTGCTGATCATGGCGGGGCTGGGGCTGTTCCTGTTCACCTCGGCCCTGGGGCGGGTGTGGTGCGGCTATGCCTGCCCGCAGACGGTCTGGACGGACCTCTTCATCCTGGTCGAACGCTGGGTCGAGGGCGACCGGAACGCCCGCCTGCGGCTTTACCGGCAGAAGTGGAATGGCGAAAAGATCCGCAAGCGCACGGTGAAATGGGGGCTGTGGCTGCTGATCGGCCTGGCGACGGGCGGGGCCTGGATCTTCTATTTCACCGATGCGCCGACCCTGCTGCGCGAACTGGTGACGGGCCGGGCCCATCCGGTCGCCTATACGACGATGGCGATCCTGACGCTGACCACCTTTGCCTTTGGGGGCTTCGCCCGCGAACAGATCTGCATCTACGCCTGCCCCTGGCCGCGCATCCAGGCCGCGATGATGGACGAGGACACGATCACCGTCGGCTATCGCTATTGGCGGGGAGAGCCGCGGGGCAAGCTGAAGAAACATGACGATGGCGTTGCACAAGGCGATTGCATCGACTGCATGGCCTGCGTGAACGTCTGTCCGATGGGGATCGACATCAGGAACGGCCAGCAGTTGGCCTGCATCACCTGCGGGCTGTGTATCGACGCCTGCAACGACACGATGGACAGGATCGGCAAGCCGCGCGGGTTGATCGACTATCTGGCGCTGACCGACGAGACGCGCGAAAAGGCGGGCCAGCCGCCGAAATCGGTGTGGAAGCACATCTTCCGCCCGCGGACGATCCTTTACACCGTGCTGTGGTCGGCCGTCGGCGTGGGTCTTGTCGTGCTGCTGTTCCTGCGGTCGGACATCGACGTGAACGTCACGCCGGTTCGTAACCCGCTGTATGTCACCCTGTCGGACGGGGCGATCCGCAACACCTATGACCTGCGGCTGCGCAACAAGAACGGCGACGACCGCGACTTTGCCATCTCGCTGGATGCGCCCGAAGGGCTGGCCCTGTCGCTGGAGGGCGAGCCGGGCCTGACCGTGCGGGTGCCCGCCAACGAGACCAAAAGCCAGCGCATCTATGTCGTCGCCAGACCCGGCAGCGCGGTGGCGAAGACCACCCTGACGGGCATCACGCTCTGGATCGAGGATCAGGGTGGGACGGACCGGGTCAGCCATGCTACGATCTTCAACGGAAAGGGCGAATGAGATGGGCGAGATTACCGGGCGTCAGGTTCTGGCCGTCACCTGCGGGGCCTTCGGCATCATCATCGCGGTGAACGTGCTGATGGCCTACAAGGCGGTGTCGACCTTTCCCGGGCTGGAGGTCGACAACGGCTATGTCGCCAGCCAGACCTTCGACAGGGAAATGGCGGCGCAAAAGGCGCTCGGCTGGTCGCTGAGGCATGACTATGACGAGGCGGCGCATGAACTGCGGCTGACCTTCACCGACAGGGACGGATTGCCGGTCGAGGTGCAGGGGCTGAGTGTGCTTGTCGGCCGCACGACCGAATCGCGCGAGGACAAGACCCCCGATTTCGCCCGCCGCGCCGGGGCCTATGTGGCCGACATCGCCCTGCCCCCCGGCAAGTGGATGATGCATGTCGAGGCCCATTCCCCCGACGGCACGCTGTTCCGCCAGCGGCTGGACATGTTCGTGAAGGGCTGATCGCATGACCATCGCCCTCCAGCCCGGACCCGAGCGCGCCAGCCTGTCCGCCTGTCCGGCCTGCGTCGCGGCGCCTTCGGCCGAACGGCTGGCGCAGGCGGCGGTCAGGGATGCGCGGCTGGTCCTGTCGCTGCCGACGGCCCATTGCGCAGCCTGCATATCGACCGTCGAAAACCGGTTGGCGGACTGGCCGGGGGTGCGTTCGGCGCGGGTGAACCTGACGATGAAGCGCGTCTCGGTCGATGCCGATCCGGGGGTGACGGCCGATGCGCTGATCGCCGCGCTGAAGGGCGTGGGCTATGAGGCGCATGAGCTGGACGCCGGGCTGCTGTCGGCGACGGAAACCGACCGTCAGGGGCGCGACCTGCTGATGCGGCTGGGGGTGGCGGGATTCAGCATGATGAACGTCATGCTGCTGTCGGTCGCGGTCTGGTCGGGGGCGACGGATGCGACGCGCGACCTGTTCCATTTCATTTCCGGGGCCATCGCCATTCCGACGGTGATCTTTGCCGGGCAACCGTTCTTTCGTTCCGCCTGGGCCGGGGTCAAGGCGCGGCGGCTGGGGATGGATTTCCCGATCTCACTGGCGCTGGTGCTGGCGACCTCGATTTCCGTCTATGAAACGCTGCATTCGGGCGTTCACGCCTATTTCGACGCGGCGGTGATGCTGGCCTTCTTTCTGCTGGCGGGGCGCTATCTGGACCATCGCACCCGTGCCGTCGCCCGGTCGGCGGCCGAAGAACTGGCCGCGCTGGAGGTGCCGCGCGCCCTTGTCCTGCGCGACGGGGCCGAGGTGGCGACCCCGATCTCCGAGGTGCTGGCGGGCGATCTGGTCCGGGTGCGCCCCGGCGGGCGGATGCCGGTCGACGGGATGATCACCGAAGGCGCCTCCGAAGTGGACCGCAGCCTGCTGACCGGGGAAAGCCTGCCGATTTTTGCCGGGCAGGGCATGGCGGTGTCGGCGGGCGAGGTGAACCTGACCGGCCCGCTGACCCTGCGCGTGACGGCGGCGGGGCGGGATTCGTCGCTGCACCGGATGGCCGATCTGGTCGCGGTCGCCGAAAGCGCCAAGACACGCTATACCTCGCTGGCCGACCGGGCGTCGCGGCTGTATTCGCCGTTGGTGCATCTGCTGTCGTTTTCGGCCTTTGGCTACTGGATGTGGCGGACGGGCGGGGACGTGCGGTTCGCCATCAACATCTCGGCCGCGGTGCTGATCATCACCTGCCCTTGCGCGCTTGGGCTGGCGGTGCCGGCGGTGGTGACGGCGGCCAGCGGCAAGCTGTTCCGCAAGGGCCTGCTGATCAAGAACGGCACCGCGCTGGAGCGGCTGGCCCAGGTGGATACCGTCGTCTTCGACAAGACTGGCACCCTGACCATGGGCGCGCCGGAAGTGACGAACCTGTCCGATCACCCGCGCCCGGCGGTCGAGGTGGCGGCGGCACTGGCGGCGGCCTCGTCCCATCCGCTGGCCCTGGCATTGGCCGATGCGGCGCGCGCCGCCGGAATCGTGCCGGCGCAGGTCACGGATCTGCGCGAGGTGCCGGGCTATGGCGTCGAGGGGCGGTGGCGCGGGCAACTGGTCCGTCTGGGCCGTGCCGCCTGGGTCGGGGCCGAGGAGATGCCCGCCACCGCGACCTATCTGGCGACGGGCGAGGGCAAGCCGCGCGCCTTTACCTTTGCCGACCGTCTGCGCCCCGGCGCGGCCGAGGTGGTTTCGGCCTTGCAGGCGGCGGGCAAGCGGGTGGTGCTGATCTCGGGCGACGTGCCGGGGGCGGTCGGTGCCTTTGCCGCGCGGCTGGGGATCGCCGACTGGACGGCGGGCGCCCTGCCCGCGGAAAAGGCCCAGGCCGTGGCGGCGATGACGGCGGCGGGGCAAAAGGTGCTGATGGTGGGCGACGGGCTGAACGACACCGCGGCGCTGGCGGCGGCGCATGTCTCGATCTCGCCCGCGACGGCGCTGGATGCGGCGCGCGTCGCCTCCGACATCGTGCTGCTGGGGCAGGACATCGCGCCAGTCGCGGATGCCGTCAGGATCGGCGGTCAGGCGACCCGGCGCATCAAGGAAAACTTTGCGATTTCCGCCAGCTACAACGTCATTGCCGTGCCGATCGCGCTGGTCGGGCTGGCTACGCCCCTGGCCGCGGCGCTGGCGATGTCGCTGTCGTCGATCACCGTTTCGCTGAACGCGATGAGGTTGAAGTAGATGGAAATCCTGACAATCCTCATCCCGGTTTCGCTGCTGATGGGCGGCATCGGCCTGCTGGCGTTTTTCTGGGCGCTGAAGGCGCGCCAGTTCGACGACCCACAGGGCGATGCCAGCCGCATCCTGACGAAAGACTGGGATGACAGGCCCAAGCCGCCGAAATCCTGACGGCGGGCGGGTCAGGCCTTGGGCAGATAGCCCGCAGGCGCGTTCTCTCCCCGCCAGAAATCCAGCGGCGCGCGGTCGCTGACCACGGTATGGCGCTTGAATTCACAGGTGATCTCGGTCCCGTCGCCCGAGGAGGCGACGATCAGGCATTGAAAGACATGCCGCGGACCGTCGTAGATGTCCACCAGCCCGCGCAGCCGCGGCGCCATCCCCGCCTCGACCGTAAAGCCGGTCTCCCACATGCGCAGCACCGGAAAGACCGCCTCGCCCACCTGCACGCGCAGGCGCGACTTGCGACGCAACTGACGCAGGCGCGCAGCCTCCAGCCCTTCGCGCAGTTCTTTCGGCAGGAATTCCAGCATCTCGCACCTCCCCCTTGGGACCAGTGTGGATCAACCTTGGCTGAAATCAAGGCAATAGACTGAAAACATTGCGGTTATGCGACGGAAACGGATGCGGGTGCAGAAAAAGCTCCGGGCTTTGCAATCCGCGCGGCCCCGGCCATAGTGGCCCCGCTCCTGCCGAGGCCCAAGATGCATCCGACCGCCCTGCTTTTCGCCCTGCTTCTGGATGCCGCATTGGGCGAGCCAAAGGCGCTGTGGAACCGTTATCCCCATCCCGTGGTGGTTGTGGGCGGCGTCATTGCCTGGTGCGACAGGCGATTCAACCGGGGCGAATCGCGTCGCCTGAAAGGTGTGGCGGTGATCGCGGCGCTGTCTGCGGGGGCCTGGCTTCTGGGCGCGGCCATCGCGGCCATTCCCGACTTCGGCGTGCTGGAGGTGCTGGCTGCGGCGGTGCTGATCGCGCAGCGCAGCCTGGCCGACCATGTGCAGGCGGTCGGCAATGCGCTGCGCCTGTCGCTGGCGGATGGCAAGCGGGCGGTGGCGATGATCGTGGGCCGCGACACCGGGCCGATGGATGAACCTGCCGTCGCCCGCGCCGCCATCGAAAGTGCTGCGGAAAACCTGTCCGACGGCGTGGTGGCGCCCGCCTTCTGGTTCCTGATCGGCGGGCTGCCGGGGATAATGGTCTACAAGGTCGTCAATACCGCCGACAGCATCATCGGCCATCGCACCCCCCGGCACGAAGAATTCGGCTGGGCGGCGGCGCGGCTGGACGATCTGTTGAACCTGATCTCCGCCCGGCTGACGGCGGCGCTGATCGCGCTGGCCCATGGCTGGTTCGATGCAGGCCCGATCCTGCGGGATGCGCCCAAACACCGCTCGCCCAATGCGGGCTGGCCCGAATCCGCGCTGGCGCCGGTGCTGGACGTGGCCCTGGCCGGGCCGCGCAGCTACAACGGGCGGATGACCGATTTCCCCTGGGTCTGGCCCGAGGGCCGGCGCGAGATCGGCCCGGACGAGGTGGATGCCGCCGTCCGCGCGCTGTGGCGGACATGGGGGGCCATGGTCCTGCTGCTGGCGGTCTGGATGATCGCGGCGCTTTAGTCGCGCAGGTTGCGCAGCAGGCTCAATCCCAGAAGGTTCCGCCCCGCCGCCTGCATCACCAGCCCCGCGATCATCACCCAGAAGATGCCGTCGGGCACCGCCAGCCAGTGCTGCACGAACAGCCCCGCGATCACGCAGCCCGTCGTGACCGAGCCGATGGCCGCCAGCAGCCAAGGCCGCCGCTCGCTGGTCATCAGCGCCGCCCAGCCGAAGTTGGACGAGTTCAGCACGATCATCGCGGCCACCATCAGGGCGGTCATCCGGTCCAGATAGACGCTGCCGAAGAAAAAGGTCTCGACCAGCGGATAGGCGACCGCCACGATCAGACCGGCGGCCACCCCGACCGCCAGCGACAGGCGTATGTTGGTTGCGAACTGCTGGCGGATGCCCTGCCGGCTGCGCGCGCGTCCCATGTTGGCAAGGGTCAGGCGGAACAGGATGCCGTGAAAGATGAAGGACACCGAATAAAGGTAGACCCCATGCGCCGCCCGGATGTAATCCGGCCCCGTCGCCAGCAGCGCATAGACCGCCAGCACGATCTGGCTGTAGGTCTGTTGCAGCAGGAAATTGAAGAAATAGGCAAAGTTTTCGCGCAGGATGCGGAAATACCGCCGCACCGCCAGCCGGGCCCAGACCCATTTCAGATAGCCCAGGCGATACATGAGCCACCCCATCGCCGGTGCCGTGACCAGCGCGCCCGCAAGGTCGGACAGGGTGGCCGCATAGGCCGCCAGCCCCAGCAGCGCCGCCCCGATCAACCAGAGCGAGGCGGTCACATCGAATTTCAGATAGCTTGCCAGCAGCAGGTAATAGGAGCGGAAGAAAACCAGAAAGACAAAGGGCAACAGCAGCCCCCCGGCCCATCCCGCACCCTGCACAAGGGCCAGGAGCGCCGTGAGGATCAGGCTGGAAATCGCCATGTGGAAGACGAAGACCTTCCGCTCGACCCCCAGCTTGACCAGATAGGTCTGGGGTCCGCCGTAAAGCACGATGGTCGACACGAAAAGCGCCACCTGGAACGCGGCAAGCCGTTCGGCCAGCACCGCCTCGTCGGTCAGCAGATGCGACAGAAGCATCGCAGGCACCAGCCCGAATACCCGCCCCAGCGTAAACGCCAGGTCGCCCCGCGTGATCGCAAAGGCGGCCAGCCGGCGCAGGATGCGGGCGGGCGGGGCCATGTCAGCCCGCCAGAACGGGGGTCAGGGCCGCGACATAGGCGTCGAGCGTCGCCGCCTTGTGCGCGCGCAGTGCCGCGCTGCGGTTGGCCAGCCCGAACTGGAGGTCGTCGATCAGACGCTCCATCCCGGCCAGATCGCCGACGCGATCGGACAGAAAGCCGGTCACGGTATCGCCGCGGGCATCATGGGTGATCGCCGCGTTCGGCACCGCGCAGGAACTGGCCATGCCGCAGCCGTGGACGCGGCTGGACACCACGAAGTCATATTCCGAATAGACGCCCGGATAATCCACCGCATCAAAGACATAGCGGATGCGGTCGGCCCCATAAAGCCGCGTCGCCTCGGGCAGTTCGTCGATGTAATGGGCGATGATACGGCAATCGTATCGCGACATCAGAAAGTCGAAGATGCGGCTTTGCGCCTGAAACTTTTCCTCCGACATGCGGTGATAGCGATGGCTCCGGGTGGTGTTGAACCCCAGCCCGATCAGCCCCAGGGATACCGGCGCCGCCCGTTCGACCGGCGAGGAGAGAAGCGCGGGGCAAGGCAGATAGCGCGCGGCGATCCCCAGTTTGCCCAGATTGTCGGCCAGCCCCCGGTTGCGGCAGAACACGGTCGCGCGCCGCAGCACCGCCTGTTCGTCGGCCGACAGATTCAGCGGCTTGTTCGGCGTGCCGATGCCCAGGAACAGGATCTTGCCGCGATAGTCCTTCAGCTTGGCGTAAAGCGGCTTCAGCCGCCCGCCATACCAGGCCGGACTGCCGGCAAAGACCACCGCATCGTAGAAGTTCAGGTCGTGGTTGCGTTTGAACGAATTGTCGTAATGCGTGACGTTCAGCGCGAAATCCACCGACGACCAGAGCGAGGTGTAATAGGGCCGCTTCCAGAAGTTCAGGCTTTCCAGAAGCGAGGTGGTCTGCGGGCTCTTGTTGTAGATGGCGCTGACGGTTTCCGTCACGCCGCAGGCCGCCATGATCCGGCGGCTGCCGCGCAGGATGAATTCGTCGCCGGGGTTCCATTGGCGGGTGGTGACGTAAAGGATGCGCATCGTTTCTACCCCTGTTCCGCTCTGGGCACCCAATGCGACAGATCGCGCCCGGTGATCCGTTCCAGCCCTGGCCGTTCGTCCGCAAAGATCTGCCACAAGGCCAGTTTCTGCGCCGCCGTCAGCTGCACCCGTTCTTCGGGCCTCATCTCGCGATAGGCAAGCTGTGCCGTCGCGCCGTGTTTCACCCGGCCGACCAGATTGGCAAGGCCCAGTCCGCGCGCCGCCATCGCCCCGGCCTTCAGTATCCGCGCCAGCAGCCGGTTGCGCGCCATGCCCGCCTCGCGCACGCGGTCGGAATAGGGCAGATCCACATCGGTCCGCAGGCCCAGAAAGCGCAGCAGATCCTCGCCAAAGGCGCGGGGGTCGGCGCGCAGATCCTCGAAGATCAGGATCTTCACCTGTTCGCGGGGGAAAAGCGACAGCCAGTGTTCGACCGGCGCCAGATACCGGCTGTTGTCGACGATCCGCGGCGTCCTGCGGACGGCGGCAAGGAAATCGCCGTCCGCCTCGCCGCCCCGGCGCAGATACTGGAACTGCGAGACGGACCGTTCCACGGGGTTGCGCAGGCACAGCACGATCTTCGCATCCGGCAGGTCGCGGCGGACACGCTCTGCCGCGTCGGGCGAAAACAGATAGTCGTGCGACAGCTCTCCCACCGCGGTGGCACCGGGGCGCGCGGGGGCGAAGTGGCGCAGATACCAGTTCATGCCGCGCGCATAATAGCGGTCAAAGAAATAGATGTCCTTTGCCACAGGCACGAAACAGTCGGGATGGCGGGTCAGGATGTGGAACATCCAGCTTGACCCGGTCTTGTCCGGGCCGATGAACAGGAAATTCGGGCGGGTCATGATGCCTTCATCCAGGTCTCGATCCGCTGCGCGGCGTCAAACAGGTCGCGGGCGGTGAAATCGGCCTGCGGATCGTTCGCGGCCCCGATGCGGATCGTCGCGTGGCCAGCGGCCTTTCCGGCCAGGATGTCGCGCGGTGCATCGCCGATCATCACTGCCGGGCGGCGGCCATGGTCGCGCTCGGCGCGCAGGATCAGGCCCGGCAACGGCTTGCGACAGTCGCAGCCGTCCTGTGGCCCATGCGGGCAATGATAGATCGCGGTCAGCGTCACGCCAAAGGCGGCAAGATCGCGCACCATCCGCGCGTGGACAAGGGCCAGCGCCGCCTCGTCGAAAAGGCCGCGCGCGATGCCCGACTGATTGGTCACGACGATCAGCGCAAGGCCCATGTCCTGCAACCGGCGCAGACCTTCGCCCGCATTGGGGCACAGGCGGAAATCCTCGGGGCGCGACAGGTAGTGGACATCGTGGTTGATCGTCCCGTCGCGGTCCAGAAACACGGTTCCGAATGTCATGACAGCGCGGTTTCGATGGCGGCGATGACGGTTTCGGGACGGATGCGGCCCATGCAGTCGGGCGGGGCCTCGGGGTATTCAAACCCCATGTTCAGATAGCCGCAGCCCTCGCCCGGCGGGGCGATGTCGATGGCCCGGGCCGAGATCGGCCCCCATCGGCGCGGATTGGTCGGGCCGTGCAGCGCGATCAGCGGGCGGTCCACCGCGGCGGCGATGTGCATGACGCCGGTATTGACCGACAGGTTCACCCGCGCCCCGGCCAGAAGCGCCGCCGTTTCCGGCAGGCGCAGCCGGCCTGCGGTGTCGATCACCCTTGCCCGCGCGCCGATGGCCTGCGCCAGCCCGGCCGAGGCGGCAAGGTCGGCCGGACCGCCGGTCAGGACCACATCCAGCCCGCGCCCCGCCAGATGCGCGGCGACTGCGGCCCAGTTTTCATTCGCCCAGGCCTTCAGTTCGGACCGGGTGCCCGCGGGCCAGGCATGGATGACCGCGTAATCGCCCGAGGCCACCCTTGCCGCAGCCTCGTGATGCTTTGCGTCCAGCCGCAGGGCGGGGGCGGCAAACTCCCCGGCTCCGGTCAGGCGGGCGAGGTTACGGAAGTTCTCGATCTCATGGATCGCATTGCTGTGCGGGGCGGTCCGGTCATGGCTGCGCCGGCGCGCGCCCGATGTGGCGAAGCCGACCGTCGCCGCGCCCGAAAGGGCGGCAAGGATCGGCGGCAGGTTGGCCCATTGCGTCGAATCGATCAGCAGATCGCAGCCTGCCGCGCGGATGGCGCGGGCGGCCTGGTCGGGCCGGGTGATCGGCAGGCGGACAAAGGTGCCAAGATCCAGCATCGCGGCAATGGCAGCATTGCCGTCCGACCCGAAGGTGACGACCTCGGCCGCAGGAAAGCGCGCCCGCAGCGCGGGAATGACCGAACTGAACAGCAGCAGGTCGCCAAGCGCGCCCACGCACAAAAGACCGATCCGCCGGGGCGCGTCGGGCAGGGCACGCCGCCGCCGGAACAGGCCCAGCATCCCCAGGATCGCCGGACCCAGGCTTTGATCCGCCGCGCGCAGCGAACGGTTCCCGCGTTCAGCCATTGGGCCTGCCTATCCGCGCGACCTGCGCAGTGGTGGAATAACCGTCGAGGATCGGCACGATGATCACCCGCCCCCCCCGGCTGCGGATGAAATCATGGCCGACGACATCCTCGGCCCGATAGTCGCCGCCCTTTACCAGAAAATCGGGCGCGCAGGTCTGGATCAGGTCCAGCGGCGTATCCTCGTCAAAGATCACGACCAGATCGACCACTTCCATCGCGGCAAGGACTTCGGCCCGGTGATCCTCGTCCTGCACCGGGCGGGTGGGGCCTTTCAGCCGCCGCACCGAAGCGTCGGAATTGATGCCTACGATCAGCCGGTCGCACTGGCGGCGTGCAGCGCGCAGGGTTTGCAGATGGCCGCGATGCAGCAGGTCGAAGACCCCGTTGGTGAACCCGACGCGCAGCCCCTCCGCCCGCCAGCCGTCCACCACGTCCCGCGCAAGGCCATAGTCACGCGTCACGTCGACCTTTTCCGTCGTTGCATGGGAATCGAGCAGATGCAGCACCTCGCGCGGCCAGACGACGGCGGTGCCGGCCTTGCCGACGGCAACCCCGGCCACGGCATTGCCGTAACGCACCGCATCCGCCATCGGCTGGCCCGTGGCAAGCGCGCAGACCAGCCCGGCGACAAAGGAATCCCCCGCCCCGGAGACGTCGAACACCTCGCGCGCGAAAGAGGGGATGTGCGAGGCCGCGCCCTCGGCCGCGACCAGCGTGACGCCGTCCCTGCCGCGCGTGACCGCGACCCAGCCCAGATCGAAGCGGCGGGCAAGGTCCGCGGCGGCAGATGCCAGGTCGTCATCGTCCACGGGGGCGCGGCCAAGGGCGGCGGCCAGTTCCCTTTCATTGGGCGTCACCACGCTGGCCCCGCGATAGCGGGAAAAGTCGCTTCCCTTGGGATCGACCACGACCGGCCGCCCCGCGCGTCTTGCCGCGGCGATGACACTTTGGCACAGGGCCGGCGACAGCGCGCCCTTGGCATAGTCGGAAAGCACCACGATGTCGCATTCGGGAAGGGCGGCCAGCACCGCCTGTTCCAGCACGGCCGCGGCATTGGGGCTAAGCGCCGTCGGATCCTCGTGGTCGATGCGCAAAAGCTGTTGGCCATTGGCGGAATAGCGCGACTTGACGATGGTGCCGCGCGGGTCGGTGGCTGCTGAAAACCGCATCCGCCCGTTCGCCCGGATCAGTTCGGCAAATTCCCGCCCGGCCTCATCCTCGCCCAGGGGGGCGGCCAGATCGACGTTTCCGCCCAGGGTGCTGATGTTCGCCGCGGTATTCGCCGCGCCGCCCAGCATGGTTTCGGTATGCGACAGTTTCAGCACCGGCACCGGCGCCTCGGGCGAGATGCGCGACACCTCGCCATAGTGGAAACGGTCCAGCATCACATCGCCGATGCACAGGACGCGCCGCGCGCCGAAGCCGTTCGAGAAATGGTCGCGCCGCATCATACAAGGCCCATGCGCTGTTCGATCTGCGCGCAGAGGATATGTCCGAACAGGATATGCACCTCCTGTATGCGGGCGGTCACGTCGCTGGGCACGACCAGCGGCACGCTCGCCATGCCGCGCAGTGCGCCGCCGTCCTTGCCGCCGAAAAAGATCACTTCGGCACCCCGTGCCCGCGCCGCCTCGACCGCAAGGATCACATTGCGGGAATGCCCCGAGGTCGAAAAGCACAAAAGCACATCGCCCGGCTGGCACAGCGCCTCGACCTGGCGCGAAAACAGGTGGTCAAAGCCGAAATCGTTCCCGATCGCCGTCAGGGCCGAGGTGTCGGTCGTCAGCGCGATCGCAGCAAGGGCGCGGCGGTCGCGGGTGAAACGCACGGTCAGTTCCGTCGCCAGATGCTGGCAATCCGCGGCGGACCCGCCATTCCCGCAGAACAGCAGCTTTCTGCCCGAGCCAAGCGCGCCAACGCAGATTTCGCAGGCCCGGTCCAGTGCGGACAGCAGCGCCTCGTCCTGCGCCACGGCGCGGATGACGGCGGCATGGTCCCGTATCTCGGCCGACAGGGCTGCGGAATTCTGCATGTCGGGCAATTCCTTCTGCTTTGCCGCGGCAAGGCCGGCCAGTCCGGTCAAGGGGATGGCGTCCCGCCGATATGTCCAGACGGCTGACCGATTTAACGCCGTTATGAACGACCCTCCCGAAAGGGTCAATGCAACAGGGCCGGTCCGACATCTTGTCAAACCTGGAAGAAAATTCATTTGAAACCAAGATGTTGCCTTTTGTTTGGCGATCGGGCGTCCGCACCCTTTCCACAACCGGGGCGAAAGTGGCCCCAGTGTTCGTGCCTTCGGCGGAAAATCGCCGCCGCTGGTCAGGCCACCAGCGCCTCGGCTTTCTTCAGGTCGACCGAGACCAGCTGGCTGACGCCCTGTTCCTGCATCGTCACCCCGAACAGCCGGTCCATCCGCGCCATTGTCACGGCATGGTGGGTGATGATCAGGAACCGGGTCTCGGTCCGCCGCGTCATCTCGTCCAGCAGGTCGCAGAACCGGGTGACGTTGGCGTCGTCCAGCGGGGCATCCACCTCGTCCAGCACGCAGATCGGCGCGGGATTGGCCAGGAAGACGCCAAAGATCAGCGACAGCGCCGTCAGCGTCTGTTCGCCGCCCGACAAAAGTGACAGCGTGGACAGCTTTTTCCCCGGCGGCTGGCACATGATCTCCAGCCCCGCCTCCAGCGGGTCGTCGGATTCAACCAGAACCAGCCGCGCCTCGCCGCCGCCGAACAGATGGGTGAACAGCGTGCCGAAATTGGCGTTCACCTGCTCGAACGCGGTCAGCAGCCGCTCGCGCCCCTCGCGGTTCAGGCCGGCGATCCCGGCGCGCAGCTTGCGGATCGCTTCTTCCAGATCCAGCTTTTCGCGCATCAGGGTTTCATGCTCGCCGCCGACGGCCTTCATGTCCTCCTCGGCGCGCAGGTTCACCGCGCCAAGCGCCTCGCGCTGGCGTTTCAGCCGCTGCACCTCGATGTCGAGTGTTTCGGCATCGGGCATGGCGTCGGGATCGGTTCCCAGATGCTTCAGCAGCAGGTCCGGCGTAGTTTCGGCCTCTTCGGCGATGCGTTCGGCCGCATAGGCGACGGTTTCGCGCGCGGCATCCATGCGGGCCTCGGCGCGGGCGCGGGCCTCGCGCGATTCGCCCGCGGCACGCTCGGCCTCGCGCTCGGTGTCCTGGGCGCTGCGCAGGTCGGCCTCGGCCGCGGCCAGCGCATCGGCGGCGGCGCGGCGTCGGGTCTCGGCCGTTCCGATCGCCTCGGTCAGTTCGTCCCGCCGGATGGCGATTTCCTCGGGCGCGGCGCTGGCCTCGGCAAGTTCCTCCTCGGTCGCGGCCCGTCGCTCGGCCAGTTCCGCGCCGCGCTTTTCGGCGGTGTCCAGGCGGTGCCGCCAGCCGGACAATTCCTTTTGCGCCTCTTGCCGGCGCCTGATCCGCGCCTCGCCCTCGCGCCGCAATTCGTCATGCGCGGACCGGCGGGTCAGCATGGCCAGCCGCGCCGCCTCGACGGCCAGCTTGGTGGCTTCCACCTGATCGCGGGCGGTGTCCAGATCGCCCAGATCCTCCAGCGCGGTTTCGGCTTCGCGCAGGCGCATCCGTGCGGCCATGGATTCGTCGTCGAACCGCGTGACCGCCAGTCGTGCCGCCTCCAGCTTGCCCGCGGCGATGGAGCGGTCGGCCTCGGCCCGTGCGGCGGCGCGGTTCGCCTCGGTCACGCGCTGGTCGGCAGAGCGGCGGGCCTCGCGCGCCAGCTGATCGGCGCGCGCCAGTTCGGCAAGGCGGGCCTGAAGCGATTCATGCGCGCGCGATGCGCCTTCCGCACGGGCGGCCACCTCCTCCAGGTCGCGCTTCAGCTGCACCAGCCGGTTCAGCTGTTGCAGGCGCAGGGCCGCGGCCGAAGGCGCATCCTCGGCGGCGGACCGGAACCCGTCCCACCGCCACAGGTCGCCCTCGCGGCTGACCAGCCGCTGGCCCGGCCGCAACAGCGGTTGCAGCGCCGCGCCCCGGTCGCGGCCGACCAGCCCGATCTGCGACAGCCGCCGCGCCAGAACCTCGGGCGCCCGCACGCGGGTTGCCAGCGGCTCTGCCCCGTGCGGCAGGTCTTGCGGGTCGGGATAGGCTTCAAGGCGTGCCCAGCCCGAACGCCGGTCCTCGGCGATCTCGGGCTGGCGCAGGTCGTCCGACAGGGCGGCGCCAAGCGCCTGCTCATAGCCCGGCTCGACTTCCAGCCGGTCCAGCAACTGGCTTCCCGCCCTGGCCTCGCGTTCGACCAGCCGGGCCAGCGCCGCCACTTCGGCGCGCAGCGCATTGGCCTCGCCCTCGGCCGAAGACCGGGCGGCACGCGCCTCGGCCTCGCGGACCTGGGTTTCGGCGCGGGCCTGTTCGGCAGTGTCCAGCGCGATTTCGGTTTCCTCGGCCAGGGCGACCGCGGCCTCCTGCGCCTCCACCGCCGCTTCATGTGCCTCGCCTGCGCGCAGCAGCGCCTCATCGGCGGCGGCGACGGTTTCGCGGGCGCGCCCGGCCTCGGCCTCGGCGCGTGCCAGTGTCGCGCGGGTGTCGGCCAGCATCCGCTGTGCCGACTGGTGGCGCGCCGACAGCCGCGCGGCGTCGCCCGTCGCCTGTTCCAGCAGCGTCTCGCGGTCCGACAGGATCGCGGCCGCCTCGCGCGCAATGTCGGCGGCCTCGGCCAGTCGGTCGTCATGTCCCTCATGCGCGGCCAGAAGCTGCGCCACCTCCCA
>JASGFG010000029.1:0-39782 GCA_047605605.1 Paracoccaceae bacterium | reverse complement strand
TTTGCACCCCTCCGGACCTCCCCGCAGGATATTTGGGTCCAGAAAGAGGGGGGCACGGGTGCAGTTCGGGCGATGCGGCTTGCGCCGCGCGGTTTTCCGATGCGCGCGGGCCGATGTTGCGGCAGCCGCGGCGGGCGGGTAAGCGGGGGCTGTCCCTGACGGAGCGCGCGCATGTATCGCATTTCCTCTTTTGTCCGCTGGTTCGCCTGGTCGCTTGCCGCCGGCGTCGTGCTGGCGACGCTGTGGGTCAATCTGGACCCGTCGGGCTATTACGATGCGGTGGAATGGCGGATCGCGGACCTGCCGCTGCCCGCCGCCATAGCCCCCTTTCCGGTCAGCCTGACGCCTCTGGCACTTGTGTCCGAGGTGTTGATGGCCCTGTTCCTGTTCTTTGTCGGCAAGGAATTGTGGGAGGCGCTGGTGCTGGAACGGGGCGCCCTGCACGGGCGGCGGGCGGCCCTGCCTGCCGCGATGGTGGCGGGGACGGTCGTGGGCGGCGTCGCGGTCTGGCTGCTGTGTGGCGCGGCGATCGAGACGGCGGATGAGGCCAGCCTTGGCTCCGGCTGGACGGTGCCGGTCGGGTCGGACGTGGTGCTGGCCTATGTCTTCGGGCGCAGGGTCTTTGGCGGCGGCCATCCAGCGTTGCATCTGCTGATGCTGATCACCATCGCCTGCGACATTCTGGGGCTGGTCCTGACCGGCATCGCCTGGCCCGCCGCGGGCGGCTTGCGCCTGCACTGGCTGCTGCTGCCGGTGGCGGCGGCTTTCGGCGTCTGGTGGTGTTATGGCCGCGGGCCGGGCCGCCGCGCGACCGAAAGGCAAAGACAGCAGGCCGCGGCGCTTTGGCCCTATGCGCTGGCGGGGGCGGTCAGCCTGGCCGGGGTTCTGGCCGCCGGTCTGCCGGGCGCGCTTGGCCTTTTGCCGATCATCCCGGCCATTCCCCATGCCGAGCGGTCCTTTGGCCTGTTCGCCGAGGCCGAGGAACTGCTGCACGATCCGCTGAACCGGATGGCGCATCTGCTGGTGAAACCGCTGGCGGGGGTGCTGTTCCTGTTCGGGCTGACCCGCGGCGGGATCGACTTTGGCGCATTCGCCCCCACGACGCTGACGGTGCTGGCCGCGTTCTGGATCGGCAAGCCGCTGGGGCTGCTGGCCGGGTTCGCGGCGGCCGCGCGCCTGACGGGCGAGACGCTGCCGCGCGGGATCGGGCCGGGCGATCTGCGGCTGGTGGCAGTGCTGTGCGGCATCGGCTTTACGGTGCCGGTTCTGGCGCTGGACCCCGCCCTGCCCGGCGGCGCCATGGCCGAGGCGGCGCGCCTGGGGCTGGCCCTCACGCTGCTGGCCGGGCCTGTCGCGCTGGTCCTGCGGCGGTGGCGGTGAACTTGTGCAGGCTGGCGGGCGTCTTTATGTCTGACGGCCAAGGAAAGGCCCGCGCATGACCGACAAACCCCGTTTCCGGCTGGACCATTGGATGCAGGACAGGTTCCTGCGCGGGATGATCTGGCTGCTGCTGCGCCTGCCCTATGCCTGGCGCGTGCCGCTTTGCGGCTGGTTCACCGCCCATGTCATCGCGCCGGTCGCGGGCTATCGGGCGCGGGTGCGCGAGAATCTGGCGCTGGTGATGCCAGACCTGCCCCCCTCGGAGGTGCGGCGGATGGAAATCGCCGTGCCCGACAATGTCGGGCGCAGCCTGATCGAGATCTATTCGGGCGCGGATTTCGTCGCCCGCGCCTCGGCCGAGCCCTTGCAGGGGCCGGGGGTCGCAACACTGGAACAGGCGCATCGTGAAAACCGGCCCGTGCTGCTGATCACCGGGCATTTCGGCAATTACGATGCGGTGCGCGGCGGCCTGATCGCGCGGGGCTATCCGGTCGGCGGGCTTTACAAGCCGATGAAGAACCGTTGGTTCAACGACCATTATGTCCGCGCCATCTCGCGCATCGGCACGCCGCTTTTCGCCCGCGGCAAGCGCGGCCTGGCCGAGATGGTCAAGTTCCTGCGCGGCGGCGGCATGGTCGGCATGGTCATCGACCAGCATATGGGCCAGGGCGCAAGGCTGACCTTCATGGGGGTCGATGCGATGACGGCGTTGTCAGCGGCAGAGATGGCGCTGAAATACGATGCGCTGCTGATCCCGACCTATGCCGTGCGCCGCCCCGACGGGCTGGGCTTTGACATTCTGGTGGAACAGCCGATCCCCCGCACCGATGCCGTCACCATGACACAGGCGCTGAACGACAGCCTGGAGGCGCTGGTGCGCCGGCACCCCGAACAGTGGTTCTGGATCCACCGCCGCTGGAAGGCAAAGCCCCTGCCGGACGAGGAAGAGGACTAGGCCCTCAGGGCGCGGAGTTGCCGCCTCGCCCCGCGCCATCCTCGGGCGCCGACCGCTCTCTCATCCCCGGCGCGGGCTCGCGCTGGACAAGGCCGGGCATGGCGCGCATCGCCACCCCCTCCTCCAGCCCCGGATTGCCGGCCCGTGTCGCGGTCAGGCGCGAGGCGGCGACGATCTCGCCCGGTCCGGCCTTTTGCAGGATCACCACCACCGGATCGGGACCGGGGGCGGGAACGCTGATGTCCAGGGGCGCAAGGCCCGACCAGTCCGCGACCTGCTGCCACTGGGTGACGATGTTGGAATAGGTCACGGTCATGCCCGCATTCTCGCCCCGCTCGATCCCGACGGTCTGGGTCGGGCGATAGCGGATCACCTGCACCCGCAGCCCCTCGGTCAGGGGGGGCGCAGCCTCGGCCCGGATCGCCACCTCATCGCCAACGCGAGTCAGCGTCAGACCGACGGGCGATTGCCGCGCCAGACGCGCGCGCACCAGATGTTCGACCTGTTCGGGCTGGTTGCCCTCGACCCGGTCCAGGCCGTCGACGATCATCTGCGGGGTATAGATGGTCCGGCTGCCGACGGCACGGGCATAGGCCTTTTGCCGGTCGGTAAAGCGGGGGTCGGCAAAGCTGTCTTCCCAGCCGATGTAATCCCAGTAATCCACATGCAGCGACAGCGGGATCACATCCGCGTCCTGCGCCAGCCGTTCCAGAAACTCGTCCGCCGGCGGGCACGAGGAACACCCCTGCGAGGTGAAAAGCTCTACCACCACGCCGGGGGTGGACTGTGCCTGCATCGGCCCTGCAAGGCACAGCCAAAGGCCGCAGGCGGCGCTTGCGATCTGTCGCATGGGGTCGGTTCCGTCTCAGCTTGGGTGGGACGGTTCTAGCCAAGGCCCCGTGCCGCTGCCAATCAAGGTTTTGCGATCCGCCCGCGACCGTTGCATCGTTGCACAGCCGTTGCACAATGCCGTGACAGTCGGCCAAGGCAGGAAAGTGCCGCTGGAATTTCGGCATACAACGGTATACACTCCTTGTGACTCCCTTGCGCCGTCCGGTCCCATAGGGCAAGACGGTGCTGGAACGACAGCGCAAATGCCAGCATCAGGAGGCCCGCATGACCGTCACCGTCGGCAAAGATTCCGCAAGAACCCGCAAGACCCTGACAGCAGGCGGCCAGACCGTCAGCTTTTATTCCATCCCGGCGGCCGAGGCTGCGGGACTGGGCGAGTTCGCGAAACTGCCCGCCAGCCTGAAGGTCGTGCTGGAAAACATGCTGCGGTTCGAGGATGGCGGGTTCACCGTATCCGTCGATGACATCAAGGCATTCTCCGACTGGGGCAAGATGGGCGGCAAGAACCCGCGCGAGATCGCCTATCGCCCTGCCCGCGTGCTGATGCAGGACTTTACCGGGGTTCCCGCGGTGGTCGACCTGGCGGCGATGCGCGACGGCATCAAGGGTCTGGGCGGCGATGCGCAGAGGATCAACCCGCTGGTTCCGGTCGATCTGGTCATCGACCATTCGGTGATGATCGACGATTTCGGCAACCCGCGCGCGTTCCAGCTGAACGTCGATCTGGAATACGAACGCAACATGGAACGCTATCAGTTCCTGAAATGGGGCCAGAACGCGTTCCAGAACTTTCGCGTGGTTCCGCCGGGCACCGGCATCTGCCACCAGGTCAACCTTGAATATCTGGCGCAGACCGTCTGGACCGACACCGACCAGAACGGCCACGTCGTCGCCTATCCCGACACGCTGGTCGGCACCGACAGCCACACCACCATGGTCAACGGCATGGCGGTGCTGGGCTGGGGCGTCGGCGGGATCGAGGCCGAGGCCGCGATGCTGGGCCAGCCGGTTTCCATGCTGATCCCCGAGGTCATCGGGTTCAAGCTGACCGGCAAGATGATGGAAGGCACGACCGCGACCGATCTGGTGCTGAAGGTCGTCCAGATGCTGCGCAAGAAGGGCGTGGTCAACAAGTTCGTCGAATTCTACGGCGAGGGGCTGGATCACCTGCCGCTGGCCGACCGGGCGACGATCGGCAACATGGCACCCGAATACGGCGCCACCTGCGGCTTTTTCCCGATCGACAACGAAACCCTGCGCTATCTGCGCAATACCGGCCGCGACGAAGCTCGGATCGCGCTGGTCGAGGCCTATGCCAAGGAAAACGGCATGTGGCGCGGCCCGGATTATGATCCGGTCTATACCGACACCCTGCATCTGGACATGGGCGACATCGTTCCGGCGATCTCCGGGCCGAAGCGGCCGCAGGACTATACGCCGCTGAACATGGCCGCGCGGTCGTTCTACAAGACCGTGGCCGAATACCGCGGCATCTCCATGTCGGCCGATGCGGTCGAGATGGTGGATGAAGGCGGCGGCGTCATCGCCCCCCCGCAGGATGCGCGCAAGACCGTGGCGGTCGAAGGCAAGGGTTACTCCATCCGCGACGGCGCGGTGGTGATCGCGGCCATCACCTCCTGCACCAACACGTCGAACCCCTATGTGATGATCGGCGCCGGGCTGGTGGCGCGCAAGGCGCGCGCGCTTGGCCTGACGCGCAAGCCCTGGGTCAAGACCTCGCTGGCGCCGGGAAGCCAGGTCGTCGGCGAATACCTGCAAGCCGCGAACCTGCAAGAGGATCTGGATGCCATCGGCTTCAACCTTGTGGGTTATGGCTGCACCACCTGCATCGGCAACTCGGGTCCGCTGGGCGATCCCGCGATTTCCAAGGCCATCAACGAGAACGATCTGGTCGCCACCGCCGTGCTGTCGGGCAACCGCAACTTCGAGGGGCGGATTTCGCCGGACGTGCGGGCGAACTATCTGGCCTCGCCGCCGCTGGTCGTGGCCTATGCCATCGCGGGGGATGTGAACATCAACCTGACGAAAGACCCGATCGGCGTGTCGAAGGACGGCAAGGAGGTGTTCCTGAAGGACATCTGGCCGACCAACCAGGAAATCGCCGAACTGGTCGAGGCGACGGTGACGCGCAAGGCGTTTCAGGAGAAATACGCCGACGTGTTCAAGGGCGATGCCAACTGGCAGGCGGTTCGGACCACCGACAGCGAAACCTACGACTGGCCGCCGGCCTCAACCTATATCCAGAACCCGCCCTATTTCCGCGGCATGTCGAAGGAACCGGGTGTGATCTCGAACGTCCGCGACGCGCGGGTGCTGGCGATCCTGGGCGACATGATCACCACCGACCATATCAGCCCCGCCGGGTCGTTCAAGCCGACCACCCCGGCCGGCAAATACCTGCTGGAACGGCAGGTGCAGCCCAAGGACTTCAACAGCTACGGCTCGCGCCGCGGCAACCACGAGGTCATGATGCGCGGCACCTTTGCCAATATCCGCATCAGGAACGAAATGCTGGATGGCGTCGAAGGCGGCTATACGCTCGGCCCCGATGGCAAGCAGACCACGATCTTCGACGCCTCGATGGAATATCAGGCCGAAGGGGTGCCGCTGGTGATCTTTGGCGGCGTGGAATACGGCGCGGGATCGTCGCGGGACTGGGCGGCCAAGGGGACGAACCTGCTGGGCGTCAAGGCGGTGATCGCCGAAAGCTTCGAGCGGATCCACCGCTCCAACCTGATCGGCATGGGCGTCATCCCGTTCGAGTTCCTGCCGGGCGAGAACCGCAAGACCCTGGGCCTGAAGGGCGACGAGGTGGTGACGATTGAGGGGCTGGAAGGCGACATCACGCCGCTGAGCCTGGTGCCCTGCACCATCCGCTATGGCGACGGCAGCGTGAAAACCATCCAGATCAAGAGCCGGATCGACACCGAGGTCGAGATCGAATACCTGAAGAACGGCGGCGTTCTTCACTACGTTCTGCGCAACCTCGCCCGCGAATAGGCCGGTCCGCGCGGTGTTTCTGCGCCCGCCCCCTTGCCGGGGCGGGCGTTTCCTTTTGTGCCGTCGAAATGTGGCATCCCGGCGGGGAATCACCCTGGCCAAGATCGGGCCGAGATCCCTTTCCATTCAGCGAAAGCGAGATCTTTCACCTTTCTGCGGATGCGAGGGTTATTGTTTCCATATTCTGCACGCATTTCGGCGCAATCCGGGCCTTTTCATGCGGCAATGCAGAAAAAGTTTGGACCACCCTGTGTTTCCCGGTATGGTTGAAACATCAATTCGTCCGAAGCGGGACAGAAACGGTTCGTCGTTAATACTTCGTCGATCTGTGGCTGTCATAAGCGTGGGCATGAACACGGACAAACGACACACCATTTGGAGTTGCGCATGAAAGCTCATTGGCTTCAAGCTGCCGCCGGTGCCGCCGCGATCTGCCTTTCGGTCAGCGCGGCGGATGCGGCGATCTATGAAATCGACTACAATCCGATCATCTCGTCCGTCGCCCTGACGACCGGGACGATCGACATCGACTGGTCCGCGCCCGCCGTTACGGGCCTGACCGCAGATGGTTACAGCCCGATCACCGTGACCGGCTCGTCCTTCAGCAGCGGTCTGGTGCAGGTTTTCCTGACCTATGCGTCGGCGCCCTATACCATCATCTACTCGCTGACCACGACCACCTCGCCGGGGATCTATGCGCTGTTCTCGGGCAGCACCACCTCGCTGGCCGGGCTGCTGTCCTTCGGGACCTACAAGTATGAAGAGGTTGTCAGCGCCGCCGTTCCGCTGCCTGCGGCCCTTCCGCTGCTGGCCGCGGCCCTTGGCGCTGCCGGTATAGTCGGGCGCCGCCGCAAGGCCGCCTGACCGATTCGGTCCAGAAACCATGCAAAACCCCGGTCCTTTCGGCCGGGGTTTTGCATTTGCAAGAATTTTACCCGTTTCCATTCCGCGAACAAACCGCCGGAATATTTCTTTCCTTGGACCGCAGCATTTTGTTCCTGTTAAGTTCTTTCCGCCAGGGTCGCTTCACCACAGATGGAGATTGCGATGACCCGCCCTACCCCCCTGCGCCGACTGTCCCTGCCCTGGCTTCCGTGGGGAGAGCTGTTTTTGATCGCGGCCGCAGCGGGCCTGGCGCTGATGATGTGAAAACGCCCGGTGCCGTGGGCGACACCGGGCGGACAGGTTCATCCCGCGGCTTTCAGCCGAGCGCGTAACCCGCGCCGCGCACCGTGCGCAGCGGATCGTCGCCGCCATGCTGCATCAGCGCCTTGCGCAACCGGCCGATATGCACGTCGACGGTGCGGGTATCGACATAGATGTCGCGGCCCCAGACCCGGTCCAGCAACTGCTCGCGGCTCCACACCCGGCCGGGCTTTTCCATGAAGGTGGTCAGCAGCCGGAACTCGGTCGGCCCCAACTTCAACACCTTGTCGGCGCGATAGACGCGATGGCTTTCGGGGTCCAGCCGGATGTCGCCCCATTCCAGCACCAGCCCCACGGTCGAGGGCCGCACCCGGCGCAGCTGCGCACGGACCCGCGCCATCAGCTCGACCACCGAATAGGGCTTGATGACGTAATCGTCGGCCCCGGTTTCCAGCCCCCGCACCCGGTCCACTTCCTCGGACCGGGCGGACAGCATGATGATCGGGATGCCCCGCGTTTCGGGACGCGATTTCAGCCGCCGGCAGACCTCTATGCCCGAGACATTGGGCATCATCCAGTCCAGCACGATGATGTCGGGCAGATCCTCGTCCACCAGCATCAGCGCATCCTCGCCATTGTCGGCGGACGAGACGCGGAACCCCTCTGCCTCCAGGTTGTAGGACAGCACCTCGCGCTGCGCCGGTTCATCCTCGACCAGAAGGACGCTGGGTTGATCGCTGGCCATCCGCCTACTCCGCAGGGCCCGAGGTGGCGTCTGCCTTGGGGCGCGCCTCTTCGGGGTGGCTGCCTGTCACCAGATAGATCACCTGCTCGGCGATGGTGGTGGCATGGTCGCCCACCCGCTCGATGTTCTTGGCGATGAAATGCAGGTGCATACAGGCGGTGATGTTGCGCGGGTCCTCCATCATATGGGTCAGGAATTCGCGGAACAGCGCGTTATACATCTGGTCGACCTCGCGGTCGCGCAAGCGCACATCGGCGGCCAGCGCGGCGTCGCGAGTGATATAGGCGTCCAGCGCATCCTTCAGCAGCAGCTGCACCGCCTTGGCCATGCGGCGCACCGACCCGGCGGTGGACCCGATGGGCGCCATCTGCGCCAGGACCGTCGCACGCTTGCCCAGGTTCTTGGCATAGTCGCCGCAGCGTTCCAGCGACCCTGCGATCTTCATCACCGTCAGCACGGTGCGCAGGTCGGTCGCCTGCGGGGCGCGCAACGCGATGACGCGGGCGCATTCGGCATTCACCTGCTCCTCCAGCGCGTCGATGGCCTTGTCGCCGTTCCGGACGCGCAGGGCCAGTTCCTCGTCACGGGTTTCCAGCGCCTCGGCGGCATCCAGAAGCGCGCTTTCGACCAGCCCGCCCATCTTCATGATGGCGGCCTGAACCGATTCCAGATCGCGGTCGAAGGCGGAAACGATATGCGGTTTGTCGGTGCTCATTCTGCCCTCGCGATCAGCCGATGCGGCCGGAGATGTAGGATTCCGTCCGCGGATCGTGCGGATTGGTGAAGATCTGCGTCGTCTCGCCGTATTCCACCAGATTGCCCAGGTGGAAGAACGCCGTCCGCTGCGACACCCGCGCCGCCTGCTGCATCGAGTGGGTGACGATCACCACCGAGAACTGGCTGCGCAGCTCGTCGATCAGCTCCTCGACCTGTGCCGTGGCGATCGGGTCAAGGGCCGAGCAGGGTTCGTCCATCAGCAGCACTTCGGGGCTGGTGGCGATGGCCCGTGCGATGCACAGGCGCTGTTGCTGGCCGCCGGACAGGCCGGTGCCGGGGGCGTGCAGGCGGTCCTTGACCTCGTTCCACAGGGCGGCCTTGCGCAGACTCGTCTCGACGATCTGGTCTAGTTCGGCCTTGTTGCGGGTCAGGCCGTGGATCTTGGGGCCATAGGCCACGTTGTCGTAGATCGACTTGGGGAACGGGTTCGGCTTCTGGAACACCATCCCGATCTTGGCGCGCAGCTGCACCGGATCGACGCGGGGGTCATAGATGTCCTCGCCGTCCAGGGTGATATTGCCCTCGACCCGGCAGCCGACGATGGTGTCGTTCATCCGGTTCAGGCAGCGCAGGAAGGTCGACTTGCCGCAGCCCGACGGCCCGATGAAGGCTGTGACCGTCTTGTCGAGGATTTCCACGTCCACGTCCTTGATGGCGTGGTTCTCTCCGTAATAGACCTGCGCCTTTCTGGCCGAGATCTTGCTGGTTTCGACCTGCACGCGGTCCTCCGTGACCTGATCTTTCATGGGTGTTTCCCCTATCCTACCACCGGCGCTCGAACTTGCGGCGCAGGTAAATTGCGACGGCGTTCATGACGACCAGGAACACCAGAAGAACGATGATGGCGCCGGATGCGCGCTCGACAAAGCCGGGGTCGCCTCGCTGCGTCCAGTTGTAGACCTGCACCGGCAGGGCCGAGGCCGGGTCGAACAGGCCCGACGGCAGCCCCTCGGGATAGTCGCGCACAAAGGCGACCATGCCGATCAGCAAGAGCGGCGCGGTTTCCCCAAGCGCCTGCGCCAGACCGATGATCATCCCCGTCAGGATGCCGGGCATGGCCAGCGGCAGGACGTGGTGAAAGACCGTCTGCAACCGCGAGGCGCCGATGCCGAGTGCGGCATCGCGGATCGACGGCGGCACCGCCTTCAGCGCGGCGCGGGTCGGGATGATGATCCGCGGCAGCGTCATCAGCGTCAGCACAAGGCCCCCGACGATGGGCGCCGAGTTCGGCAGGTGCATGAAGTTGATGAATACCGCCAGACCCAGGATCCCATAGACGATGGACGGCACGGCGGCGAGGTTGGCGATGTTCACCTCGATCAGGTCGGTCCATTTGTTCTTGGGTGCAAACTCCTCCAGATAGACCGAGGTGGCGACGCCGATGGGCAGGGCCAGCACCAGCACCACGATCATCATGTAAAGCGACCCGATGATCGCCACGCCCAGACCCGCGGCCTCGGGCCGCTTGTCGGAGGCGTCAGGCGCGGTCAGGAAGGACCAGTTGAGCTTTTGCTCCAGCATCCCCTTGGCCTTCATCTGATCGGCAAGGGACAGCTGCTCGGGTGTCACGTTCTTGTCCAGCCGGGCGCTTTCCACAGTGACGCGGCCCTTGAAATAGCCGTCGATCCGCCCGCCCGCCAGCGCGGTAAAGGGGATGGTCGTGCTGATCTTGGCCGGGTCGGCCAGCACCAGGTTGCGCAGCGTCGCCGCCGATTCCTGGCTGATCAGCGCCGCCACGTCCTTTTCGGTCGCGGCGCCGCGGTCGATGCCCGCATCGGTCAGCGCCTGATCCAGCGACTGCGCCAGAACCTTGGCGTAACCCACGGTCGTGACCTTGGCCAGGGCCGCCGGATCGCGGGTTCCGGCCTTGTCCAGCACCGTGGCGTCCAGCGTCACCGGAAAGGTCAGCATCGTCTGGCGGAACGCGGGCAAGCCTTGCGACAGGATCGAGATCAGCAGCCAGACCAGAGCCAGCAGCGCCACGATGATCGCGCCCAGCCCATAGGCGCGGAACCGCGCCTCGGCCGCCTTGCGCCTGCGGATCTTGGGGTCGACGGTCAGGATCGAGTCATGCACCGGAACGCCGGTGGCGGGAACGGAGGCGGTCATTCGTATTGCTCCCGGTATTTGCGGACGATCACCAGCGCCACGATGTTCAGCGCCAGCGTCAGAAGGAACAGCGTCAGCCCAAGCGCAAAGGCCACCAGCGTTTCGGGGCTGGCAAATTCGGTGTCGCCGGTCAGCTGGCTGACGATCTTGACCGTCACGGTGGTCATCGCCTCGAACGGGTTCAGGCTCAGCTTGGCCGCGGCCCCTGCCCCCATCACCACGATCATCGTCTCGCCGATGGCACGGCTGGCGGCCAGAAGCACGGCGCCGACGATGCCGGGCAGGGCTGCGGGCAGAACCACCTGCCGCACGGTTTCCGACGGCGTGGCGCCCAGACCCAGCGACCCGTCGCGCAAGCTTTGCGGCACGGCGTTGATGATGTCATCCGACAGCGAGGACACGAAGGGAATGACCATGATCCCCATGACGATCCCAGCCGTCATCACCGAGGATGACGAATTGCCCAGGCCCATCGGCTGGGCGAACCAGTCGCGAAGCAAGGGGCCGACCGTGACCAGCGCGAACAGGCCGTAGACGATGGTCGGGATGCCCGCCAGGATCTCGATGGCCGGTTTCACCCAGGCGCGGGTGGCTTTCGACGCATATTCCGACAGATAGACCGCCGACATCAGCCCGACCGGCACCGCCACCAGCAGCGCGATGAACGACACATAGAGCGTGCCCCAGACCAGCGGCAGGATGCCGAGATCCGACCCGCCGCCGAACTTCGGGTTCCAGACGGAAGAAAGGAAGAACTTCGTCGCCGGATAGATGCGAAAGAAGTGGATGCTTTCAAACAGCAGCGAACAGACAATGCCCACCGTCGTCAGCACCGCGATCAGCGAACAGCCGATCAGCGCCGCCATGGTAAACTGCTCGGTCGCATTGCGGGCGCGGAACTCCGGCCGGATGCGGCTCAATCCCCAGCCGAGGCCCGCCGCCGCCAGCAGCAGCGCCACCACCGTCATCGCCAGTGCGCCGGAATGGCTGCGCGCGCGATAGGCCTCGGCCGCGGCGATGGTCGCGGGATTGACGTTCGGCCCGACCGCGACGCCGGCCGCGGCCAGCGTGCTGCGCAGGGCGTCGGGCGTGTCGCGCAATGCGGCCAGCGCCTCGGGCGTCTGGCCCCTTGCCGCCAGCACGTCAAGGCCTTCGGCCAGACGGCGCACGTCGGCGATGACCAGATCGCGGGTGCTGCCCTGCGGAATGTCGCTGTCGGCGATCATGCCCGAGGCGCGGGTTTCCACCACCACCGGCTGTACGATCAGCCACAGCAGGACCGCCAGCAGCGCCGGCACCGCGGTGCAGAGAAAGACGAAATGCCCGTAATAGCCGGGCAGCGAATGCAACCGGCGGATATCGCCCCCGGACGAGGCTGTGGCGCGCTGCCGCGCGATGATCCAGCCCGCAACGGCAAGCGCAAGGATCAGAAGGACCAGAAGTCCAAGGGTCATGGCTGAAACCTGGGGTTCAGAAGCGGAAAATCCGGGGGCGCGGCGGACCCGCACCCCCGGCCGGTTTTCGGTTCGGGCTTATTTCAGCGGGCCCATCGGGGTTTCCGCCTCGACCGCGGCCTGGGTCTTGGCCAGTTCCGGGTCCGGCACCAGGCCGTATTCCGCCAGCGGGCCGCCGGGGCCTGCCATGTCGTCCGACACGAAGAACTGGATGTATTCCTTCAGGCCGGGGATCACGCCGATATGCGCCTTCTTGACGTAGAAGTAGAGCGGACGCGACACCGGATAGGTTCCGTTCGAGATGGTTTCGACCGAAGGCACGATGCCCGAGACGGTGGCCACCTTCAGCTTGTCCATGTTGTTTTCATAGAAGGACAGGCCGAACACGCCGACGGCCGACTTGTTGGCGTCGATGCGGGCCAGTGTCTCGGTATAATCGCCGTCGATGTCGACCGATTTGCCGTCGGTGCGGATCTCATGGCAGGCCTTGGTGGCCTCGTCCTTCTTGGCCTTGTCGTCGGCCCCGGTCGAGGCGGCCAGGAACAGGTCGTAGGCGCCGCTTTCCTTGCAGCCCGCTTCCATCAGCTTGATGTCGAACACTTCGCGCGTGCCGTGCTTGGTGCCGGGGATGAAGGCGAGGATGTCCTGCGCCGGCAGCTTGGCGTTCACATCCGTCCATTTCGCGGCGGTGTTGTCGGCCAGCTTGCCATCCTTGGCAACCTTGGCAGCCAGCGCGCCATAGACATCTGCCGGGGTCAGCGCGAAATCGCCGCCCTTGATGTCGCTGGCAAAGACGATCCCGTCATAGCCGATGCGCACTTCCATGATCTCGCTCACGCCGTTTTTGGCGCAGGTGTCGATGTCCGACTGCGAGATGCGGCTGGACGAGTTCGCGATGTCGATGGTGTTTTCGCCCACGCCTTCGCACAGCTTCTTGCGACCCGCGCCCGAACCGCCGCCCTCGACCACCGGGGTCGGAAAGTCGAAGTTCTCGCCAAAGGCTTCGGCGACGATGGTGGCATAGGGCAGCACCGTCGACGAGCCCGAGATCTGAAGCTGGTCGCGCGCCATCGCGCCCGAAGCGGGAAGAACGGCCGACACGGCAAGCGCCAGCGTCGAGACGGTGAGTTTCATGGACATGCAAATCTCCTGCATTCTCGTGACGACCGCCCGGACGGCGATCCCGCGCCCCGTCTAGGACCGGATGCATACGCTTTTGCGACAGGAGTGTAACAGGTGCATGACAACCGCCCGCCCTGCATGGGTGCCGCAGCGGAAACCCGGTCCCGCGACGGCGGCGCGTTCAGCTTTCCGGCAAAAGCACGGTAAAGCTGCTGCCCTGGCCCCGCTGGCTGTCGATGGTCAGGCGGCCGCGGTGGCGGTTGACGATATGCTTGACGATGGCCAGCCCCAGCCCGGTGCCGCCCTTTTCCCGCGACCGATGCCCGTCGACGCGATAGAATCGCTCGGTCAGGCGGCCAAGGTGGATCTGTTCGATCCCCTCGCCGAAATCGCGCACGACGATTCGCGCCATGCGCCCTTTCGGCCCCGGCGCGCGGTCCAGCGTCACCACCACCCTGCCCCCGGCCCCGCCGTATTTCACCGCATTCTCGATCAGGTTGTTCAGCACCTGCTGGATCTGGTCGGCATCGGCGGGCACTTCGACCGGCTGGTCGGCGCCCTCGACCTCGATGGCGACCCTGGCCTCGTCCGCAACCTGCCGCAGCGCCGTGACCGAGGCGCGAATCGCCGCCGCAAGGTCCAGCCGTTCGGTCGGGCGCACCCGCTCCTGCGCTTCGACCCGGCTCAGGTGCAGCAGGTCGCGTACCAGACGGTTCATCCGCTCGGCCTCGCGGCCCATGATGGTCAGGAAACGGTCGCGCGCGGCCGGATCGTCGCGCGCAGGCCCCCGCAGCGTCTCGATGAACCCCAGCAGCGCGGTCAGCGGCGTGCGCAGCTCATGGCTGACATTGGCCACGAAATCGCGGCGCATCTGGCCGATCTGTTCCTGTTCCGACAGGTCGAGAAAGGTGCAAAGCACCCCCATCACGACCGGCGCGACCGTCACGCGATGCACCACCTCGTGCGAGGGGCCGGGGATCAGGTGGCGCACCTCCTCGGGCTCGCCGCCGCGCAGCTTGCGGGCTATCGCCTCCAGCAGCGCGGGCTGGCGCAGGCTCAGCCCGTGGTGGCGCCCCGTCATCTCGGCCCCGAAAAGCTGGGTCGCCGGCCGGTTGGCCACGATCACCCGTTCATCCCGGCCGATCAGCACCGCCGGCACCGGCAGCGCCTCGATCACGGCTGTCGCATTGTCCATCGGCGCCTCCTGTCGAGGCAATTCCTATCGGCAGCGCCCTGGCAATTCCAGATGTCACTTGCCACGCCCGCTGGCGGGATTACGCTTTACCTAAGGGAAACCAGAGAGGCGGCGGTGAAGGACCACGATGATGGCGGCGACGGAATCCTGCTGGCGCTGGAAGGTGCGGACTGGCCCCGTGCCGACGCCACCCTGCCGATGGCGCGGCTGAATGCCCGTACGCTGCTGGCCCTGCACCCGGACGAGATCGCCTGTGCGCTGTTCGCGCCCGGCCATGATGCGACACAGGTGGTGGCGCGGCTGGAAACCATGGGCTATCGCGGGCTGATCACCGTGGTCGCCCCGCCGCTGCCCGACCCGCGCATGGTCGAACGCGAATTGCGTGCGCTCGGCCCCGGTCTGCGCCTGCGGCTGGTCTGCCGGGACTAGGCTACGGCTTCAGTGCAGCCGGAACTCGCCCACCACATTGCGCCATTCGCCCGGCCCGATCAGCTTGCGGTGCGAAAACCGCACCGAATGCAGCGGTCCTTCGATCTTTTCCTGCCAGAATTCGATAAAGGCGAAAAGCCGGGGGTGATCGGGCGCCAAATCATACTCCTGCCAGACAAAGCTGTTCAGGACATGCCGGTAATCCGGCATCCGGTAGAACAGTTCGGCCGTGGTCAGGCCATAGCCTTTCAGCATCAGCTCCGTCTCGGTCTGCATCGCAACCTCCGCAGTTTCTTGTTCTGTCGCCAATGATCCACGAAGCGTCTTTATTTTCAATGAAAACAGTATGTTG
The DNA here is from genome assembly GCA_047605605.1 of Paracoccaceae bacterium. Classification (GTDB taxonomy): domain Bacteria; phylum Pseudomonadota; class Alphaproteobacteria; order Rhodobacterales; family Rhodobacteraceae; genus JAATGA01. The sequence goes on along the minus strand of JASGFG010000029.1, from coordinate 24,245 downwards.
TCACTCCGCCCCGATGGCTGCCAAAAGCGCCGGGCCGGCGGCATTGCACCCCCGGCGAGGGGTGGTATAACCATTGCCGACAGGCGCGGAACCAAGGCGGATGCGGACGTGAACGACACCCCGGAAGATACCGAAAACAAAGAAGAAAAGCCGCGCAGCGAATGGCATGGCCCGCAGGTTTCCATCGCCGACGAGATGAAGACCGCCTATCTGGATTACGCGATGAGCGTGATCGTCTCCCGCGCGATCCCCGATCTGCGCGACGGGTTGAAACCTGTGCACCGGCGCATTCTTTACGCGATGAGCGAGGTCGGCAACACCGCCGACAAGCCCTATCGCAAATCGGCCCGGCCCGTGGGCGACACGATGGGGAAATACCACCCCCACGGCGACTCGGCGATCTATGACGCCTTGGTGCGGATGGCGCAGCCGTTTTCGATGAGCCTCAAGCTGCTGGACGGGCAAGGAAACTTCGGGTCCATGGACGGCGATGCCGCCGCCGCGATGCGCTATACCGAAGTGCGGATGGACAAGCCCGCGAACTTTCTGCTGGCCGATATCGACAAGGATACCGTCGATTTCCAGGACAACTACGACGGTAAGGACAAGGAACCGACCGTCCTTCCCGCGCGCTTCCCGAACATGCTGGTCAACGGCGCGGGCGGCATCGCCGTCGGCATGGCGACCAACATCCCTCCGCACAACCTGGGCGAGGTGATCGACGGCACCCTTGCGCTGATCGAAAACCCCGACATGTCGACCGAGGCGCTGATGGAGATCATCCCCGCCCCCGACTTTCCCACCGGCGGGCAGATCCTTGGCCGGTCGGGCGCGCGCAAGGCCTATCTCGAAGGGCGAGGGTCGGTCATCATCCGGTCGAAAACCCATGTCGAGGAAATCCGCAAGGACCGTTTCGCCATCGTCGTGGACGAGGTTCCCTATCAGGTGAACAAGGCGTCGATGATCGAAAAGATTGCCGAACTGGTCCGCGACAAGCGGCTGGAGGGCATCTCCAACGTCGCCGACGAATCCGACCGGATCGGCGTGCGCGTGGTGATCGAGCTGAAACGCGATGCGACGCCGGATGTGGTGCTGAACCAGCTGTTCCGCTTCACGCCCATGCAGGTGTCCTTCGGCTGCAACATGCTGGCGCTGAACGGCGGCCGCCCCGAACAATTGACGCTGCGCGATTTCCTTAGCTATTTCATCACCTTCCGCGAGGAAGTTGTGGCGCGCCGCACCGCGTTCGATCTGAACAAGGCACGCGAGCGCAGCCATATCCTCTGCGGTCTGGCCGTCGCCGTCACCAATGTGGACGAGGTGGTTGCCACCATCCGAGCCTCCGCCGACCCGGCCGAGGCGCGCGACCGGCTGATGACCCGCCGCTGGCCCGCGCATGACATCGCCCCCTACATCCGGCTGATCGACGACCCCAGCCACAAGATGAACGAGGACGGCACCTATAACCTGTCCGAAGCGCAGGCCCGCGCCATTCTGGAACTGCGTCTGCAACGCCTGACCGCGCTTGGGGTCAAGGAAGTTACCGACGAACTTGAAGAACTGGCCGCAAAGATCCGGGATTATTTGGAAATCCTTGGATCTCGTGACCGGATCATGGCCATCATCTCGGATGAACTCCGCGAGGTTCGCGCCCTGTTCGCCGTCCCCCGCCGCACGGAAATCGTCGACTGGTCCGGCGACATGGAGGACGAGGACCTGATCGAGCGCGAGGATATGGTCGTAACCATCACCTCGGGCGGTTACATCAAGCGCACCCCCTTGGCCGAATTCCGCAGCCAGAACCGCGGCGGCAAGGGCCTGGCCTCGATGCAGACCAAGGAAGACGACGTGGTGACGACACTTTTCGTTGCCAATACGCACACTTGGCTGTTGTTCTTCACAACCGACGGCATGGTCTACAAGATGAAGACCTGGCGCCTGCCGCTGGCGGGCCGCACCGCCAAGGGCAAGGCGCTGGTCAACATCCTGCCGATCCAGACCGGCATTTCCATCGCCGCGCTGATGCCCGTCGATGTGCCCGAAGACCACTGGGACGAATTGCAGATCGTCTTCGCCACCAGCGACGGCGACGTGCGGCAGAACGACCTGTCCGATTTCACCAACGTCAAACGCAACGGCAAGATCGCGATGAACCTGCCCGAAGGCGTGTCGCTGGTGAACGCCGCCATTGCCGATGAGAATGACGACGTGATGCTGGTCACTTCGGGCGGGCGGGCGATCCGCTTCTCCACCCAGGAAATCCGCGTGTTCAAGTCGCGCGGGTCCACCGGCGTGCGCGGCATCCGCCTGGGCGCGAACGACCGCGTGGTCAGCATGTCGATCATCCGCCATTTCGAGGCTGATCCCGCCGAACGCGCCGCCTATCTGAAACAGCGCCGCCTGATGGCCGGCGTGACCGAGGACGAGGCGGACGACGAGGAAGAGGCCGTGGCCGAGGGCGCGCTGTCGCCCGAACGCTATGCCGAAATGTCCGCGGCCGAGGATCTGATCCTGACCATCACCGAACAGGGCGCGGGCAAGCTGTCGTCCAGCCACGACTATCCGGTGCGCGGCCGCGGCGGCATGGGGGTCAAGGCGATGGACGGCGCGATGCGCGGCGGCGCGCTGGTCGCCAGCTTTCCGGTGGAACCGGGCGACCAGATCATGCTGGCGACCTCCTCGGGCCAGTCGATCCGCGTGCCGGTCAATCAGGTCAGCTTCCGGTCGCGGTCGGCAGGCGGGGTCAAGGTCCTGAACACCCAGGGCGAGGAACAGGTGGTTTCCGTCGCCCGCGTCGCCGAACAGGGCGATGAGTGAGCTTGAGTCCCGGCTCGCCGCCCTTGGTGCGGCGGGCCTGACCATCCCCTATGGCGCCCTGGCCCGTGAACTGGGCCTTCGCATGGGGGAGTTGACTGCGGCGCTGGACCAGGGGATGATCCGCGACGCGGCGGCGGGCCGGCCGTTTCTGGCGGCGGTCTGCCGGCAGCGCCTGTCGCCCGACCAACTTCCCGCCCCCGGCTTTTTCCTGCGGGCGCGCGAACTGGGCGCCCGGATCACCGACGAGGCCGCCTATGCCCAAGACCTGCGGGCGCAGATCCGCCGACGGGCGCAGGGCTGACCCCCTCGCACCGGGAAGTGACTTGCACCCCCTGTCACCCTTCCCTATCATGTTCGAAAATGTAAAAAAGTGAGGCAGTGATGGCAAGATTTCTGGCACTGGCCGCGGCCGGGATGCTTTTGGCCCCCGCCGCGCAAGCGGTTGAAGTTACGGGCGGTTCGGTCGCGCTGGAATATTCCGGCCTGATCGACAGCGACACGAATGATGTGAACAAGGCCACCGCCAAAGGCTCCATCGAGTTCGGCTTCGACCGTGCCTTTTCGGTTCAGGGCGACATGGCCTTCACCAAATTCGGACTGATCGACGACAGCGGCAATTCGCTGGGCCTGCACGCGATCTGGCATCTGAGCGATGCGACCTCGGCCGGCCTCTACGTCGGGCGCGAGGAGATCGACGGCCATTCCAACTTCTACGGGCTGGAGATGGGCCACGGCTTCGACCGCTTTGCCGGCGAGGGCTATCTTGGCCGGGTCGAGGATGGCGACGACCATGGCACCGCCTTTGGCCTGCGCGGCGATTACTCCATCAGCGACATGATGAAGGTCGGGATGCGGTTCGACACGCTGAACATCGAAGGCACCGACCTGTCGCGCCTGTCGCTGACCGGCGAGATGGCTTTGGCCGACAACTTCACCCTGACGGGCGAGGTCGGCAGCGCCGATTACGATAGCGGCGGCTCACAGACCTTTGTCGGCGTGGGCGTCAAGATGAACTTTGGCGCGACGCGCGGCGCGACCTTCCAGCAGCGCGGCATCCTGGAAATGGCGCCGGGCCTCTAGGCCGCGCCGATTGCGGGCGTCACGCTTCGGCGTTATGACGCCCGCATGGAAACGCTTCACATCATCGGCGGCGGCATGGCCGGGTCCGAGGCCGCCTGGCAGGCCGCGCAGGCGGGCGTGCCGGTCGTCCTGCATGAAATGCGGCCCGAGGTCGCGACCTTTGCCCACCGGACCGGCGATTTCGCGGAAATGGTCTGCTCGAACTCGTTCCGGTCGGATGACGACGAACGCAATGCCGTGGGTCTTCTGCACTGGGAAATGCGCGCGGCAGGCGGCCTGATCATGGAGATGGCCAGCCGCCACAAGCTGCCCGCGGGCGGCGCGCTGGCGGTGGACCGCGATGCCTTTTCGGCGGGCGTGACGGAACGGCTGCGCGCACATCCTATAATTTCCTTTTCGATGGAAGAGGTTACGGAACTTCCCTCATCCGGCCATTGGATCGTCGCCACCGGCCCGCTGACCAGCGGGGCATTGGCGGAAAGCATCCGTTCGGTGACGGGGGCGGAAAGCCTGGCCTTCTTCGACGCCATCGCACCCATCGTCTATGCCGAGACGATCGACATGTCCGTCGCCTGGCGCCAAAGCCGCTATGACAAGGGCGAGACCGAGGAAGAGCGCACCGCCTATATCAACTGCCCGATGACGCGCGACCAGTATGAGGGCTTCATCGACGCCCTTCTGGCCGCCGAAAAGACCGAGTTTCACGAAGGGGAAACGGCGGGCTACTTCGACGGCTGCCTGCCGGTCGAGGTGATGGCCGAACGCGGGCGCGAGACCTTGCGCTTCGGTCCGATGAAGCCGGTCGGCCTGACCAACCCGCATGATCCGCAAAAGCCCTATGCCGTGGTGCAGTTGCGGCGCGACAATGCCCTGGGCACACTCTACAACATCGTCGGTTTCCAGACCAAGATGAAGTATGGTGCGCAAGCCGATGTTTTCCGCCGCATTCCCGGCTTGCAGGATGCCAGTTTCGCCCGGCTGGGCGGCATTCACCGCAACACCTTCCTGAACTCTCCCACGCTGCTGGACGACCGGATGCGGCTGCGCCTGCGGCCGAACCTGCGGTTCGCCGGGCAGGTGACGGGGGTCGAGGGCTATGTGGAAAGCGCCGCCATGGGCCTGCTGGCAGGCCGGATGGCGGCGGCCGAAATCCTTGGGCGCGACCTGCCCCCGCCATCGCCCGAAACCGCCATGGGCGCGCTGATCACCCACATCACCGGCGGGGCGGATGCGAAAACCTTCCAGCCGATGAACGTGAACTTCGGCCTGTTCCCGCCCATCGACGCCAAGGGAGGCCGCCGGGGGCGCAAGGACCGCTACAAGGCCTATACCGACCGCGCGAAAGAGGCGTTTGGCCAATGGCTTGTGGGGCAAGGCTAAGGTGACGCGCGAAGTCACGCGCTTTGCCCCTTCGCCCACTGGCCCGCTGCATCTGGGCCATGCCTATGCCGCGCTGGTCGCGGCGGACCGGGCCAGGGGCGGGCGGTTCCTGCTGCGGATCGAGGATATCGACACCGCCCGCAGACGCCCGGAATATGAGGCGGCGATCTACGACGATCTGGCCTGGCTCGGCCTTCGCTGGGAAACCCCGGTGATGCGCCAGTCCGACCGCCTGCCCGCCTATGAGGCCGCGCTGGACCGGCTGGCGCGCATGGGTCTGACCTATCACTGCACCTGCACCCGCGCTGATATCCGCGCCGCGCTGTCCGCCCCGCAAGAGGGCGCGCCGATGATCGGCCCCGATGGCCCGCTCTATCCCGGCACCTGCCGCGGCAAGAGGCATGTCAAAGGGGCGATCCGGCTGGACATGGGCGCGGCGATGGCCCGGCTGGGGGCGGTGGAGTTCACCGAAACCGGCACCCGCCCCGGCCTTTACCGCCACGACGCGGCTTTCATGACCGTCCATGTCGGCGATGTGGTGCTTGCGCGGCGCGACATCGGCACATCCTATCACCTGTCGGTCGTCGTGGACGATGCCGCGCAAGGCATCACCGAGGTGACGCGCGGCGCCGACCTGTTCGAGGCGACGGCGCTGCATGTCGTGCTGCAACGCCTGCTGGACCTGCCGACCCCCGCCTACCACCACCACCGGCTGATCCGCGACGAGGCGGGCAAGCGGCTTGCCAAGCGCGACGATGCGCGGGCCTTGTCGAAATACCGGGCCGAAGGCGCGACACCCGATGATATCCGGCGGATGGTCGGCCTTTCCTGACCCCTCCCTCTTTCTGGACGCAAATATCCTGCGGGGAGGTCTGGAGGGGTGCAAAACCCCTCCAGCGGGTTGGGCCGGGAACCCGCCCCACCGGATGCAGAGCCGCTACCCCAGCGGCCCCGGCCGACGTTCCTCGGTCAGCAGCACATTCGCCTCGACGTTGCCCACCCCGGGCAGGGTCATGATCCGCCGCCGCAGCACCCGCTCGAAATCGGCGATGTCGCGGGCGACCACCCGCAGGCGATAATCGAACAGGCCAAGGACGTGCTGGACCACCTGCACCTCGGGGATCGCGGCCACCGCGCGCTCGAAATCCTCAAGGCTCACGCGGCCGCGGGTCGCCAACTTGATCCCCAGAAACACCGTCACCCCGAACCCGAGCGCGGCGCGGTCCACCACCACCCGGCGGCCGGCCAGCACCCCGGCCTCTTCCAGCCGCCGGACGCGGCGCCACGCGGCGGGCTGCGACAGGCCGAAGCGGCGGCCGAGTTCCCCCGCCGACAGGGTGGCATCCTGCGACAGCGCCCGCAGGAACGCCCGGTCGGTATCGTCGAGGTCGATCATACCGGCAGCCCCTCGGTTTCCCGCAGGGTCGAGATCAGCATCAGCGCGTCGATTTCGGCGATATGCGGCAGGGTCAGGATCTTGCGGCGATAGATTTCCTGATAATGGCCCATGTCGCGGGCGATCACCGTCAGGCGGGCATCGACGCGGCCAAGGAAGGTCTCGATGGTCGTGACCTCGGGCACCTCGCGCGCCGCCGCCAGAAAGTCGTCAAACGCCCGCGGGTCGGTCTTGTCGAGGGTAAAGCGCAGCGCCACCTCGACCTCATAGCCCAGCTTGCGCCAGTCGATGACCGCCTGCTGGCCTTGCAGGACCCCCGCAGAGGTCAGCTTTTCCAGCCGCCGCCAGCAGGTGGCCGTGGTCACGCCCGCCCGTTCCGCCAGATCGGCGGTGGACAGCGTGGGTTCGGCCAGCAAATGGCGCAGGATGCGGCGGTCGGTGTCATCAAGCATGAGTATTTCGGTAATCCATCAAATGGCGAATGATCAACCCGGAATATTTGGTCTCATGGCAAAATTTGCATTCATCCTCGGGGCCCCGTCCTTAGATTGCTCATCCAGACACCATTGGAAAGGACGCCCGATATGCGCGTTTACTATGACCGCGACTGCGATGTGAACCTGATCAAGAACCTGAAGGTTGCCATCCTCGGCTATGGCAGCCAGGGCCACGCCCATGCGCTGAACCTGCGCGACTCGGGCGCCAAGAACGTGGTCGTGGCGCTGCGCGAAGGCTCGCCCTCGGCGAAAAAGGCCGAAGGCGAAGGGCTGAAGGTCATGGGCATCGCCGAAGCGGCGAAATGGGCCGACCTGATCATGTTCACCATGCCCGACGAACTTCAGGCCGAAACCTACAAGAAATACGTCCACGACAACCTGCGCGAAGGGGCGGCGATCGCCTTTGCCCACGGTCTGAACGTGCATTTCGGCCTGATCGAGCCGAAAAAGGGCGTCGATGTCATCATGATGGCGCCGAAAGGCCCGGGCCATACCGTGCGCGGCGAATACACCAAGGGCGGCGGCGTGCCCTGCCTGGTGGCGGTGCATAACGACGCGACCGGCAAGGCGCTGGAAATCGGGCTGTCCTATTGCTCGGCCATCGGCGGCGGGCGTTCGGGCATCATCGAGACCAACTTCCGCCAGGAATGCGAAACCGACCTGTTCGGCGAACAGGCCGTTCTCTGCGGCGGCCTGGTCGAACTGATCCGCATGGGCTTTGAAACCCTGGTCGAAGCGGGTTACGAGCCGGAAATGGCCTATTTCGAATGCCTGCACGAAGTGAAGCTGATCGTGGATCTGATCTACGAAGGCGGCATCGCGAACATGAACTATTCGATCTCGAACACCGCCGAATATGGCGAATATGTCAGCGGCCCGCGCATCCTGCCGTATGAGGAAACCAAGGCCCGGATGAAGGCGGTTCTGCGCGACATCCAGACCGGCAAGTTCGTGCGCGATTTCATGCAGGAAAACGCTGTCGGCCAGCCGTTCTTCAAGGCGACCCGCCGCCTGAACGACGAACACCAGATCGAACAGGTCGGTGAAAAGCTGCGCGCCATGATGCCCTGGATTTCCAAGGGCAAGATGGTGGACAAGGCGCGGAACTGAGCCCGCAGCACTGCGAGACCATCGGGCCGGGGGAAACCCCGGCCCTTTTCCTTGGCCCGTTCAACTTTGGTTTCAGCCAGCCCGCCGGGCCGCAAAGATGCTAACGCTGGCCCATCCAACGACGGACAGCCCCATGCTGGGCCCCTTTCGCCCGCCCCCTCGACCGGCCGCGAGGCCATGGCCGAAATCGCCTAGGAACAGCGCCTGCGCCGCGCGGCGGGCAGCGCGCCCGTGGAATATTCGGGGCCCGTCACCCTTGGGTCGGCGCTGTCGGCGGGGATCGGCATCGGGCTGATGCTGGGGCTGGTGGTCGGCGCGATCCCGGCCAGCCAGAACGGCCATATCCTGACCACCATGGCCCCGGCGCTGGCAGGGGGCGCCTGCGTCGGAGCAGTTTTGGGGCTGGCCTATTACGCGCTGGTCGTGGTGCTGCGCACCGGCTGGAGCGCGACCTTCATCCGCCGGGCGGTGAAATGGGGCATCGCGGGCGTCATCGCCGGGTTTCTGGTCGGCGGCAGCCTGGGCTGGCACATTCCGGGCAGCATGATGCTGTTCGCAATCGTCGGGGCGCTGTTCGGTGCACTGTCGGCGATTTTCCGGCGCTGATCCAGGGCGCGGCATTCGACTGGAGGCTGACAGAACGGGCTTTCGACCGCAACAGGCCGAAGATCCGGTCCCGCGCGAAACGGCCCGACCCGCATCAACGGCCCGCATCAGTCACAGGGCCCGTTCGAGAGCTGTGGTGCCTGTGGTCGGAGTGTGCAATTGCCTTGATTCCAAATGCTTTTCAGGCGGATTTGGAAGCATTTTGCCGATAAGAGAATCAATAGCTTACGAGCAATTGGAAGCGCGCTTAACACGTCCCGCCGCTCATGCTTGCCCTACGCTGGCATGACCCTGCCTGCGAAATCCGACTCCCTCGAATCGGCGGAATGTGCCTCTCTCATCACGGGACAGTGATGGAGGGACGATCATGCGGCGGATTTTGCTGGCGGCTGCGGCTGCGCTCTGGGCCGGTCAGGCGGAGGCGGCGACGGGGTATTTCTCGTTCGAGTATTCCGCAGATGTCGGAGGCCGCTATCCAGAGTTCAAGCCCATGTCGGCAATCAACTTCGGCATCCAATTGTATGAGCCGTTCTTTGAGCAGTTTGATATCGGGATCGTCAGGTCGATAGAATACTATCAAGTTGGGACCGCTACGCTCACCATCGTGGGCAGCAAGGGAAGCTATACCGAAAGCGTCTCTACCCCTACCTACCCCGAAGGCGTAACCTACGAATGGGCCTTCTCGTATGATCACTTGGACACGACCTACGCCCTATCGTGGGAGGGGTATGCCGACCCCAACGACAGCAACAATACCTATTCCAACGTTCTGATCCGCTTTGATGAAAATGGGGATCTCACATCGTGGCAGCACCGTATGAACTATGGATGGGGCGGAGGGGCTGTCGGCAGAACCGTTGATGGCGGTGTGGCAAAAGGGACGCTCTACAACTACGGCGAGGATATGGATTGGCCCGTCCTCGGCACCTACAGCTACACCAACCGCTATGAGCCGGACGCGGCCCCCGTCCCCCTGCCCGCGACCGCCGCCCTTCTGCCTCTTGGTATCGGCGCACTTGCCATCATGCGCCGACGCCGACCCGCTTAGGCAATTCCGTTCCGCAGCCAGCCCGGCCCAACATCCGGGTTGGCGATGGCCCACGCCGTGGACGGGTCGAGCCAGAACCGTGCCGTATTGGCGGCAGCACCATGGGCAACCGCCTCGCGCGGGTCGTTATAGGTCGTGTCCGTCAGGATGTTCGGGAATAGATCGTAGATCGTTTCCCCTCCCCCGATAGGCCTGTGCGACGGCCAAGGTTGAAGCGACGGCACACGGCCTGCGCAAGACCCGCGCGGCCCTGATCATCGAGGGCGGCGGGACTTCCAGCCAGTCAGCGGCATGGACGGGCCATCAGTCATTGAAGCTGGCGCAGCACTATCAGCGCGAGTTCGACAGGCGTGCAGCTGTCATGGGAATCAGCCCCGACAAGAACGAAAGCGGGGTAGTGATTGGAAACGGGTAGCCGTAAAAGTGGAAACTTCAACGCATAACTCGTTGATATGTATGGAATAATTTTTGCGGTGGTGCCTGTGGTCGGACTCGAACCGACACTCCTTTCGGAAACGGTTTTTGAAACCGTCGCGTCTACCATTCCACCACACAGGCACGGGTGCCGGTTTAGCGGCGGCCTCGCGGGGCGTCAACGGCCCGCGAGGCCCGGCGACTACAATCCGTCCGTCAGCGCAAGGCAGGTGGAAAGCTGCCCGCTTTGCAGCCCCTTCTGGAACCAGCCCGACCGCTGTGCCGAAGTGCCGTGCGTAAAGGATTCCGGCATCGGGCGCTGGCCCGCGTTACGTTGCAGCGTGTCGTCGCCGATCTGCTTGGCGGCGTTGATCGCCTCCTCGAAATCGCCCGGCTCGATCGTGCCGAACTTTTCCTGCACGGCGCGCGCCCAGATGCCCGACAGGCAATCCGCCTGCAACTCGATCCTGACGGAAATCTCGTTGCTCTGCACCTCGCTGACCTGCTGACGGATCTGGTTCAGATGGCCCAGAATGCCCAGTTCGTCCTGCACATGATGGCCGATTTCATGCGCGACGACATAGGCCTGGGCGAAATCGCCCTTGGCGCCCAGTTGGCGGTCCAGCGTGGTGAAGAAATCGGTATCCAGATAGACCTTCTTGTCGCCGGGGCAGTAGAACGGCCCCGTCGCGCCCGAGGCATTGCCGCAGGGCGATTGCGTGACCCCCTTGAACAGCACCAGCGTCGCGGGCGTATAGGCACGGCCGACCTGCTGCTGGAATATCTGGGTCCAGACCTCTTCGGTATCGGCCAGCGTGACCGAGACGAACTGCGCCGCCTGCTGGTCGGCCTCGGTGATCTCCTGCGATCCGCTCTGTATGCCGCCTTCGCCTTGCAGCAGCGGCGTTACATCCACGCCGAAATACCATCCGATCAGCAGGAGGGCGATGGCACCGACGCCGCCGACCCCTGCCCCGCGGCCCACCGACATGGACCGACGATCCTCGATATTCTGGCTGCCGCGCCGTCCGCGCCATTCCATGACATGCCCCTTTCACGAACCCGTGCTCAGATTATCCCCAAGCCGCCCCGGCGCAAGGCCGTCGTGCGCTTGACCTGCGCGCGCGGGCGGGCTTTACCCGACAACGACACAGGAGAGCCGAATGTTCCGCAAGCTTTACGACTGGACACTTCGCTGGGCGGGGTCGCGCCACGCCCCCACGGCTCTGGGGGTGGTTTCCTTTACCGAAAGCTCTTTCTTCCCGATTCCGGCGGATGTCCTGTTCGTGCCGATGGTGTTGTCGCGACCCGAACGGGCCTGGCGCTATGCGCTGATCGCCTCGGTCCTGTCGGTGCTGGGGGGGATCGCGGGCTGGCTGATCGGCCATTTCGCCTTTGAGGCGCTGGCCCGTCCGATGCTGGAGGCATCGGGCAAGATGGACAGTTTCGAGCGGCTGAAGGCGTCGACCGGCGACGGGGCCATTTTGCTGATGCTGGTCACATCCGGGTTTTCGCACCTGCCGCCGATGAAGGTGGTCACGATCCTGTCGGGCGTGATCTCTTTCGATTTCAAGCTGTTCGTGCTGTCGGCCATCGTGGCCCGGGGCGGACGCTTCTATCTGCTGGCCTGGGCGCTGCGCCGCTATGGCGAAACCATGGTCGGGTTTATCGAACGGCGCTTTGCGGCTGTGGCGCTTGGCCTTGCGGTGGCCGGCGGGGCTGTCTGGGCGGCGCTGCACGCTTTCTGAAAGGAAGACCATGACGCGCAATCTGTCTATCCTTGTGGCTGCGGGCGGTTCGGCCGCACTGCTGCTGGGTGCCTTCGGGTTCCAGTTCATCGGCGGGCTGGCGCCGTGCCACCTGTGCCTGCTGCAACGCTGGCCCCATGCGGCGGCGGTGCTGATCGGGGTGCTGGCGCTGACGACCGGCTGGCGGATCTGGCCGTGGCTGGGGGCCGTCGCTGCGGCGGCGACCAGCGGCATCGGCATCTATCACGCGGGCGTCGAATGGAAATGGTGGCAAGGGCCGACAAGCTGCACCGGCAGCGGCACTGCGCTGTCCGGCCTGTCCGGCGCCGATCTTCTGTCCACCAGCGCGCCTTCGGGCGTTGTCATGTGCGACCAGATCGCCTGGCAGATGTGGGGCATCTCGATGGCCGGATGGAATGCGATCCTGTCGGCGGTGCTAGTGCTGGTCTGGATTTACGCCGCGACGCGTCGGTGACCAGTTAACGCCGCCTTAAGGTTTCAGACGGAAAGCTGGGTTGACGAGACGGGCGGCGACGCCCAGATTTGGATGCAGCCCTTGGCGACACATGTTTTCGGAACGCTGGAATGACAACCGCTGAACAAACCATTGCCGACGACAAGATGCGCGCCGAAATCGCAAAGCTGTTGGCCGAAACGTCAAAGATCAACGCCGAGGCGCGGTGGTATCCCTTTATCGCCACGGCCGGATTGTTCGGTGCGGCCATCGCGGTGGTCAAGATCTTCCTGTCCTGACGCCGCCCTATGCCCGCAACGCTTCTCCACTGGTGACACCAGGGCCGAAGCCTGACGCGTCCCCCTATCCACACAACCGCGCATGTTCCTGAAGCGCAAAGCGGTCGGTCATGCCCGCGGTATAATCCGCCACGATCCGCGCAAGGGTGGTGTCGTCGGTCGCCTGTTCCACCTCAGCCCGCCATTCCGGCGGCATCAGGCCGGGGTCGCGCATGAAGGCGCCGAACAGCTCGTTAAACGCCGCCGTCACCCGCGCCCGTTCCGCCATGACCGAAGGCGCGCGATACATCCGGGTGAACAGGAAGGAACGGATCGCTTTGAGTTCCTGATACAAGGGCTTGGAAAACCTGATGATTGTCGTTCCCATGTGCCGGATGTCATCCACCGATTGCGGCTGTGCGGCGGTCAGGCGGTTCTGGGCGACGGCGATCACATCCTCGACCAGACGGCCGAAGACGCGGCGCAGCGCCTCGTGTCGGCGGCGCATCGGGTCAAGGCCGGGATAGATCGCATCGACCTCGGCAAAGGCGGGGCCGGTCACGGGCAGATCCATCAGGTCGGCCTCGGTGAACAGGCCGGACCGCAGGCCGTCGTGCAGGTCGTGGTGCGAATAGGCCACGTCATCGGCGATGGCGGCCACCTGCGCCTCGGCACTGGCATGGGTGTCCAGCTCCAGATCCCATTCGGCATTCACCTCGGCCAGGGCATAGGGCAAGGGGCCTGCATGTTTCGGATCGGCATGGGGGCCGGTGACGGGGCCGTTGTGTTTCGCAATGCCTTCCAGCGATTCCCAGGTCAGGTTCAGCCCGTCGAAATCAGCATAGTGCTTTTCCAGCCGCGTCACGATGCGCAGCGCCTGCGCATTGTGATCGAACCCGCCATAGGGGGCCATCAGCAGTTCCAGCGCATCCTCGCCGGTATGGCCAAAGGGCGTATGCCCAAGGTCATGCGCCAGGGCGATGCATTCGGCCAGATCAGTGTTCAGCCCCAGCACGCCGGAAATGGTGCGCGCCACCTGCGCCACCTCGATCGAATGGGTCAGGCGGGTGCGGTAGTAATCGCCCTCATGCTCGACGAAGACCTGCGTCTTGTGCTTCAGCCGGCGGAAGGCGCTGGAATGGATGATCCGGTCGCGATCCCGCTGGAACGGGCTGCGGAAGGAGGACATCCGTTCCGGGTGAAGCCTTCCGCGCGAATTTTCGGGAAGGCAGGCATAGGGGGCGAGCATTGCGGTCTGCCTGTTCTTGTGCGGTCTTTTGCACGATCCTATATTCGCTTTGCCGCCCGATGACAGGGATAAATCCGATGGACCTGAACCTTCCCCCCGATGCCAGCAATCCGCGCGTGACCGACCGCGCCTTTGCCCGCCTTGCCGAGATCGTCGAGGCGACGGGCGAGGAAAAGGCCCTGCGCGTCGCGGTCGAGGGCGGCGGCTGTTCGGGGTTCCAGTATGACATCCGGCTGGACGATCCGGCGGGCGACGATCTGGTGCTGGAAAAGGACGGGCTGAAGGTGGTGGTGGACGAGGTGTCGCTGCCGTTCCTGGCCAATGCGGTGATCGACTTTACCGAGGAATTGATCGGCGCGCGCTTTGTGATCGAGAACCCGAATGCGGCCAGTTCCTGCGGCTGCGGGACCAGTTTTTCGATCTGAGCGCCTGTTGAACGCGCCGGGGGCCAGCCCCCGGACCCCCGGGATATTTGGGTCCAGAAAGAGGGGGGGGAGTCAGCGCAGGGTGTCGGCGATGAAGCGGTAATAGCTGCGACCGCGGCCCTGTTGTTCATAGGCGGCATTCAGGGCGATCTTGGCGCGGAAGACATCGGCGGCGGCGGGCTGGCCTATGCGGTCCAGCTGGGCGACATGATCCTGATAGGCGGAATGGACGCGGGCGCTGAAATCATCCGCCGCCGTCACGCTTTGCGGATGCAGGTTCAGCAGATAGGGCACGCCCGACAGCGGCACAGATCCGCCAAGGCCCGCGATGACCTGCACCGCGTGCAGGATGTCCTGCGACAGCGCATCGGCAAAGGGCGGGCAGCCGTCCCGCGCCAGCATCAGCCGCACCGAGGCGCCTGTCGCCGCAAGATCGGCCAGCCCCAGCCAGGATTGCCGGGACCAGAGGTCGAGGATCGTCTGTCCGCCCTCGACCACGCGCAGCGGCGCGGCGGCGGCCCCATGGCCTTGGGCAAGGGGCAAAAGCGCGGACAGATAGCCGGGTGAAAAGGCATCGTCGGCATCTAGGAACGTGAGCCATTCCCCCCGCGCCCGCGCCATCGCCCGGTTGCGCGCCGGCCCCACGCCCGACCCGACCGCGCCGCTGACACCGACCCGGACCGCGGGCGACAGGGCGGCCGCCCCGGCATAATCCGTCCCGTCATCGGATTCGACCAGGATCTCCAGACGGTCCTCGGGCACGCCCGCCGCCATCACGGACCGCACCGCCCGCGCCACCGTTTCCCCGGCGCGAAAGGCAGGTATGATGACCGAGATCAGCGGGGCCACCGGCAAAGCTCCTTGGCATCGGGTCCGTCCCCCGATAACCAGAAGGTCCGCACGCTGGCAAGCCGCGTCCGTTCGCCGATGGAGGCCCCATGAAGATCGCCACCTTCAACATCAACGGCATCAAGGCCCGGATCGAGGCCCTACCCCGCTGGCTGACCGCATCGGGCGCCGATGTGGTCTGCCTGCAAGAGATCAAGTCGGTGGACGAGAATTTCCCGCGCGAATTGTTCGAGGCCGAAGGCTGGGCGGTGGAAACCCACGGCCAAAAGGGCTTCAACGGGGTGGCGATCCTGTCGCGCCTGCGGCTGTCGGATGTGGTGCGCGGCCTGCCGGGGGATGAGACCGACGAACAGGCCCGCTGGATCGAGGCGACGGTTCATGGCCTGAACGGTCAGGTGAGGCTGTGCGGGCTGTATCTGCCGAACGGCAACCCCGCGCCGGGGCCGAAATACGACTACAAACTGGCCTGGATGGATCGGATGCGGGCGCGCATCGCGGCGCTGCTGGAAACCGAGATGCCGCTGGTTTTCGCGGGCGATTACAACGTCATCCCCGAGCCGAGGGATGCCGCCCGCCCCGAGGCCTGGGTGGGGGATGCGCTGTTCCTGCCGGAAAGCCGCGCGGCCTTTCGCCGGATGATCCACCTGGGTCTGACCGAGGCGATCCGCATCCGCGACCCGCGCCCCGGCCTCTATACCTTCTGGGACTATCAGGCCGGGGCCTGGGAACGCAACAACGGCATCCGCATCGACCACCTGCTGCTGTCGCCGCAGGCCGCCGACCGAATGACCGGAACCGGCATCGACAAGGCGGTCAGGGGCGAGGAAAAACCCTCGGACCACGTCCCGGCCTGGGTGGAGCTGGACATGTGACCGCCCGCCCCGCCGCGCTCAGCGCGGGGGGATGCTGTCACTCTGGTCGATTTCGCGCTGCCATTCGCGCCACATGGCGACCAGCAGCGCCATCAGGACGGGGCCGATGAACAGGCCGACGATGCCCATGGTCTTTACCCCGCCGATCAGGCCGAAGAAGGTGGGCAGGAACGGCAGTTTCGCAGGCCCGCCGACCAGCACCGGGCGCACCGTCTTGTCGACGATGAAAAGCTCCAGCGTGCCCCAGACGAACAGCCCCGCGGCGTGATAGGGCGAACCGGAGGCGAAAAGGTAGATCGACACCAGCGTGAAGCACAGCGGCGCGCCGCCGGGAATCAGCGCCATGAATCCGGTGATCACCCCCAGCGTCACCGGCGACGGGACGCCCGCGATCCAGTAGGCGATGCCCAGCACCACCCCTTCGGCGATGGCGATCAACGTCATGCCGGTGACGGTGGCCGAGATCATGGTGGGAACGACCCGGCTCAGCCGGTCCCAGCGGTTCGGAAGGATGCGCTGGCCCACGCGGTCGATCTGGGCGGCGATCTTTTCGCCGTCGCGATAGAAGATGAACAGCGCGATCAGCATGAACAGCAGCGTCAGCACCAGATGGAACGCCAGCGACCCTGCCGCCAGAACCGCGCGGTAGATCGAGCCGATGTTCTCGCCCGACACCAACTGCGCGATATGGCCCACCCCGCCGGGCTTGCCGACGTAAAGATCCCATTGCTCTGCGGCCCAGTCCCCGATCTGCGGAAAGCCGGCAATCCAGCGGGGCGGCGGCGCGCCGTTGGCGTTGACCTGGATCCCCCAGGACACCCAGTTCTTCAACTCGCCAAAGGCATAGACCATGGCCAGCGTGATGGGCACGATCAGGAAGCCCACGATCAGCAGCACCAGCAGCGCCGCCGCCGTCAGGCGGTGGATACGAAGGGCCGACTGCACCCGCAGCAGCACGGGCCAGCTGGCAAAAGCGATGATCATCGCCGCCAGCACCGGCACGATGAATCCGTGAAAGAACCAGACCGAGGCGACCAGCACCCCCAGCAGCAGCCAGCGGGCGGCCGAAGCATCGGTGATCAGCGGGCGGGTCCACCCCCGGCTGCGCGACGGCGGGGTTTCGGGGCGCGCGGGCGGCGGTGGCAGGGCTGTCATCCGGTCGTGTCTTCCTTTTCAGCCGTTCCGGCCTCTTCCGTGCGGTCGCGATACAGCGTTGCCCGTCCCAGAAGCATCAGTGTGACGGGGGTCGTCAACATGATGAAGATACCGATCACCAGTTCGTGCACCACCAGTTTGCCGCCTGCCACCGAAAACACAAGCATCGAGGCCAGCATGATCGCCGCCGTGCCCCAGCTGGTGCCCAGCGTCGGCGCATGGATGCGGTCGTAGAAGGACCGCAGCCGGAACAGCCCCCAGGTGCCGATCAGCGCCAGCGCGGCGCCCAGCACCACCAGAACCGCCGCGGGAATGGCGGCCCAGAGCGGCAGGGTTTCCAGATGGGTCATTCGATCACCTCGCCCCGCATCAGGAATTTTGCCGCCGCGACAGACGAGACGAAGCCCAACATCCCGATCACCAGCGCCGCCTCGAACAGAAAGGGCGTGCCCTCGCGGATGCCGGTCGTCACCATCAGCAGCATCGCATTGACATACAGCGTATCCAGCCCCAACACCCGGTCCTGCGCGCGCGGGCCTTTCAGGATACGCACGGCCGCCAGGCACAAGGCGATGGCCAGCAGGATCTGCGCTAGGATCAGGGCATAGGTCAGGATCTGCACGCTCATTGAAAGATCTCCATCAGCAGGCTTTCGTAGCGGCCCTTGATCGTCTGGCGCCACTGCTCTTCGTCGATCAGGTCGAAGACGTGAAGAAGCAGCACCCCCGTCGCCGGGCGATAGTCTAGCCAGGCGGTCCCCGGCGTCGCGGTCACGATGACGGCCAGCGCGGCCAGCGCGGTTTCGTCATGCAGATCCAGCCGGATCTCCACGAAACCCGACCGCCGGCGCCCGTGCCGCCCGCCGCTCAGGATCAGCGTCGCCACCGCGATGTTCGACCGGATGATGTCGCCACCGACGATGAAGAACAGCCGGATCAGCAGATCCAACCGCCGTATGCGGGGGCGGGCCGGATGCAGGGCCGCCATCGCCTTGCCCGCGCCAAGGCCGACCATGGCGCCAAGGATCAGGTGGCCGATCGAAAAGCTGTTCAGGATCATCCACAGCAGAACCAGGGCAAAGGTCAGGATCGGATGCGGCAGGATGCGGGCGATCATGGCGCGGCCCCCTCGGCCGGGGCCTGCATCGCGGCGGCGGGGGGCGCGGCGGGCGGGATCGCCTCGCCCACGCGGGCGGCGCGGATCACGCCGCCGACATAGATCTGCGGCCGGTCCAGCGCCATCGCCGTGGTGGTCATGTAACGCATCACCGGCTCGGCCTGGACGGTCATCGTCACCGCCATCAGCAGCAGCGCCACCACCGGCCCCAGTTCCAGCGCCAGGACGCGGGGCAGTTCCTCCTCGGCCGTGACCCAGAAGGTCTGGATGCCCACCCGGACCAGCGCCACCATCGTGGCAAGGCCCGACATCAGCAGCACCGCCGCAAAGGCCCAGACCTGGGGTGTGATCTCGGACAGGCGATTCAGCCCCTCGGGGTTCATGGCGGCGGTCAGCATCGCCACCTTGCCGACAAAGCCCGACAGCGGCGGCAGGCCGGCCAGCAGCAGAACCACGCCCACGAAACAGCCGCCCAGCACCGTCAGCGCGCCGGGAATGGCCAGCCCCACCTCGGGCGTGTCATCCTCGGCCTCGTCGATGCCATAGGCGTCGGCGGTCAGCGCCAGCAGCGCGGCGATGCCGCCGCTTTCCCGCTCCAGCGGTTCCATCAGCAGGAACAGGGCCGAAGTCGCGACCGTGGACGAAACCATGTAGAACAACCCCGCCGCGATCAGGTTGGACGAGGCGCCGTCCAGTCCCATGCCGATCACCGTCAGCATCGTCCCGGTCGAGACCAGCACCAGATTGCCCGCCATCCGCCCCAGCCGCTGCGAGGCCAGAACCCCCGTCAGTCCGAAAAGGATCGTGCCGATCCCGCCGATCATCAGCACCTCGGCCCCGAAGCCGGACGACAGGTGCCCGTCCCCGAACAACAGCGACGACAGCCGCAGCACGACATAGATCCCCACCTTGGTCATGATCGCGAACATCGCGCCCACGGGGGCAGAGGCGGCCATATAGGTGCCCGGCAGCCAGAAGGACAACGGCCACATCCCCGCCTTGACCAGAAAGGCGATCCCCAGCAGCGCCGCCGCCGCATGGACCATCGGCCGGTCGGCATCGGCCAGATCGGGCAGTTTCGCCGCCAGTTCCGCCATGTTCAGCGTGCCGGTGACGCCATAGATCAGCGACACCCCGATCAGGAACAGCAGCGAGGCCGCAAGGTTGATCGCGATGTAATGCAGCCCCATCCGCACCCGCGCCTGCCCGGTGCCGTGCAGCAGCAGGCCATAGCTGGCCGCCAGCAGCACCTCGAAGAACACGAACAGGTTGAACAGGTCGCCCGTCAGGAAGGCCCCGTTCAGCCCCATCAGCAGGAACTGGAACAGCGAATGGAAATGCTGCCCCTGCCGGTGCCAGCCCGCGGCGGAATAGACCAGCGCCGGCGTCGCCAGCAGCGCCACCAGAACCAGCATCAGCGCCGACAGGCGATCCAGCACCAGCACGATGCCAAAAGGCGACGGCCAGTCCCCCAGCAGGTAAAGCCCGATCCGGTTCGCATCCGATGGCCCGCTGCCCTTGGACATGACCATCAGCTGCACCGCCACCAGCAGCAGCAGGGCGGACGAGACCAGCGAGATGACCATCTTTGCCCGGCGCTGCCGATCCTCATACAGCAGCATCAGCGCCCCCGCGACCAGCGGGATCAGGATCGGCGCGATGATCAGATGTTCGGGAGAAAGGTTCATTCCCGCTCCCTCCCGTCGACATGGTCGGTGCCCGTCAACCCGCGCGAGGCCATCATCACCACCAGAAACAGCGCCGTGGTGGCAAAGGAGATGACGATTGCCGTCAGGACCAGCGCCTGCGGCACGGGGTCGGTCAGCGCGGCGGGATCGGTCTGGCCGTATTTCGACAGGATGGGGGCCGCGCCGGTGCGCAGCCGCCCCATCGAGAAGATGAACAGGTTCACCCCATAGGACATCAGGCACAGCCCGATGATCACCTGAAAGCTGCGCGGGCGCAGCAAGAGCCAGGTGCCCGATCCGAAGAGGATGCCGATGGCCAGCGAAAGCGTCAGTTCCATCAGGCACCCTCTCCTTCGGCCACGCGGGCCTCTTCGCGTTCGCGGGCCCGCGTCGACCGCAGCGACTGGTGCGCGATGGCGATCAGCATCAGGATCGTCGCCCCCAGCACCACCGCAAAGACCCCCAGGTCGAACAGCATCGCCGTCGCGGCCGGCACCTGCCCGATCAGCGGAATATCCAGATACTGCGCATGGGCGGTCAGGAACGGATAGCCGAACAGGAACGATCCCGCCCCCGTCGCACAGGCGATCAGCAGGCCGAAGCCCAGCCAGCGGACGGGCAGGACACGCAGCCGTTCCTCCACCCACCGCACATTCGTGGCCAGGTATTGCAGCAGAAAGGCGATGGCCAGCGTCACCCCCGCCGAGAATCCGCCGCCCGGCAGGTCGTGGCCCCGCACGAACAGATAGGCCGACAGCGCGGCGATGGCCGGGAACATCCACTGCATGATGACCGAAGGCACATAGAGGTAGTCGCGGACCGTCTGGCCCGTCTCGCGGTCGTCGGCCTCGTCGTCCTGGGCATTCTGGAGCCGCTGCTGTTCGGGGATGTCGGCGCTTTCCTGCGCCGGGCGGAACCGGCGCAGCAGCGCAAAGACCGTCAGCGCCACGATGGCCAGCACCGTGATCTCGCCAAAGGTGTCGAAGGCGCGGAAGTCGACGAGGATGACGTTGACCACATTGGTCCCGCCCCCCTCCTCATAGGCGTTTTGCAGGAACCATGTGGCGATCGTGTCGCCGGGGGCCGAAGTCATGACGGTATAGGACACAAGCGCCAGCCCCGCCCCGCACAGCACCGCGATGACCAGATCGCGCCCGCGCCGGGTGCGGGCGCGGATGTCGTTGTCGCCCTCGATCTCCTCTCGCCGCCGCGGCAGCCACCGCAGGCCAAGCAGCAGCAGCACCGTGGTGACGATCTCGACCAGCAGCTGCGTCGTCGCAAGGTCGGGCGCCGACAGCCAGGCATAGGTCACGCAGGTGGCAAGCCCCGCCCCGCCCAGGGCGATCAGCGCGGCAAAGCGGTGGTATTTCGCCTGCCAGGCCGCGGTCAGCGCACAGGCCGCCCCCGCCAGCCACAACAGGCCGAAGACCGGATCGAAACTGGCCACCGTCAGCGCGGGCGCCATCCGCACCGCGCCCCACAGCGTCCAGGCGGCGGCAAGAAAGGCCAGCACCACCATCATCCGCAATTGCGGTTGCAGCTTTTCGGTGCCGAACAGCCGGTTCGCCTCGCGCGGCCATTTCCACGACATCAGCAGCAGGATGCGGTCGAATATCTTCTGCCCGCGGATGTGATGCAGGATCGGCGGGCCTTCGGGCCCCTCGGGCAGGCGGCGGGCCAGAAGGGCGTAAAGCAGGATGCCGCCGGCCATGGCCACCAGGCTCATGATCAGGGGGGTGTTCAGGCCGTGCCAGACCTCCAGGCTGAAATCGGGCGTGGCCGCGCCCAGCACGCCCAGCGCGGCGGTGTGCAGGATGTGGCCCAGCACCGCCTCGGGGAAAATCCCGATCAGCAGGCACAGCACCACCAGCACCAGCACCGGAAAACGCATCCAGAACACCGGCTCGTGCGGGTTCTTGGGCAGATCCACGGGCGGCGGGCCGAAGAAGACGGTGTGGATGAACCGCAGCGAATAGGCAACCGAGAACAGCGAGGCGAAGGTGGCGATATACGGCATGTTGTCGTCCAGCCACGACCCGTTGTGCCATTCGACCGCCTCGGCAAAGAACATCTCTTTCGACAGGAACCCGTTCAGCAACGGCACCCCTGCCATCGCCCCGGCCGCGACGATGGCCAGCACGGATGTGAACGGCATCAGCCGGATCAGCCCCGACAGGCGGCGCATGTCGCGCGTGCCCGTCTCGTGGTCGATGATGCCTGCGGCCATGAACAGCGACGCCTTGAACACCGCATGGTTCACGATGTGAAAGATCGCGGCGATGATCGCCGCCGGGCTGCCGATGCCCGCCAGCGCGGTGATCAGGCCCAGATGGCTGATGGTGGAATAGGCGAGCAATCCCTTCAGGTCGTGGCGGAACAGCGCGATCACCGCGCCGACCACCATGGTCGCCAGCCCGACCCCCGCCACCAGCCAGAACCACAGCTGCGTCCCCCCCAGCACCGGCGAGAACCGCACCAGCAGGAACACCCCCATCTTCACCATCGTGGCAGAATGCAGGTAGGACGACACCGGCGTGGGCGCCGCCATGGCGTTCGGCAGCCAGAACTGGAACGGGAACTGCGCCGATTTGGTAAAGGCCCCCAGCAGCAGCAGCACCAAGGCCACGGGGTAGAGCGCATTGCTGCGCAAGGCGGCGCCCGATTGCAGCACCTTGTCCAGGTCATAGCTGCCCAGCACATGCCCGATCACCAGCATCGCGGCCAGAAGGCACAGGCCCCCCGTCGCGGTGACGACCAGCGCCATCCGCGCCCCGTCGCGCGCCTGCGGGATATGGTGCCAATAGCCGATCAGCAGGAAGGAAAAGAAACTGGTCAGTTCCCAGAACACCACCAGCATGATGATGTTGCCCGACACCAGCATTCCCGCCATCGCCCCGGCGAAGGCCAGCAGAAAGGCATAGAACCGCGGCACCGGATCGCGCGGCGACAGGTAGTAACGCGCGTAAAGCACCACCAGCCCGCCGATGCCGAAGACCAGCACCAGAAAGGTCCAGGCGAAACCATCCATGCGGAAGGTCAGGTTCAGCCCCAGCGACGGCACCCAACGGATGGTATGGCGCACCACCCCGCCCTCCTCCACCGCCGGATAGAGGGCGGCCAGCATCGCCAGTCCCGCCGCCATCACCGCGCCCGCCAGCCATGCCTCGGCGTTGCGGGCATTGACCGGCAGGGTCGTGGCCAGCAGGCTTCCCGCAAAGGGCATCAGGATCAGGGCAAGCAGCAGGTTCTGTTCTATCATTCGTCCGGGTTTGGGGTCTGGCGTTGCGGGAAACGGCACGGGGCCGCCGGGCGAGGGTTGTCCCGCGACCATCTAGACTGGACAGCCTCGCGTCGATCCGGCGCAAATGGCGCCGCGCAAGACTGCGTTCCAAAGGGAAGTGCCTGATACACGCAGGATTTCCCCGGACCCTACGGCCCCGTCCTTCCAGTGTCGAGCGTGAATGCCGCCCGCCGGGATAACATCATCGTAGCAAATGGAAACAGTCGCGTCAGCGGGCGTCTATGCGCGTCGTCAGCGCCGCGAAACGCTCCAGCGCCCAGTCCGGCCACAGCGTCCGGCGGTCGTAGTATTCCGCCGCCACCGGCACGCCCGGCGCAGGCGTGACCCACAGCTGGCGGGTTTCGGCAAAGATGTGGATGTCGGGCGGATAGTCAGCAGGCCGGGCCAGCGTGCCGACCCGCACGAAGGCCAGCGCCCGCCGCATCGAGGCATAATGGCTCCACAAGGCGACGTGGCAGTCGGGACAGCGCAGGATCTCCTGCCCCTGACCCGAGGCCGAGGGGGTCATGACTGCAACCGGCTCTCCGGCCAGCAGGTCCACCCGGTCGGCCTCGATCATCGCATTCCAGGCGAAGGCAGAGCCGGTTTCCCGCTGGCACCAGCGGCAATGACAGGCATGGACGAAAAGCGGCCTGTCGGTCAGCCGGAACCGGACCCGTCCGCAGGTGCAGCTGCCTTCCATCCTCGCGCCCCTGCGCACCTGTCCGACCTGTCCGACCTGTCCGACCTGTCCGACCTGTCCGACCTGTCCGACCTGTCCGA
>JASGFG010000028.1:0-40415 GCA_047605605.1 Paracoccaceae bacterium | reverse complement strand
GCGCTTCGTTCACATCGAAGATGTCAGCGGTTCAAATCCGTTATCGCCCACCATTTCCCCTTTTGCCGCAGCGGGTTGATCCGGTCTTGTGATCGGCGGCCGCCAGAGCGGCCGGGCTGTCCCGGTCGGATGATGTCGGGAATTATCCGGACAAAGGGCTATGGCCCTTTCCGATCTCGGCCGGGATAACGGTTGCGAAATCTGGGGGGGAGAGATCCTGGCTTCCCCGCCTGTCCAATTGACATTCAGACGCGGGTCCGAGGCCGCAGGCGCCCCGCGGGAGTCAGGACAGCAAGGTCACCGCCAGCCAGACCCAGAACGCCAAGGCCGCAGGAAAGGCCGCGGCAATCCATGCGCCGGACTGCACCCTCTGACGCGCCCGTGCAACGGTCGCATATCTGGAGGCATCGGCTGATTTCGCGAACATCTGACTTTCTCCCGCCGGTTGGCTGTAAAACTCTATCAGCTTTGTCGTGAAAAGATCTTCCAAACTTGTAACCTGCCGAACAACACTTTGTTTCCAGTCTCGCATCTTGCCGACACGACTCTTCTCGGTCGGGCTGGAGTCGCGGGACGGCAGAGGCTGCGGCGCAGCCGGGAATCGCCTTGCAACCCGCGTGCCGTATCCACGGCGGCCGGATCCAAGGCGACAATAGCAGGCGAGGGGGGCGTTTTCTTTGACCGCAATACGGCGGATGGTGGGCGGTGAGGGGTTCGAACCCCCGACCCTATCGGTGTAAACGATATGCTCTACCAGCTGAGCTAACCGCCCTTGGGGGGGCGTTATAGCGGCTATGGAAACGGCTGCAAGCACAGGTTCATGCGCAGAGCCGGCAGCCCCGGTGCCGGAGCGCGGCAATTGTCATGGTGCGATGCCGCCGTTCGGTCCTGTGCCCGACAGGATGGCGGCTTGGCGGGCATCACTGGCAGCGACCCATCCGCAAGGATGGGTTTGTGCAAAAGCGGGTAGGGGCCCGCGTGTTCCGTGGTGGATTTGCGGCGGAACACGAAGGCGGGGGCCGCGCGGGCCACAGGATACTCATCAACATGCGGCCTGTTCGACCACGTCACCGCGAAAACCTGCCTGTCACACCACGCGATCAGCCGGGTCAACATGCCCCGACTGCTGCCGCCCCGATCCGAAGATGATGCACGGCGGACCCCTACCCACGCCGGTGCTGGGGACACCGGCCCACTCGTTACCGCTCCGCTTTCGCCAGAGCCGCTTTATGAATGACAAACTCTTTCGGCGGGATTAATGGGAAAAGACGGGCTGAATTCCCCGAAGTCTCTTGCAAAGTGAAGAAAATCGCAGATGTCCATCACCTCTTATCTGAAGAAACACACCGAAGCTCTGGTCAAGGATGTGGGGATCGAGGCCGCCTGCGAACTGACCGGCAAGTCCAAGGCGACGATCGGCCGGTATTATTCCGAAAGCGACGAACACGACGACAGGTTCATGCCCATCGACGTGGTGGCCGAACTGGAGGCCGCGTCGAAATTCCCGCATGTCACCGCGGCGCTGGCGGATCTGCGCGGGATCACGCTGTCCTATGATGGCGAGCGTCGGAACTCCGGCTCGGCGGGGGTCAATCAGGATGTGGTCGTGCTGTCCCAGCGGTTCGCGCAGCTGATGGCCGAATACAATCAGGCCATCGGCGACGGGGTAATTTCCATCAACGAGGCCAAGCGGATGCTGCGCGAGACGCTGGCGATCCAGCAGGTCCTGCTGGAGATGAAGCTGAACCTCGAAGAAGAGGCCCACTGAGAGGCTCACGGCGCGGCGCGGGTGGACCAATCGCGTGGCGGCGCAACCGGGGCGAACTGCCGGGAAATGTTCGCCGGGACAGAATAGGGGCGCACCCGTGGGGGTGCGCCTTTTTCCGTCAGCGCGCGCTGCGGGCGCGGGGCTGCTGCGGCTTGCCCGCCGGACGGCGCGGCGCCTCGGCCCCGCCTTTCGGGGCGGGCTTGGCCGGACGCGTGCCGGGTTTGCCCACGGGTTTGCCGCCCGCGCCGGGCTTGGCCTGGGATTTCCCCTGCGACCGGCCTTGGCCGCCCGGACGTCCGCCACGGTTCTGGCCCGGCTTTGGTGCCGCCGCCACGATGTCGGCCGCCCAGGGGGCGCCGCCGATGACCGGAACCGGCTTTTTCAACAGCTTTTCGATGGCCTGAAGCTCGCCCATCTCGGCGGGCGCGCAGAAGGCGACGGCATTGCCCTCGGCCCCGGCGCGCGCGGTGCGGCCGATGCGGTGGACATAGTTTTCCGGCACGTTGGGCAGGTCGTGGTTGTAGACATGGCGCACGCCGGGAATGTCGATGCCGCGGGCGGCCACGTCGGTCGCGACCAGCACGTCAAGCTCGCCATTGCGGAACTCGGTCAGGGTGCGGTCGCGGTGGTTCTGGCTTTTGTTGCCGTGGATCGACCCGGCCTTGAACCCCCAGGACACCAGCAGCTTCATCAGCTTTTCCGCGCCATGCTTGGTGCGGCCAAAGACCAGCGCCTGTTCGCCCGGATGCTTTCTCAGATATTCTTCCAGCAGCCTGGCCTTGTCGCCGTTGGGGATGAAATGGACGCCCTGCACGATACGCTCCACCGGCTTGCCCGGCGGGGCCACCTGCACGCGCACAGGGTTGCGCAGATAGGTGTCGGCGATTTCCTCGATGTCCTTCGGCATGGTGGCGGAAAACAGCAGGGTCTGACGCTTCAGCGGGATGTGCTTGGCGATTTTCCGCAAGCTGTGGATGAAGCCCATGTCCAGCATGTGGTCGGCCTCGTCCAGCACCAGATAGGCGCATTTTTCCATCGACACGTCGCCGCGTTCGATCAGGTCGATTAGCCGGCCGGGGGTGGCGATCAGCACGTCCGACCCGCGCGCCAGTCTTTCGGCCTGCTTGTTGATCGAGGCGCCGCCGACGACCATCGTGACCTTGATATGGGTGCCCTTGGTAAAGGCGGTCAGGTTGTCGCTGATCTGTGTCACCAGTTCGCGCGTGGGGGCCAGGATCAGCGCGCGGATGTGGCGCGGGCCGGGCGGGTTGCTCATGTCCAGCAGCCGGTGGAGAAGCGGCAGGCCAAAGGCCGCGGTCTTGCCGGTGCCGGTCTGCGCCAGGCCCATCAGGTCGCGGCCCTGCATGATATGCGGGATCGACTGCACCTGGATGGGCGTCGGGGTTTTCAGGGTGGTTGCCGCAAGGGCGGTGACGAGTTTCGGCGACAGGCCGAGCTCTGCAAAGGTGGTCATGTTCTTGACTTTCGCATCGGGCATGATCGGCCCGAAAAGGGATCGGGGCCGCGACGGGCGCGGCCGGTGCAGGCGGGGCGGCGGATGCCGCGGTGCCCCTGCGTGATGGTGGGAACCTTTTGCCGGACCTTGGCCCCATGGGGCCCTCGCATCGGATGCGGGCTGCTCACGCGGCAGCAGGCGGCGACAAGGGGCAAATGGGGCCTTGCCGCCGCAAAGTCAAGGAAAATGCCGTGTGGCCGCGGTCAGTCGGCGATTTCGATGGTGGCCCAGGTCTCGAAACAGACGCCGTTGGCCAGCGCCTGGATGCCGATGGTCGCCCGCCCGCCAAGACCGCGCTCGCGCCCGAACACCTCGACGAAGAGGTCCGACATGCCGGAGGAAACCTTGTGGACCTCCTCATACTCGGGCGTACAGACGACGAAGTTCAGGGTGCGGACGATGGATTTAACCCGGTCCAGGCTGCCGACCGCCTGCTTGATGCCGCCAAGGACGTTGATCCCGGTCTGGCGTGCCGCGGCATAGCCCTGTTCGGTGGTCAGGTTGGCGCCAAGGCGGCCCTTGTGGGTGATCTCGGCCCCGATCTGCGCCACATGGCCCGACAGGAACAGCAGGCTGCCGATGCGGTGATAAGGCTTCATCGTGCCGTAATCGGCACCGTAATAGCCGTCACGGTCGAAATCGGGGAGATCCAGCCCCATCTGCATGGCGAGTTTTTCCGGTGTCATCACGGGCCCCTTGGTCGTTGCTTTCACGACTATGCCCGCCTGCCAGCGCCAGAGGCGGCCATGGGGCGACGAAACGGGGTCGGTTTCGGCTGCTTTTGTGCTGCGACAGCGCGGGGTCAGGCCAGCCGCGGTGCGGCGCCATAGGCCGGACGATGCGCGGCGACAGGCTTTTCAACGCCGTGACGGCGGGCCTGCTGCACAAGACCGCGTTCCGCCAGATGACGGGCCAGCACCTCGCGTTCGGCCGGAAGGAAGGCAGAGTTCTGCATCAGCGTCGGGATGATCAGGCCCAGAAAATCGAATCGATGTGCCAGCGCACGGCTGGTGGCGATCAGATCGTCGATCTGGCCCAAATTGGCGTCGATGCCCTGGTTGGGGTCGATGCGGAAGGCGGACAGCACGCGCGACCATGCCAGCCGCTCTGCCGCGAGAACCTTGCCCAGATCATGCCCGACGGCACCATGCATCTGGTCCAGATGCAGGCGCCGCACAGCCTCCAGCGCAGCAAGACGGGGATTGGACCTTCCGAACAGTGCGGCAAACATCCGTCTCGATCCTTTTCGCAGCGATTCCCTTTGCAAGCAGGCTCACTTCGGGTTTTGGCCAGAATGTGGCAAGATAGAGTTAATGGTGCCCTAATCCACCTTTGGTTGAAGTTCTTTTTCCGGGCAGGGCGGATTGCCGCCACCTGTTGCGGCCGGTATCGGCGGAAACGGGGTCCCAATTGGAAAAGGCCGGTCTTTCGACCGGCCCTTCGCCTGGTTCGGACTATGCCGCGATCAGTCGCGCTGGCTGCCCATGAACTGAAGCAGGAACATGAACAGGTTGATGAAGTCCATATACAGGTTCAGCGCACCCATGATCGCCGACTTGCCCAGCCATTCGGCATCCATCGCCGCGGCATGTGCCACATAGTCGGACTTGATCCGCTGGGTGTCATAGGCGGTCAGACCGGCAAAGATCAGCACGCCGATCGCCGAGATCGCGAACATCAGCGCCGAGGAAGCCAGGAAGATGTTGACGATCGAGGCGACGATCAGCCCGATCAGGCCCATCATCAGGAACGTGCCAAAGCCGGACAGATCGCGCTTGGTCGTATAGCCGTAGAGCGACAGGCCGGCAAAGGCGATGGCGGTGACAAGGAAGGTCTGCGCGATGGAAACCCCGGTGAACACCGCAAAGATCCACGACAGCGATAGGCCCATGACGGCGGCGAAGGCATAGAAGAACAGCTGCGCCGCGGCATAGGACATGCGGTTCAACGCAGCGCCGAACGCGAACACCATCGCCAGGGGCGCGAACATGATTACCCAGCCCAGCACGTTGGGGCGCATCGTCATCGGATCGCGGAAGATCGAAAGCAGTTCAGGGCTGGAGCCGACGCCCCAGGCAACCGCAGCCGTCAACAGCATACCCACGGACATCAGCCCGTAGACCTTGTTCATATGGGCGCGAAGCCCCGCGTCGATCTGCGCGGCCTGGGTGCCAACCCCGGCGGTGCGGATCGTATTGTAGTCAGCCATCAAAGCCTCCCGACGTTTCCCTTTTGCGGCGGCGGGATGATCCCGCACCGGATGCGTTGAATATCGGAAGACATGCCGATGATTTCAAGCGCGAATGTAGGAAACGATGCGTGAAGATCTGTCGCACCTGCTTCACTGGCTTCTGCGCAGGTTACAGGCGCCAGGCGGGGGGCACGTCCCAGGCGGGGCGGGCGGCTTCGGCCAGCGCCTTGTCGCGGGTCAGGCCGATGTCGGCCAGCAGCGCATCGTCAAGGTCAAGCAGCGCCCGACGCTGGCGGTGCAGCGTCAGGACCGAGGCGAGGCGGGCGATCAGCCCGGCGCGGCGGCCGGCAACGGCGATGCGGCGGGTTTGCGAGAACATGGCGGCGATCCTTTCGATCCATCTTTCGGGGTGATGATCGGCGCGGACCGTATCATCTTCGTTGATGTTTCTAGACGAATCGAAGACATTATGGAAATGAATGATACTGACTTTGTGCATCAAGGATCGTGATATGAGACGCCATGTGGATCTTGCTGCCCTGCGCTCTTTCGCCGCCATCGCGGATGCGGGCGGGGTGACGCGCGCCGCCGGTTTCCTGAACCTGACGCAATCGGCAGTGTCGATGCAGATCAAGCGGCTGGAGGATCAGCTGGGGCTGGAGCTACTGGACAGGTCCGGCCGCAAGGTGGCCCTGACCGCGGCGGGAGAGCAGGTTCTGGGCTATGCCCGCAAGATGCTGGCCCTGAACGACGAGGTTTTCGGCCGCCTGACCCATGCCGCGCACGAAGGGGAAATCGTGCTGGGCGTGCCGCACGACATCGTATACCCGGCGATCCCGCGGGTCTTGCAGCAATTCGCCAAGGATTTCCCGCGGATGAAGGTGTCGCTGGTCTCGTCCTTTACCCGCACACTCAAGGCACAGTTTGAACATGGCGACTGCGACATCATCCTGACGACCGAGGATGCACCGGGACCGGAGGGCGAGGTGCTGACCGAGGTGCCGCTGGTCTGGATCGGCGCCGAAGGCGGGCAGGCGTGGAAGACGCGCCCGCTGCGGCTGGCCTTTCCGCAGGCCTGCATCTTTCGCCAGCGGGTGCAGGCGGCGCTGGATGCGGCCGGGGTCGGTTGGGAAATGGCGGTGGAAAGCGAGAACACCCGCGCGGTCGAGGCGACGGTCAGCGCCGATCTGGCGGTCTATACCTCGCTCGCCGGGTCCGAGCCGCCCTATGTAGAGCGGGTCGCCCATGGCGGTGCGCTGCCGGACCTGGGCACCGTCAAGATCAACCTCTATGTGGCGGACCCGGTGCACAGTCCGGCCGTGACGGCGCTGGCCGATCTGATCCGCCGGGCATGGCGGCACGCGCCCGCGCGGCCGGTGGGGGTGGGGCAGGCTATCGCGTCGTGATCACAACCTTGCCCGTCGCCGCCCGCCGGCGCAGCAGATCCAGCCCTTGGGGAAATTGCTCAAGGGGCAGGATGTTGCTGACATGCGGACGCAGGCCGCCCTCGGTATACCAGCCAAACAGGGTGCGCAGGCTGTCGGTCAGCACCTGAGGGCGGAAGGACAGGTAGCCGCCCCAGTAAAGGCCCATCACCGTCAGGTTCTTGACCAGCAGCAGGTTGGCCGGAACCTGCGGGACCGTGCCGCTGGCAAAGCCGATGGTCAGAAGCCGCCCTTCGGCGCGGCAGGCCCGCAGGGCCGCATCGAAGGCCGGGCCGCCCACCGGGTCATAGACGACATCCACCCCGCCGATGGCCTTGAAGGCGGCCTTCAGGTCGGGGGTCTCGCTGTCGATCACCTGATCCGCGCCGGCGGCGCGCGCCACGGCAAGCTTGTCCGCCCCGCGGGCGCAGGCGATGACGCGCGCGCCCATCCGCCTGCCGATTTCCACGGCCGTCAGCCCGACGCCCCCGGCCGCGCCGAGCACCAGCAGCGTCTCGCCCGGTTGCAGGCGGGCGCGGTGATGCAGCGCGACATGGCTGGTGCCATAGGCGATCTGAAAGCCTGCCGCCTCGACCATCGTCATGGAATCGGGGATGGCGACCAGCCGGTCGGCCCGCAGCAGCGCCCGTTCCGCCAGCCCGCCGTGCCCCGCATAGGCCGCCACCCGTGTGCCGGGGGCGGGTCCGTCTGTGTCCGGCCCCAGAGCCTCGACCGTTCCGGCAAATTCCAGCCCCGGAACATAGGGCAGGGCGGGCCTTTCCTGATACTTGCCCTCGGCCATCAGCAGATCGGCGAAATTCAGGCCGCAAGCCTCTACCCGCACCACGGCCTCGCCCATGCCGGGAACAGGATCGGCCAGATCGGCCAGATGGGGCGGGGTTCCGGGTTCGTGGATTTGCCAGACGCGCATCGAAAGACCCTTGCTGTGACGATGGCGGACAGCCCTAACGCGGACCGGGCGGTTGCGGCAAGTCCCCTTCGCAGGGGCTGCCGTTCGGATTTGCGATGCAATTTGCAAAGCATTTTGAGGATCGCGCCTAAGGCGAGTTGGCGTTTCTTTTAATGCGTTACAGGCGATCAGATCCCCTCTCGCGCGAATTGTTGTTCATCTGTATAATGGGACATATCCAAAAAGACAGGTTTGCGCGCGCAGCAGGAAATTTTGATCCATTTGACAGTATCCCCGGTTTTGGCACGTTTCTTGCTTATATTCCGGCAGGGACAGTAATGATTACAGGAGACTGGAATGAAGCACCATGTCGATGCCCATGTGGGCAAGCGTATCCGTCACCGCCGCTGGATGGTCGGCATGACGCAGCAACAGCTTGCCGACAAGGTTGGCATCAAGTTCCAGCAGATCCAGAAGTATGAAACGGGTATGAACCGGGTTTCCGCCTCGCGTCTGTGGGATATCGCCGATGCGCTTGGCGTTTCGATCGCGTTTTTCTTTGAAGGTCTTGCCGATGCGCCGCCGCAGGCGGCCGAGGGTGATCTGATGGCCGACAAGGAGGCGCTGGAACTGGTGCGGTCCTATTACGCCATCCCCGAGGCACAGCGCCGCCGCCTGTTCGATCTGGCCCGCGTCCTGTCGGACGCCGCCTGAAAGGACGGCCCGCTTGACCCGTCGGCCCCTGGCGTTTAGCCGGGGGATGGGGGCAACACGCTCCCGACGGGCAAGGCGGTGACCAGATGGTGAAATCAACGGTTTCGGCGGCCGAGGCCGCCGATCTGATCGCAACGGCCGCGGAACTGGCCGAGGCGGCGCGCAAGGCGACGCTGCTGCATTTCCGGTCGGCCGCGCTGATGGCCGACAACAAGGAAACCCACCGCTTCGATCCCGTCACGGTTGCCGACCGCCTGTCGGAAGAACGGATGCGCGAGATCCTGGCCCGCCGACGCCCGCAGGACGGCATCCTGGGCGAGGAATACGGCGCGCAGGAGGGAAGCTCGGGCCTGACCTGGGTGCTGGATCCGATCGACGGCACGCGCGGCTATCTGTCGGGCACGCCGACCTGGGGGGTGCTGATCTCGGTCGCCGATGCGACGGGGCCGATCTATGGGCTGATCGACCAGCCCTATATCCGCGAAAGGTTCGAGGGCGGCTTTGGCCGCGCGCAGGTGACCGGACCCTCCGGCACCGCGGCCCTGAAAACCCGCGCCGCCCGGCCGCTGGCCGAGGCGATCCTGTTCACCACCTTCCCCGAACTCGGCACGCCCGAGGAGGGCGCGACCTTTCGTCGTGTGGCCTCGGGCGCGAAACTGGTCCGCTATGGGATGGATTGCTATGCCTATGCGCTGATCGCCGCGGGGCAGATCGACCTGGTGATCGAGGCGGGGTTGCAGGCCTATGACGTGCAGGCCCCGATCGCGGTGATCGAGGCGGCGGGCGGCATCGTCACCGACTGGCAGGGGCGGCCTTGCCACAACGGCGGGCAGGTTCTGGCCGCGGCCAATGCCACGATCCATGCCGAGGCGCTGCGGCTTCTGAACGGCTGAGCGCGCGCCCTGTGCAGGCGCCGGGGGCTTTCCGCCCCCGGACCCCCGAGGGTATTTGGGCCAAGATGAAGGGGCAGGGGCCGATTCAGGCGATGCGTTCGACGTCGCGGTCGGGGATGATCTGCTGCGCGATCCCGGCAAGGCAGAGGTAGAGCGAGGTCGCCATCAGCGCCCAGTGCGCCCAGCTTCCTTCCTCGAAATTGCGCCAGGCGGCCCAGCCGGCAAAGATCACCCAGGCCAGCGCCACCGGCAGCGACACGTTCCGCCAGCGTTTCGTCCGCACCGGATGGATGAATTTCAGCGGTAGGAACATCGCCACCGTCAGCAGGATCACCACGCCAAGGATCGCCCAGTGCGACGGCGCGATGGCGAACAGCACCAGCACCACCATGTTCCAGCAGGCGGGAAAGCCCGAAAAGCTTTTGTCCTTGGTCTTCATCCGCGTGTCGGCGAAATAGATGACCGAGCCATAGACGATGGCGATGATCGACAGCCAGCCGGTCCAGCCGACCAGCAGCCCCGATTTGAACAGGGCATAGGCCGGGATGAACACATAGGTCAGGTAATCGACGATCAGGTCCATCAGGACGCCATCGTAGGTCGGCCAGTTCTCGGTCACGTCATAGCGGCGGGCCAGGGGGCCGTCGATGCCGTCGACCAGAAGGGCCACGACCAGCCAGAGGAACATCAGGCTCCACTTCCCCTCGACCGCGGCCAGCATGGCCAGCATGGACAGCACGGCGCCGGTGGCGGTCAGGAGGTGGACGGAAAGGGCTTTGAACCGGATCTGCATTTTTTCGTGATGCCGCAAAAATTCTGCGCGCGCAATCTTTCAGGCGCGGGGATGCGCCGTTTCATAGATCTGCATCAGCCGCGCGGCATCCACGGCCGTATAGGCTTGCGTTGTGGAAAGCGAGGCGTGACCCAGCAATTCCTGTATCGCGCGCAGGTCTCCGCCCGCGGCCAGAAGATGGGTCGCAAAGCTGTGCCGCATCGCGTGCGGCGTCGCCGTGGCGGGCAGGCCCAGTTGCCCGCGCGCCTTTTCCATGGCCAGCGCCACCAGCCGGGGATTGAGCGGTCCACCGCGGCTGCCGCGAAACAGCGGCGCGTCGCTGGCCAGATCATAGGGGCAAAGCGCCCCGTAACGCTCTACCGCCTGCCGCGCGACGGCAAGGGTCGGGACGATGCGGGTCTTGCCGCCCTTGCCGGTGATGCGCAGCACCTCGGCCAGCGGAATGTCGGCCCCGGTCAGGCCAAGCGCCTCGGATATCCGCAGACCGCAGCCGTAAAGCAGCGTCAGCACGGCGATGTCGCGCGCGGCGGTCCAGTCGTCGCGGGCATTGTCGCCCACCGTCTCTATCATGTCCTGCGCGCCTTCGGGCGTCAGAGGGCGGGGCAGCTTGGCGCGGAACTTCGGGCTTCGGGCCGACAGGACCGCCGTGGCCTCGGCCCCCTCGCGGTCGCCGGCCCAGGCGATGAATCCCTTTACCGACGACAAGGCCCGCGCCAGCGACCGTGCGGAAAGGCCGCGGTTGCGTTCCTGCGCCATCCAGGCGCGCAGGTCGGACGGGCCGGTTTGCAGAAGTGGCGCGATCCCCGCCGCGCCGCCCTTGTGATGGGCCATGAAATGCAGGAAACGCGTCACGTCACCGGCATAGGCCGTGACCGTATTCGCGGCCGCGCCGTCCAGCGCGCGCAGCTGGGCCAGCCATCGGGCCAGCGCCTCGCGCAGCGCGGGCGACAGGGCCGGATCGTCGCTCATGCCAGCCAGCGGCGCATCGTCCGCTCGAACACGCCGGCCAGAAAGGCCAGCAGATCGGTGCCATGCGCCGATTTGAACTGATGCGGATCTTCGGCGCCAAAGACCAGAAGGCCGGGCAGGCGCCCCTGTCCGAAATCGAGCTTCATCAGCGCCTCGGACCCGATCC
Source organism: Paracoccaceae bacterium (assembly GCA_047605605.1). Lineage (GTDB taxonomy): Bacteria > Pseudomonadota > Alphaproteobacteria > Rhodobacterales > Rhodobacteraceae > JAATGA01. Next base: position 29,071 of record JASGFG010000028.1, on the reverse strand, counting down.
GTCGCACGCGGTCGCCGTAAAGCGCGCAATCCGGCTGCACCTGCCGCAGCGTGACGGGACGGGTGGGCACGTTGCGCCCGCCGGTCAGATAGCCCGCGACAAAGCCGGGTTCGGCGACGAACAGCACCTCTCCCAGACGGCGCAGGGCGGGGTCTTCGGTATTCTGAACCGATTCCAGCACCAGCCGCACGCAATCGACCCGCAGGGTCTGGGCGACATCGCCGGTCAGGTTCTTCAGAAACTCCTCGAAGGACAGCGGGTCCAGCATCTGAAGGATGGCGCGATGCACCTGGTTGGTGCCCGCCAGATTTTCATAGGCGGCGGCGATGACCGAGCGGTGGGTATCCTCCAGCCGGTCCAGCCGCGCCTCCATACGCTCCATCGCGATGCCGCGCAGGTCGACGATGTTCGATCCCATCGCGCGTTCGTTCGCAGCGATCAGGGCGTTCATCAGATCGGGATCTTCAAGGATCAGTTCCGGCCGGGTGATGATCCGGTCGCGCAATTCTTCGCGAAGGGCGCTGTCTGCCATGGGGTGCCTGCCTGCCATTTTTCCCGCGAGTATAGCGGAATGTCGGAATCCGACAACGCCGATGCGGCGGCTTTTGCACGAGCTTTGTCGCGCAATGGGCGGGTATCCAAGGGTTTTTATGGAATTTCCGCAGGTTGCCGATCGGCGCCGTTCTGTTGGATGGTGTAAATCGGCAACGTCCGCGCCCATCGGGTGGCGCAGGCTTGCGCCTTGCGGCGGGCGGGCGGGACGTTTAGCCAAGGGGGGCCATCCTGACACGGGGCCCCTCTTTGGACCGCAGTTTTCAACCCGGCGAACGTGTCGGCGTCCTGACGACCGAGCCTTTGGGGCGCGTGCTGGACTATCGCGCGCCCGAGGGCGGCTGCGGCACCGGCGATTTCGTCGAGGTGCCGCTGGGTCCGCGCCGGGTGCTGGGCGTGGTCTGGGGCGCGGGCGAGGGCGGCTTTGACGAATCGAGGCTGCGCCCCGTCACGCGGGTGCTGGATGCGCGGCCGATGCGGGCGGAACTGCGCAGCTTCATCGCGCGGGCGGCGGATTACACGCTGACGCCCTTGCCCGCGATGCTGCGGCTGGCGACCCGCGCGCCGGGCCTTGGGGCGGCACCCGCCTCGCGCCGGGTCTATCGGCTGGCCGGGCCGGTGCCGAACCGGCTGACCGATGCGCGGCTGAAGGTGATCGAGGCCCTGCGCGATTTCGGCGGCGCTGCGGTGACGCTGGGCGAGCTGGCCGAGGCGGCGGGCGTCACGCCCACGGTCGTCAAGGGGCTGGTCAACCTTGGCGTCGTGGCCGAGGAGGAAGCGCCGCGCGATCTGCCCTATCCGCCTCAGGACTGGGCCGCGCCGGGGCGGCTGGCGGGCGATCAGGTGGCGGCGGGCGATGCGCTGGCCGCGGCGGTGGCGGCGGACGGCTATTCCGCCACGCTGCTGAAGGGCGTCACCGGGTCGGGCAAGACCGAGGTTTACCTTGAGGCGGTGGCGGAATGCCTGCGCGCCGGGCGGCAGGCGCTGGTCCTGTTGCCGGAAATCGCGCTGACGGCGGATTTTCTGGCCCGCGTGCAGGCGCGGTTCGGTGCCCGGCCCGGCGAATGGCATTCCGGCGTGACGCAGACCGAACGGCGGCGGCTGTGGCGCATGGCGTCCGAGGGGCAGGTGCAGCTGGTCGTCGGCGCGCGCTCGGCGCTGTTCCTGCCGTATCAGCACCTTGGCCTGATCGTCGTGGATGAGGAACACGACACCTCCTATAAACAGGAGGAGGGCGTGCTGTATAACGCCCGCGACATGGCGGTGCTGCGCGCCTCCATCGCCGGTTGCCCGGTGGTCCTGGCCTCGGCCACGCCCAGCCTGGAAACCTGGGCGAATGTCGAGGCGGGGAAATATGGCCGGATCGACCTGGGGTCGCGGTTCGGCACGGCGGAACTGCCGGAAATGCGGGCCATCGACATGCGGGCCGAACGGCTGGCCGCGAACCGTTGGATCTCTGCGCCGCTGGCCGGGGCGGTGGATGCGCGGCTGGCGGCGGGGGAACAGAGCCTGCTGTTCCTGAACCGTCGCGGCTATGCGCCGGTGACGGTCTGCCGCGCCTGCGGGCATCAGATCGGCTGCGACCAGTGCGATGCCCGGATGGTGGAGCATCGCTTCCTGAAACGCCTGGTCTGCCACCAATGCGGCGCGACCAAGCCGATCCCCGAGGCCTGCCCCCAGTGCCATGCCGAGGGCAAGATGGCCCCGGTCGGCCCCGGCGTGGAGCGGCTGGCCGAGGAGGTGGCCGAACGGTTTCCCACGGCGCGGGTGGCGGTGCTGTCGTCCGACCTGTTCGGATCGGCCCGCGCGCTGAAAGCGCAGATCGAGGCGATTGCGGTGGGTGGCGCCGACATCATCATCGGCACGCAGATCGTGGCCAAGGGGCACAACTTTCCGCTGCTGACGCTGGTGGGGGTGATCGACGCCGACCTTGGCCTGCAAGGCACCGACCTGCGCGCGGCCGAGCGGACGTTCCAGCTGATGCGGCAGGTGGCGGGCCGGGCGGGGCGGGCCGAGAAACCGGGCCTTGCCCTGCTGCAAACCTTTCAGCCCGAACATCCGGTCATCCGCGCCATCCTTGGCGGCGATGAAGAGGCGTTCTGGCAGGCCGAGGCGCGTGAGAGGCGGGCGGCGGGGATGCCGCCCTATGGCCGCATGGCCGGGGTGATCCTGTCGGGGCCGGATGTGGCGCAGGTCTTTGACTTCGGCGCGGAACTGGCGCGGCGCGACGCGCCGTTGCAGCGGATAGGCGCGCAGGTCTTTGGCCCGGCGCCCGCGCCGATTGCCCGCGTGCGCGGGCGGCACCGGGTGCGGCTGCTGGTCAAGGCGACGCGGGCCGTGCCGCTTCAGGCTGCGCTGGCGGAATGGGCGGCGGGGGTGAAATGCCCGTCGCAGGTGCGCATGGCCATCGACATCGACCCGCAGAGCTTTCTGTGACGGTCGCCGATTTCTTTGAAGAAATCGCGCAAGATTTTTCGGAAAAATCTTGCGGCTGGCCGTGTGCCGGGGGTATCGCGCGCTCAACGCATCGAAAGGTTTCCCCCATGCCCACCTATACCGCGCTGACCACCCTGCCGGGCGAGGAGGAGGCCGAGGCCCTGGGCGAGGCGCTGGAAAAGATGGACCCCGCCCCGGTCGGCGTCGGCGTCTTTGAAATCGAGGACGGGTCCGGCCTGTGGGAGGTCGGCGCCTATTTCACCGAACCGCCCATGGGCGCGATTCTGGACCTGCTGGCCATGGCGTTCGGGGCGAAACCCTTTGCGCTGTCGGAACTGCCGGAAATCGACTGGGTGGCCCATGTGCGTCGCGAACTGGCCCCGGTGGATGCGGGCCGCTTCTATGTCTATGGCAGCCATGATGCCGACAAGGCGGCCGAGGTCGCGGCGCAGGGCGGGCGCATCCCCTTGCAGATCGAGGCGACGGTGGCCTTTGGCACCGGCCATCACGGCACCACGCTGGGCTGCCTCAAGGCCTTTGACCGGATGGCAGCCGAGGGATTCGCCCCGGCAAAGATCGCCGACATCGGCTGCGGCACCGCCGTTCTGGCCATGGCGGCGGCGGCGGTCCTGCCCGATGCGCTGGTCATCGCCAGCGACATCGACCGCGTGGCAGTGGACGTGGCGCAGGCGAACGTGGCGATCAACGGGCTGGAAGGCCGCATCGAATGTCTGGAGGCGGCGGGTTTCGCCCACCCCCGGCTGGCCGAGGCCGCGCCCTTTGATCTGGTCTTCGCCAATATCCTGAAAGGTCCGCTGATCGAACTGGCGCCGCCGATGGCCGCGCATGTGGCGCCGGGGGGGCGAATCATCCTTTCGGGCCTGCTGGTGGTGCAGGCCGAGGGGGTGACGGCGGCCTATGTCGCCGCTGGCTTCGATCTTCTCAACCGCGAGGATATCGGCGAATGGTCGACACTCGTTATGCGGCGAAATTGAGACGGTTTTCACGAGCCGCCCTAATTCCGCCACAATCCTTGGCCATCTAGGCAGGACGCGGGGGCGGATAGTGGAGTTTACGATGGTGTCCGACCCGAATCTTTCCGAATTTTACAGCCGGATCAGCCGCATTGAAAAGGCGCGTGCCAGAGGCTTCGGGTTTGAAGCTCCGGGCACCCTGGGCCGTTCCCACTATTTTCGCCCGTCGCGCCGCCGCCGCAGCTTTCTGATGCCGATGGTCATGCTGCTGCTTTCCGTCTTCGGGCTGAAGGCGATGATCTATTACAATGTTGGCTCCGAGATCTATGCCCACCGGGTCGAGGCGCTGCGCGCCGGAAACGGGGTCGAACCTCTGGGCGCGTGGATCATGCAGCCCGATCCGGTCACGCAGGAACTGGCACAACGGATCGGCCAGCTTTCCGCTTGGGCCAAGCGCGGCTGATATTATTCCGCACGGATCACTTCCACAGGGATCAGATGGCGCCCCTCTTGCCCGGCAAGCGGGGCGTTTCCATGTGTGGCGCACGGGCGTTGCGGAGGCAGAAAAGCGAAAGGCCGTCCACCCTTTCGGGTGACGGCCTTAAAGCCTTCGGATATGGGCCGCGTGTCAGCGGCCGATCATCTCGATGTCACCCCGGCAGAGGCCGATGTCGTCGAGCTCGCGGTCGGTCAGTTTGCCGAGCGCCTTGCGCGTGATACGGGCATCGTTCCAGCCGCGAACCACCGAAGCGGCCCCCGAGAACGATTGCACGAGGCGGAAGATCGAGATGGCGCCGAGCGGCGCCGTGCGGGACGTCTCATAAGCAGCCATGACGGTTTCCTTTTCTAAACTGCGTAATGATGAAGCAACTGCGCTTCATGACAGCCAGATAATTCGGCCCATATGGAAAGGGAAGCCGTCCCGCCGCAATGCAGCAATGCAGCGGCTGCATGGGTGATGGCCCTATTTTTGCCCTGTTTACAGAGGCTTCACAAAACCCGGCCAAAAGAGTCGATTTTTCGCCCCAGCATGTCGTTTTCCGTCTTTCCATGGCGGAAATCGTCATCGTCACGCTTTCTGTCTTGGCGGATGTTCCCGGTTCGTGCTAGTGATCGGAAAGCAACACCGGACAGAATCCGGGGGACAGGGAGGCAGACATGCGCGTTCTGGGGATCGACCCGGGCCTTCGCAACCTCGGCTGGGGGGTGATCGAGGTGGCGGGCTCGCGACTCACCCATGTCGCGAATGGCGTCTGCCATTCGGATGGCGGGCAGGATCTGGCCTTGCGGCTGGTCGCCCTGCATGTCCAGCTGACCGAGGTGCTGCGCCGCTATGCCCCCGATACGGCGGCGGTGGAACAGACCTTCGTCAACAAGGATGCGGTGGCCACGCTGAAACTGGGACAGGCGCGCGGCATCGCCCTGCTGGTTCCGGCGCAGGCCGGGCTGCCTGTGGCCGAATACGCGCCCAACCAGGTCAAGAAAACGGTGGTCGGCGTGGGCCATGCCGCCAAGGTGCAGATCGACCACATGGTCCGCCTGCATCTGCCGGGGGTGCAGGTCGCCGGGCCGGATGCGGCGGATGCCCTGGCCATCGCCATCTGCCACGCCCATCACGCGCAAAGCGCGGGCCGGTTGCAGGCCGCCGTGCAGCGGGCCTCGGCATGAGGGGCGCGCGCGCATGATCGGGCGTATCGCGGGCCGCATCGACTGGAAGGGCGGGGATCAGGTGCTGATCGACGTGCGCGGCGTCGGCTACATCGTCCATGTCAACGACCGCACCATGGCCGGCCTGCCCCCGGTGGGCGAGGCGGCGGCGCTTTATACCGACCTGCTGGTGCGCGAGGATCTGCTGCAGCTGTTCGGCTTTCCGACCATGCTGGAAAAGGAATGGCACCGCCTGCTGATGACGGTGCAGGGGGTGGGGGCCAAGGCGTCGATGGCGATCCTGGGCGCGCTTGGCGCCGAAGGGGTGGCACGGGCGATCACCCTTGGCGATGCGCGCGCGGTGCAGGCGGCGCCGGGCGTCGGGCCGAAACTGGCGCAACGGGTGATCCTGGAGCTGAAGTCCAAGGCCCCGGCACTGATGGCGGCGGGGGCGGGTCTCGTCGCCACCGCCGCCCCGGATGACGAGGTGATCGAGCCTGCGGCCCCCGCCCCGCGCCGCGCGGCAAAGCCTGCCCAGCCGAACGCCGCACAGGCGCGGGCGGGCTATTCGGCGGATGCGCTGTCGGCGCTGGTCAACCTCGGCTATGGGCCCGGCGATGCGGCCGAGGCGGTGGCCACCGTCGCGGGCGACCAGCCCGGGGCCGATACCGCCACGCTGATCCGCCTTGCGCTGAAGCATCTGGCCCCGCGCTGACCCTTGCCGCGCGGGCAGGGCGGTTCCATATCTTGTCGGAACCGGAAGGGGGGGACCAGATGGGCAATATCCGCACCTTCGTGCTGATGGCGGCGATGACGGCGCTGTTCATGGGCGTTGGTGCCCTGATCGGCGGGCAGGGCGGGGCGATCATCGCGCTGGTCTTTGCCGGGGGGATGAACCTTTTCACCTGGTGGAACTCCGACCGGGCGGTGCTGTCGATGACCGGCGCGCGCGCCGTGAACGAAAGCAGCGCGCCCGAGTTTGTCGGCATGGTCAACAGGCTGGCCGATGGCGCGGGACTGCCGCGCCCGCGGGTCTATCTGATCGACGCCGATCAGCCGAACGCCTTTGCCACCGGCCGCAACCCGCAGAACGCCGCCGTTGCCGCCACCACCGGCCTGTTGCGCCGCCTGTCGACCGAGGAGGTGGCGGCGGTCATGGCGCATGAACTGGCCCATATCCGCCATCGCGACACGCTGACGATGACCGTCACCGCCACCATGGCGGGGGCGATTTCCATGCTGGCGAACTTTGCCATGTTCTTCGGCGGCAATCGCGACCGGCCGGGCGGGATGCTGGGCACACTGGCGCTGATGATTCTTGCGCCGCTGGCGGCGGGACTGGTGCAGATGGCGATCTCGCGGTCGCGCGAATACGAGGCGGATCGCGGCGGCGCGGAAATCTGTGGCCACCCGGACTGGCTCGCCTCGGCCCTGCAACGGATAGATGCGGCGGCGCGCGGCATTGACAACCCGGCGGCCGAACGCAACCCGGCGCTGGCGCATATGTTCATCATCAATCCGCTGAACGGTCATGGCGCCGACAACCTGTTCGCGACGCATCCTTCGACCGCGAACCGGGTGGCGGCGCTGATGAAGCTGCAACCTGCCGCCGCCCCCCTGCGATCCTCGATCCCGCCCAGCGGGGCAAGGCGCGGCGGTCCCTGGGCCTGACGCCCCTCGCGCGCGCCGTGCCGTCGCAAGATGAGTATTTCAGAAAGGGAAAGCCGCATCGTGCTTTCCCTTTCTGAAATACTCCCGCCGGAGGCTCCGCGCGGTCCGCCCGCAATGCGCTTGCAAACCGGGCGCTGTTCGGGGATTGTTCCTGCCATGATCGCCCCCGACCCCCAGCTTCGCCCCGACCGCCTGCCCGAAGATTCCGACCGCGCCCTGCGTCCGCAGGCGCTGGAGGAATTCGTGGGCCAGGCCGAGGCGCGGGCCAACCTGCGCGTCTTCATCGAAAGCGCGCGAATGCGGGGCGAGGCGATGGATCACACGCTGTTCCACGGCCCCCCCGGTCTGGGCAAGACGACCCTGGCGCAGATCATGGCGCGCGAGTTGGGGGTGGGGTTCCGCATGACCTCCGGCCCGGTACTGGCGCGGCCGGGCGATCTGGCGGCGATCCTGACCAACCTCGAACCCCGCGACGTGCTGTTCATCGACGAGATCCACCGCCTGTCCCCCGTGGTGGAGGAGGTGCTGTATCCCGCGATGGAGGATTTCGCGCTGGATCTGGTCATCGGCGAGGGGCCGGCGGCGCGCACGGTCAGGATCGACCTGCAACCCTTCACCCTGGTCGGGGCCACGACGCGGCTTGGTCTGTTGACAACGCCCCTGCGCGATCGGTTCGGCATTCCCACGCGCTTGCAGTTCTATACCGAGGACGAGCTGTTCCAGATCGTCGCCCGCGGTGCGCGCCTGCTGGGCGTCGAGGCCGACGAGGCCGGCTGCCGCGAGATTGCCCGCCGCGCCCGCGGAACGCCGCGCATCGCCGGGCGCCTGCTGCGCCGGGTGGTCGATTTCGCGCTGGTCGAGGCCGGGGGCAAGGTCAGCCGCGCGCTGGCCGACAGCGCGCTGACCCGGCTGGGGGTGGATGACATCGGGCTGGACGGGGCCGACCGACGGTATCTGGAACTGATCGCGGTCAGCTATGGCGGCGGGCCGGTGGGCGTCGAGACCCTGTCCGCGGCCCTGTCCGAGGCGCGCGATGCCATCGAGGAAGTGATCGAGCCCTATCTTCTGCAACAGGGCTTGATCCAGCGCACGCCGCGCGGGCGGATGCTGGCGGCGCGCGCCTGGCGGCACCTGGGGATCGACCCGCCGCGCGGGCCGGGGCAGGGCGACCTGTTCGACGGCTGATCTTTCCGGCCCCTGTGTCGCAAACGGACTTGCGGCAGGCCCTCCCCGCGCCGCAGGCTGGGTCAAGCCACGTCCCCCATACCGGAGCCTGACCCATGCCGCTCGACCCGCTCGACCTTGCCGCCGCGACCGCACCGATCAATCGCGCCCGGTCCATGCCGGCGGGGTTCTACACCGACCCCGCCATTTTCGAGGCCGAGCGGCGTGACATCTTCCTGAAGCACTGGTTCTTTTTGTGCCGGGAGGAGACGCTGGCCCGTCCCGGCGACTATCGCGCCTTCGACACGCCCGGCGGTCCGGTCGTCCTGATCCGCGGCAATGACGGGCGGCTGCGTTGTTTCGCCAATTACTGCCGCCATCGCGGCTCGATCCTGCTGGAAGGCAGCGGCAATTGCGGCGGCCGCGTCGTCTGCCCCTATCACGCCTGGAGCTATTTCAATGACGGGCGCCTGTATGGCTGCCCCGACATGAAGGATGCCGAAGGGTTCGACCGGGTGGAATACGGTCTTGTTCCGCTGGATCTGGACATCTGGGCGGGCTTCGTCTTTGCCCGCGCGACCAAGGACGGCCCCTCGCTGCTGGACCATCTGGGCGATCTGCCCGACCGGCTGGCCAGTCACAGGCCGCAGGACATGCGCCATGTCTGGACCACGACGCTGGACGTGGCCTGCAACTGGAAGCTGATCCTCGAGAATGCGATGGAGACCTATCACACCGGCATCGTCCACCGCGATACGGTCGGCGCGCAGCAGTCGCGCACCTTGCCGACGCGGGGCAACTGGATCTGCATCCAGGTGATCTCGGGCCGCTCCATCGCCACGCTGAGCGAGTCCGTGCCGCCCTTTCCGCCGATCGAGGGGCTGGACGAGGATGCGCGGCAGGGCACCTATTTCACCGTCGCCTTCCCGACGATGCAGTTCGCGGTGTCGCAGGATGCGCTGTGGTGGCTGAACTGCACGCCCGTCGCCGCCGACCGCACGCTGCTGGAGGTGGGCGGCTGCTTCCCTGCCGACCGGCTGGACCTGCCCGATTTCGCGGACCGCGCCGCCGCCTATTACGACCGGTGGGAGCGGGTGGCGAAAGAGGATGTGGGCATTCTGGAAAAGCAGCAGCGGGCGCTCGCCTCGGCGCTGTATCGCCCCGGCCCCCTGTCCTGGCGCGACGACATGGTGCAGGCGATGGGGGTCTGGGTGCTGGACCGGCTGAACCTGGGGGAATAGGCGGGTCGCACCGGTATTCCCAAGGGAAATCAGCAGGATATGGGGGGTGGTAGCCGCTGCGGGACTCGAACCCGCACGCCCTTGCGGGCCAGGCATTTTAAGTGCCTTGAGTCTACCATTCCTCCAAGCGGCCGGAGTGGCCCTCCCTTAGCAGCGCCGACCGCCGCGATCAATCGGGCTGCGAACGGGTTGCCTGATCGTCCCGCAATGCCGCATAGTTCCCGCAACCCGAGGGAGAAGCCGATGATCCGAACCATCCTGTTTCGCGCCGGCGCGCCGGTCGTGGCCGCGTTGCTGATGATCCTGCCGGCCGAGGCGCGCGAGGTGAAGGGGGCGCTGGCCTATCGCGAGCGCATCGCCCTGCCCGAAGGCGCCGAAATCCTGCTGGAGGTGCGCGAGGGCGACCGTGTGATCGCCGCCTTCCGCGCCGAGACAAAGGGCGCGCAGGTGCCGCTGCCCTTTGCGCTCGACATCCCCGAGGGGCAGGGCCAGGCCCTGACCGGCGCCTTGAAGGTCGCGGGGCAGGTGCGATGGGTCAGCCAGCCGCAGGCCCTGGCCGCCGGGCCGGTCGATCTGGGGATCGTGGCGCTGACCGCATACGAGCCGGCCCCGACCCACACTCTGACCCTGCCCTTTGTCGCGCGGGGGAACGAACCCGGATGGGTGCTGAACGCCACGAGTGACGGCGTCGCCTTTTCGCGCGAGGATGGCGGGGCGCAGGGCGGCCCGCTGCCGCAGGGCGAGGACAACGAGGCGGGCACGCGCTATGCCGTCTCGCCCGATCTGGCCTTTACCGTGTCCGAGGCCATCTGCCGCGATACGATGACCGGAATGCCCTATCCGGCGACGGTCCTGGTCGAACAGGCGGGGGCCGTGCTGAACGGCTGCGGCGGGGATCCGGCGGCGCTGCTGAGCGGCGACTGGCGCGTCACCCGCATCGGCGAGACGGATGTGCCCGCGGGGGTCGAGGTGACGATGGCCTTTGACGGACTGCGGGTTTCGGGAACATCGGGCTGCAACCGCTATACCGGCGCGGCAGAGATGACGGGCGAGAGTTTCCGGTTCGGCCCGGTGGCCGGGACGCGCATGGCCTGCCTTGGGGCGGGGGCGGATGTGGAGCAGGCCTTCCTGTCCACCCTGGCGCGGATCGACCGCTTCGACATCGGCGACGATGGCGGTCTGGTGTTGATCGGGGGCGAGGTGCCGCTGGTCGCCGCCGTGCGATGACCCGTCGCCTGCCGCGATTGACTTGACCGAAAACAGGCGTCCTTATGAACGCCGGAACTTCGCGGGGAGACACGCATGAAAAAGGTTTACGGCAGCGCCGCCGAGGCGCTGGAAGGGGTTCTATTCGACGGAATGCTGATTGCGGCCGGGGGGTTCGGCCTGTGCGGCATACCGGAACTGCTGATCGACGCCATCCGCGATGCGGGGACCAAGGACATCACAATCGCCTCGAACAACTGCGGGGTGGATGACTTTGGCCTGGGCATCCTGCTGAAAACCCGCCAGATCAAGAAGATGATCTCTTCCTACGTCGGAGAGAATGCCGAATTCATGCGCCAATACCTGAGCGGTGAGCTGGAGCTGGAATTCAACCCGCAAGGAACGCTGGCCGAACGGATGCGCGCGGGCGGCGCGGGCATCCCTGGATTCTATACCAAGACCGGCGTGGGCACGGTGATTGCCGAGGGCAAGGATACCAAGGTCTTCAACGGTCAGGAATATATCCTTGAAACCGGGATCGTCGCCGACCTGTCCATCGTCAAGGCGTGGAAGGCCGACCCTTCGGGCAACCTGATCTTCCGCAAGACGGCGCGCAACTTCAACCCGCCCGCCGCGACCTGCGGCAAGATCTGCGTGGCCGAGGTCGAGGAGATCGTGCCGCTGGGGTCGCTCGACCCCGACGCGATCCATCTGCCGGGCATCTATGTGCATCGCATCGTGCAGGGCGAACATGAAAAACGCATCGAACAGCGGACTGTCCGCAAGCGGGGGGCTTGATCCATGTGGGACCGGAACCAGATGGCGGCCCGCGCCGCGCAGGAACTGCAGGACGGCTGGTATGTGAACCTTGGCATCGGCATCCCGACGCTGGTGTCGAACTATATCCCCGAAGGGGTCGAGGTCACGCTGCAATCCGAAAACGGCATGTTGGGCATGGGCCCCTTCCCGTTCGAGGGCGAGGAAGACGCCGACCTGATCAACGCCGGCAAGCAGACGATCACCGAACTGCCGCAGACGGCGTTCTTTGATTCTGCGCAGAGCTTTGCGATGATCCGCGGCGGCAAGATCGCCATGGCGATCCTGGGCGCGATGGAGGTGGCCGAAAACGGCGATCTCGCGAACTGGATGATTCCGGGCAAGCTGGTCAAGGGCATGGGCGGCGCGATGGATCTGGTTGCGGGTGTCGGCCGGGTGGTGGTGGTGATGGACCACACCAACAAGGCGGGCGAGTCAAAGGTGCTGAAAGCCTGCACCCTGCCGCTGACCGGCAAGGCGGTGGTCGACCGGATCATCACCAACCTTGGCGTGCTGGACGTGGTGCCCGGCGGATTGAAACTGGTGGAACTGGCCGACGGCGTGACCGAGGACGAATTCCGCAACGCAACGGAGGCGACGCTCGTTGACTGATTTTGCAATCACCCGGGAAGTGAACGGATCGAAAGGCCGCTATGTCATCCGCAAGGACGGCGACGAGGCGGAGCTGACCTTTTCCATCACCACCCCCACGCTGATCATCGCCGACCACACCGGTGTTCCCGACAGCTTTCGCGGCACCGGCGCCGGGTTGGCGCTGGTGACGCGGCTGGTGGAGGATGCCCGGTCGATGGGGTTCAAGGTCATGCCGCTGTGCCCCTTCGTCAATGCGCAGCGGAAAAAGCACCCCGAATGGGCGGACGCTTTCAGCGTCTGATTCTGCGCCTTCGCCGGGCGGATGCGGTGCTCCGTCCGGGTAAACGGGCGGGGCCTGCGATTGACCCGGCCGTCTTGCCCCCCGCGACCGGATGCGGCAAAAAGCAGCCATGACCGGCTATTGTTTTGACCTTGTTACGGCCCGGCTGGTTGCCCTGCCGTCGGGTGCACTGTTCTGGCCCGACGAGCGGCTGCTCTGCGTGTCGGACCTGCATCTGGGAAAGTCCGAGCGTCTGGCCCGCCGCGGGGGGGCGCTGCTTCCGCCCTATGAGGTGCCCGAAACGCTGGCCCGGCTTGACGCCGATCTGGAGCGGACCGGGCCAAGCCGGGTGGTCTGTCTGGGCGACAGTTTCGACGACCTCGCTGCCGCCGGGCATCTGGAGGAGGCGGACCGGCTGTGGCTGCTGCGTTTGATGGCGGGGCGCGACTGGCTGTGGATCGAGGGGAACCACGATGCAGGCCCGGTGGATCTGGGGGGCAGCCACCGCGTCGAACTGGTGGTGCAGGGGCTGGCCTTCCGTCACATCGCCACCCCCGCCCGTCCCGAGATTTCGGGCCATTACCACCCCAAGGCGCGTATCGCCGGGCTGGCGCGGCCCTGTTTTCTGATCGACGGGGGCAGGGTGATCCTGCCTGCCTATGGCGCCTATACCGGCGGGTTGTGGTGCGACGCGCCGGTGCTGGCCGGGCTGATGGCGGCAGATGCGCGCGCAGTGATGACGGGGCGCCGGACGATCGCCCTGCCGATGCCGCGCCAGGGCGCCGCGCGGTCGAGGTAGGAAGGCCGTCGGGGGCCGGGGTCGGGCTAGAGCAGCCCCCGCTCCACCAATTTTTCCCTGTGGTTGCGGCTGACGGGCAGTTGCGCGCCATTGCGCAGCATCACCCAGGCGCGCGCGCCCTCGATGCCGGCGCTTTCAACGGCATCCCACGCCACCCAATGCGACCGATGGATCTGCGCGCCCTCTGCCCCCTCGGCTTCGACCAGCGCATCGGCAAAGCGCATCAGCAGACTGGCGCGTCCGGCAAGCGTGACCACATCGACATAATGGTTGCGCCCAGAGATCGAGACCAGAGGCGCGCGTGTTTCGGCAGGCAGGCGGTCGATCAGCCGGGGCAGGGGGGACGCCGCCGGTTCCACCTGCGCGGCAGCCTCGATGCTTTCGCCCGCGTCACGGGCCAGAACCTCGCGGAAGGCACCGACGCCGACCGAAACGGCCGCGATGAACAGCGCCATTTCGCCAAGGCTCAGGACATTCGAGTTTTCGGGCCGCGTCATGACGGTGGCCAGCGTATGGACCGGCCAGGTGCAGATCGCCACCACCAGAAGCGCGATGACGGGCGCCCCCCGCAGAAAATCGCGCAGCCCCAGAACCTCATGCACCAGGGCGCGGCATCCTGTCCCGACCAGGATCGACCCGCCGATGATCCCCCCCCAGACCAGCAGGCGGGCGGGCAGGCGCAGTTCCTCCAGCGTGCCGAACGGCCCGGCCAGTGCGACGATGACCGTCAGCACCACCCACAGCACCAGGGGCACTGGCGTCGACAGGTCGGCCTTCCAATGCGACAGAAATCGTGACATGCGCCCCCCGGCGCCATCTCGCTACTGGGCTTTCATCTAACACCCTGAAAACCGAAGGCAATATACCTGCCCGGATGCAGCGCGAATTGTGGCAAATCCGTGACGCTGCCCCGCCGGCGGTCAGGCGGTCAACCCCTCGGGTTCGGGCAGGTCGTGGGACCGGCAGCAGGCGGTCAGCGTATTGGCCAGCAGGCAGGCGATGGTCATCGGACCGACGCCGCCCGGAACCGGCGTGATCGCGCCCGCAACGGCGGCGGCCTCGGCATAGGCCACATCGCCGACAAGGCGGGTCCGGCCGTCACGTTCCACCCGGTTGATGCCCACGTCGATCACCGTCGCACCGGGTTTCACCCAGTCGCCCCGGATCATCTCGGGCCGCCCGACGGCGGCGACGAGGATGTCGGCGCGGCGGCAGATCTCGGGCAGGTCGCGGGTTCGGCTGTGCGCGATGGTCACGGTGCAACTGTCGCCCAACAGCAGTTGCGCCATCGGCTTGCCCACGATGTTCGATCGGCCGACGACCACCGCATTCAGCCCGGCCAGCGATCCCAGCTGGTCGCGCAGCATCATCAGGCACCCCAGCGGCGTGCAGGGCACCATGGCCTTCTGCCCAGTCCCCAGCAGCCCGACGTTCGAGATATGGAACCCGTCCACATCCTTGGCCGGGTCGATGGAGTTGATCACCAGTTCCGCATTCACATGCCCCGGCAGCGGCAGCTGCACCAGGATGCCGTGAACCACGGGGTCGGCGTTCAGCCGGCCGATCAGCGCCAGCAGGTCGGCCTCGGGCGTGTCGGCGGGCAGCTTGTGCTCGAACGAGGCCATCCCCGCCTCGACGGTCTGGATCCCCTTGTTGCGGACATAGACCTGGCTCGCGGGGTCTTCGCCGACCAGGACAACGGCCAGACCGGGCTGAAGCCCCTGTTCCTCGCGCAGGCGCGCGACATGCGCCGCAACCCGCGCCCGGACCCCGGCCGCAAAGGCCTTGCCGTCGATCACCCTGGCCGTCATCCGCCCTCCTTCGGGGGGTCGACCCCCAGAATCGCCTCTTCCCGCGCGATCGACCATTCGATCACGGCGCGCCAGACCGTTTCCGCCAGACCAGGGTCGAGCGCGGCGGCCGCGGCCCGTGCCCGGACCTTGGCCACCACATCCTCCACCCGGTCGTCGATGCGGGCTGGCAGCCCCTCGGCCGGTTTCAGCTGGATCGCGCGGTCGATATAGCCCGCCCGCCGCGCCAGCAGTGCGACGATTTCGCCATCCAGCGCGTCGATTGCGGCACGCAGTTCGGTCATCGACCGGCAGTCGGCGGGTTCGTTCATGGCCTTCCCCTTCGCTTGGGGGCGAGTTACCGGCCCCGAAGCGCAAAGGTCAAGCCGCGATCAGAACAGACCCTCGATCTGGCCTTCGGCATTCAGCCCGATGGTTTCCGCCGCCGGGTGCGAGGGCAGGCCGGGCATGGTCATGATCTCGCCGCAGATGGCGACGATGAAACCCGCCCCCGCCGAAAGCCGCACCTCGCGCACCGGGACCACATGGCCCTCGGGCGCGCCGCGCAGGGTGGGATCGGTGGAAAAGCTGTATTGCGTCTTGGCGATGCAGACCGGCAGGTGCCCGTATCCCGCAGCCTCCCAGGCATGAAGCTGGTCGCGGATCGTCGCATCGGCCGTGACCTCGGCTGCACGATAGATGCGGTGCGCGATGGTCTCGATCTTGTGGAACAATCCCATGTCGTCGGGGTAAAGCGGCGCGAACTGCGACGGGGTTTCGGCCAGATCGACCACCTTTCGCGCCAGATCCGCCGCCCCGGCGCCGCCTTCGGCCCAGTGGCGGCACAGGATCGCCTGCACGCCCAGGCTGGCGGCATAGTCCTGAACGGCGCGGATTTCATCGGCGGTATCGGTGCCGAAATGATTGATTGCCACGACCACGGGCACGCCGAACGCCTTCACATTCTCGATATGGCGGCCAAGGTTGGGACAGCCCCTGCGCACCGCCTCGACATTCCCGGCCCCCAGCTCGGCCCGGGCGACGCCGCCGTTCATCTTCATCGCGCGCACGGTGGCGACGATCACGGCCGCCGCGGGCGTCAGCCCGGCCTTGCGGCACTTGATGTCAAAGAACTTTTCGGCCCCGAGGTCGGCGCCGAATCCGGCCTCGGTCACGACGTAATCGGCCAGTTTCAGCGCGGTCGTGGTTGCCATGACCGAATTGCAGCCATGCGCGATATTGGCAAAGGGGCCGCCGTGGACGAAGGCGGGGTTGTTCTCCAGCGTCTGCACCAGGTTCGGTTGCAGCGCATCCTTCAGAAGCACCGTCATCGCCCCCTGCGCCTTCAGGTCGCGCGCATGGACCGGCCGTTTGTCGCGGGTATAGCCGATGACGATCTGGCTCAGCCGATCCTCCAGCTCTGTCAGGCTGCGCGACAGGCACAGGATTGCCATGACTTCCGAGGCGACGGTGATGTCAAAGCCGCTTTGCCGGGGAAAGCCGTTCCTGACGCCGCCCAGCGACACGACGGCATCGCGCAGCGCCCGGTCGTTCATGTCCATCACCCGGCGCCATGTGATGCGGCGGGTGTCGATGTCCAGTTCGTTGCCCCAATAGATGTGGTTGTCGATCATCGCCGCCAGCAGGTTGTGCGCCGAGGTGATGGCGTGGAAATCCCCGGTGAAGTGCAGGTTCATCTCCTCCATCGGGACGATCTGCGCCATGCCGCCGCCTGCGGCGCCCCCCTTCATGCCAAAGTTCGGCCCAAGGCTCGCCTCGCGGATGCAGATCACGGCCCGCTTGCCGATGTGGTTCAGCGCATCGCCAAGCCCGACGGTGGTGGTGGTCTTGCCCTCGCCCGCAGGGGTGGGGTTGATCGCGGTGACAAGGATCAGCCTGCCATCGGGCCGCCCGGCCAGCCCGCGGATGAATCCGGCGCCGACCTTGGCCTTGTCATGGCCATAGGGGATCAGATCCTGCGCCGGGATGCCCAGCCGGGCACCGATGTCCTGTATCGGCAGCTTTTGCGCCGCGCGGGCGATCTCGATATCCGAACCGAAAGCCATGTTCCCCCCTTGTCAGCGTATCCCGCCGGATTTTCCGGCAGTCTAGAAACGCAGGCGGTGGGACGCACGCAAATTGTCAGGCGCGAGCCGCGGCAAGATTCGCCCAGACCGGCTGGTCGGGGATGTGCAGGCGCATGGTCTCGCCCAGATGCACTGTCCCCTCGCGCTCGACCCAGCCGACAAAGCCGCGCAACCCTTCGGCCGCGCGCTTGAATTTCGCGCCGAAACCGGGATGGCGGGTTTCGATCGGCCGGGCCGGCAACACACAGGGGCGGTTTTCCAGATCGACCACGATGGTCGCCCCGCCCTCGGCCTGAAGCCGGGACGAAGGGGGCAGGTGGCTGAAATCCGGGATGCCCCGGATCACCATCGTGGCGCCGACCAGCGCAGGGTCGAGGTCCGGCAGGCCCATGTTGGCGGCGATCCTGTCCAGATCTTCGGCCGACAGCACCGAAAGCTGGCGGGTATTGCGGATTTCGGTGTCGCGCGGATATTGCGCGGCCACCCGGCTGCACGACGGCCGGGTCAGGCCGCCATGCGCCTCGCCCTCGGGCCCGGCAAAGTCCAGCCGCAGGCTTTGCACCGTCGCTGATTCCAGCGCCGACTCGCGGTCGCGAACATGGCCCAGCCAGATGATCGTGCCGATGAAGTCGGTGGGTTTCAGAACGGGCATGGCTCAGCGGCTCAGCATGAAGAACAGGCGGCGAAAGGGAAAGAACACCGACCCGTCCGCCTCGGCCGGATAGGCCAGGGTCAGGGCCGCGTCATAGGCGGCAAGATAGGCCGCCGTTTCCACCTCGTCCAGCTGCGCAAGGATCGGGCGCATCCCGGTCGAGGCGGTGAAATGGCGCACGGGATGGCCCTGGGCGACCGGGGCCAGCCGTTGCAGGTATTCGGTTTCCCAGACCGAAGCCGCGCCCGACCCGGCCAGCAGGCGGGCGTAAAGGGCAGGGGGCTGCGCCACGGGCCTTTCCTCGCCGGTAAAGCGGCCGGGAAACAGCGCCATGGCGGTTTCGCGCATCAACCGGTGCGAGGGCGCGTCCTGCTGGCGCGGCATCTGCACCGCCAGCACGCCGCCCGGCGCCAGAAGGCCGGCAAGGCGCGGGATCAGCACCTCGTGCCGGTCCAGCCATTGCAGCGCGGCATTGGAAAAGATCAGCGCGGGCGGGGTTTCGGGCACCCAGGTCGCAATGTCGGCCAGATCCAGCCGGTCATAGCCGCCGGTCGCCCGCGCCCGCTCAAGCATGGCGGGGGACAGGTCGACCCCGATCCGCGGCCGGTCGGGAAAGCGCGCAGCGAGAGGCGGTCCCACCGCCCCATCGCCGCAGCCAAGGTCGATCACATCGCCCGCAGGCAAGGCACCCACCTGCGCCAGCAGGTCCAGCGCCGGGCGCAAACGCAAACCCCGGAACTTTGCGTAAGCTCCGGGGTTCCAGTCGTTTGTCGGGTCGGTCACGCCAGCGGCTCCGGCTCCATCCCGCCGTCGGTCTTTTGCGACTTGGGCTTGGTCTTGGGAATGGCCAGCACCGACCCCCCGCCCGAGCTGGACGAGGCATCGCTGTCGTCATCGCCGCCCAGAACCTCGCCCGCCATGACCTTGCGGATCTCGTCGCCGGTCAGGGTTTCGTATTCCAGCAGACCCTTTGCCAGCCGCTCGAAATCCGCGGATTTCTCGGTCAGAATGCGGTAGGCGGTCTCATAGCCCTCGTCGATCAGGCGTTTGACCTCGGCCTCGATCATCTGCTTGGTCGTCGCGGAAACCGAGAAACCGGCGGTCTGGCCATTATAGCCCTCATGCGCCTCGGCATAGTCGATGTTGCCGACGGCATCGGACATGCCCCACCGCATCACCATGGCCCGCGCCAGACCCGAAGCCTGCTGGATGTCGCCCGCCGGGCCGGAGGACACGCCTTCCTCGCCGTATTTGATGATTTCGGCGGCCTTGCCGGCCATGGTCATCGCGATCTTCTGCTTGCCCTCGTCCTTGTGCATGTTCAGCCGATCCATTTCAGGCAGGCTGACCACCATCCCCAGGGCACCGCCGCGGGGAATGATCGTAGCTTTATACACAGGGTCGCATTTCGGCAGGTTCATGCCGACGATGGCGTGACCGGCCTCGTGATAGGCGGTCTTTTCCTTTTGCTCCGGCGTCAGGACCATGGAGCGGCGTTCCGCGCCCATCATCACCTTGTCCTTGGCATTCTCGAAATCGTCCATGGTGACAAAGCGGCGGCCGACGCGGGCGGCCATCAGCGCGGCCTCGTTCACCAGGTTCATCAGGTCGGCGCCCGAGAAACCCGGCGTGCCGCGCGCGATGGTGCGCAGGTCGACATCCGGCCCCAGCGGCACCTTGCGGGCGTGGACGTTCAGGATTTTCTCGCGCCCCTTGATGTCGGGGTTCGGCACATGGATCTGGCGGTCGAACCGGCCCGGGCGCAGCAGCGCGGGGTCCAGCACGTCCTTGCGGTTGGTGGCGGCGACGATGATCACGCCCTCGTTCGCCTCGAACCCGTCCATTTCCACCAGAAGCTGGTTCAGCGTCTGTTCGCGTTCGTCATTGCCGCCGCCGATGCCGACGCCGCGCGCCCGGCCCACGGCGTCGATCTCGTCGATGAAGACGATGCAGGGGGCGTTCTTTTTCGCCTGCTCGAACATGTCGCGCACGCGGGACGCACCAACGCCCACGAACATCTCCACGAAGTCGGAGCCGGAGATGGTGAAGAACGGCACCCCGGCCTCGCCCGCGATGGCGCGCGCCAGCAGGGTTTTCCCGGTGCCGGGCGGGCCGACCAGCAGCGCACCCTTGGGGATCTTGCCGCCCAGACGGCTGAATTTCTGCGGATTGCGCAGGAATTCCACGATTTCCTCAAGTTCTTCCTTGGCCTCGTCGATGCCTGCCACATCGTCAAAGGTCACACGGCCATGCTTTTCGGTCAAAAGCTTTGCGCGCGACTTGCCGAATCCCATGGCCCCGCCGCGCCCGCCGCCCTGCATCCGGTTCATGAAGAAGATCCAGATGCCGATCAGCAGGATGAACGGCAGCCAAAGCGAGATCAGCGACATGAAGCCCGACTGTTCCTGCGGCTTGGCCTGAACCTCGACCCCCTTGGCGATCAGCCGGTCGGTGATCTGTTCACCATCGGGTTTGACGACGGCATATTGATTGCCGTCCTTGGTGCGGACATTCACCCTTTCGCCGTCCAGCACCACGCTGGACACTTCGCCCGCGTCGACGCGGGAAACGAAATCGGAATAGGACAGCGTCCGCGACGCCATGGTCGTCTGCCCGCCCGAGAACAGGTTGAACAGCGCAAGGATCAGCAGGAACAGGACGACCCAAAAGGCGATGTTGCGTGCGTTGCCCAACGAAAACTCCTCAATTCGCCTGCCCGGAGGGTGGGCGGCGGTCTTGGCAGACAAGATAGTCATTACCGCGGGGGGTTCAATGCGATATGATGAACTCGGGCAGGCTGCGGTCGATTGTCGCCGTCCAGCCGCAGGCTTTTCCCGCCAGCGGCGCGGCGATCAGCCGCGGCCCGTCCCAGACGGCGGGGCTGACGATCAGCACATCGCGCGAAAGCCCGGTCGCGCGCCAGTCCGGGCAGTCGCACAGGCCATCGGCGCCAAGCGCGCGGATTTCAAGATCGGGCTTGTGCGGGCCGAACAGGCGCCACCGATTGTCCCACAGCGCATCGGTGGGCGAGGACAGGCCCGCGACCGCCCTTGGTTCGCGCACGATCAGGATATTCTCGCCCTTGCTCATCCTGATGCGGCATCCGCCCAGCGTGCTGTCGCGGCCATTGCGGATGGCGTCGAGCACGCGGCCGACCGCCTCGGCGCGCGGGGGATGTTCTGGTCGGGAAATCCATCGCAGCACCGCCAGTAGCAAAAGCCGCCGCCGTTCGTCGCCGATATAGAAAAACCCGTTCCCGTCCGGCTCGAATACCCCATGGCGCAGGGCGACCGCGCCATTCGCATCGCTGCCGATCCGCCCGAAGATTTCCGCGGTCGCCTCACCGACAACGCCTAGGCTTTGCGACAGGTGACCGATTGTCTCGCTCAACCGTGCGGCGGTGATCCCCAGCGGTTTCAGCGCCTTGAGCGCGCGCCGCGCCCTAACGCGCTGAAATCTGTCATTCTCGTTCGACGGGTCGTCGCGCCACTCCAGCCCGTGCCTGACCATATAGCTGCGCATGGCGTCGCGGCTCAGGCCCAGAAAGGGGCGCCGGAAGGTCACGTCCCCGTCGCGCCACAGCGGGCGCATTCCCGACAGCCCCTCCAGCCCGGCAGCGCGCGACAGGCCCATCAGGAAGGTCTCGGCCTGATCGTCGGCGGTATGGGCGACCGCGACCTGCCGGATGCCCTTGGCCAAAGCCCAACCGCAGATCAGCCCATACCGCGCCTTGCGCGCCTGATCCTGAAGGTTTCCGGCAATTTCATCATGGTCCCAAAGCAGGGTGTGATGGGGCACGCCAAGGGTCGCGCAAACCTGGCCAACAAAGGCGGCCTCCTCGGCCGAACCGGCGCGCAAGGCATGGTCGACCGTGACCGCCCGCACCTGCCCCCCCGCATGGGATGCCGCCCGCGCCATCAGATGCAGCATCGCCATGGAATCGCTGCCGCCCGAGACGGCAAGGCCTAGAACCCGCGGGGCCCCGGAAACGAAAAGGGCCGCCTGCGCCTGCCGCAGCAGCGGCGCATCCGGCCCTTCGCTTTCCAGCCAGAGAAACTCTGGCTCTACTGGCACTGATACCCCGCCATGGCGGTCTGCGCCTGCGCCGCCTCGGCCGAACCGGGGAACCGCGTGCCCACCTCGGCCAGCGTCACGCAGGCGTCGGGCACCTGGCCCAGCTGTCCCAGGACCTGGCCCAGGTTCAGCAGCGCCGCTCCGGCGCGCGGGCCGTTGGGATTGGACGAAAACGCATCCACATAGGCCCGCCCGGCATTCGCCGTATCGCCCGACTGGCGCAGCGCCTCGCCCTTCAGGAACAGCGCCTCCTGCGTCAGGGGGCCGCCCGTGTAGGTCTGGGCAAAGGTATCAAAGAGCGTCGCAGCCTGCCGAAAGTCACCTTGATCGAGCACCCCCTTGGCCCGATCAAAGTCCGCCTGTTCCCCGACAGCCAGTTCCGGCCCGCCGGAGGACGCGGGCGCAGAGGGCTTGGCCGGCGGCGCAGCGGTGGCGGCAGTCGTCGCCCCCGTGCTGCCGCCCAGCGTGGTGGTTTCCGGAATGTTGGCCGGGTCGCAGCCGTCTTCCAGCTCGCACAACCGGAATTCCAGATCGCCCAGACGGTTGGTGCCGTCGGTCACGACCCGGTTCAGGCGCAGCTCGATCTCCTCGGTGCGGGCGGTCAGGCGCGACATGGCCGATTCGATGGAATCGAGCCGTTGCAGCGCCGATCCGCCCGCCGCCCCGTTCGAGGCGGCGCCGGTGGTCACAAGCTCGCTCTTCAGGCTGTCGAACTGGCGCGCAAGCTGCGCCAGTTCCGCCTGGATGTCGGCCAGCGTCTGCTTGTCCTGCGCCGCCGCGGGCAGCGGCAGCGCAAGCGCACAGGCCAGCGCAAGGGGCAGCAGACGCATGGGATCAGGACCCCGCGCCCATCGAGAGCACCGTCACCGCGCGGCGGTTCTGGGCATAGCAGCTGTCTTCCGAGCAGACGGCGATCGGGCGTTCCTTGCCATAGGAAACGGTGCGCATCCGGCTGGGCGCGACGCCCTGGCTGATCAGATAATCCTGCGCGGCGCTGGCCCGGCGGGCGCCTAGGGCAAGGTTGTATTCCCGCGTGCCCTGTTCGTCGGCATGGCCTTCGATGATGATCGCATAATCGCGGTTCGAGTTCAGCCATTGTGCCTGACCCGACAGGATCGACCGCGCCTCGTCCGAAAGGGTGGACTGGTCCACCGCGAAATGCACCCGGTCGCCGACGCGCTGGTTGAAATAGGCGATGGACTTGGGGTCGTTCGGATCGCCCAGGCCGCTGGTGGTCACGCCCGAACCATACATGCCGTTGCCGCCGGCGCCGCCCGCACCCCCGGCGCCGCCCGCGCCGTAACGGTCGGGGTTCTGACAGGCGGCCAGCCCGAAGGCGGCGACGACGAGAAGGGCCTTGGGAAGAAGCGACATGGGGACTGTCCTCATTATCTTGTGTGTCCGGGCTCGATTGCCCGCATCATAGCAGGGTCGCGCTGCCGGGGGAATCCGCCAGCGCGACGATTTTCACGGCAGAAGCGGCGACCATGCCGGGTCCGAAGCCGAGGTTTCGGTCTTGATCTGTTTCAGGTTCCGCCCGGTGATGTCGACCGAGAACAGGCTGGCCTGTCCGCCCGCGCCCGCACCCTCGCGGGTGAACATCACCACGCGGCCGTTCGGGGCCCAGGTCGGGCCTTCGTCCAGGTAGGATGCGGTCAGCAGCGTTTCTTCCGACCCGTCGGTGCGCATGACGCCGATGTGGAACCGGCCGGCATTCTGCTTGGTAAAGGCAATCAGGTCGCCGCGCGGCGACCAGACCGGCGTGCCATAGCGCCCCTCGCCGCCCGAGACGCGCCGCGCCTCGCCGCCGCCGGCGGACATGATGTAGATCTGCTGCTGGCCGGAACGGTCGCTTTCAAACACGATCTGGCTGCCGTCGGGGCTGTAGCTGGGCGCCGTCTCGATCGAGGGGGCATCGGTCAGTTGCCGCATCGCGCCCGAGGCGATGTCCATCGAATAGATGTCGGTGTTGCCGCCCCGCTCCAGGCTGAAGACCACGGTCTGGCCGTTGGGCGAAAAGCGCGGCGCAAAGGTCATGGTGCCCGGCGCATCCTGAAGCGCGCGGGTCGACAGGTTGCCGACGTTCATCAGATAGATCTTCGGGAAGCCCGTGGCATAGGAGGTGAACAGGATCCGGTCCCCGGTCGGCGAAAAGCGCGGGGCCAGAACGATGGTCGACGAATCGGTCAGGTATTTGACGTTGGCGCCATCGTAATCCATCACCGCCAGCCGTTTCGCCCGCTGGTTCTTTGGCCCGCTTTCCGCGACGAACACCACGCGGCTGTCGAAATAGCCGCTTTCCCCGGTGATGCGGCTGTAGATCGCATCGGCCGCCTTGTGCGCCATGCGCCGCCAGCCGTCGGTCGTGCCCGCGAATTGCAGCCCGTCCAGTTCCGCGCCCGAGAACACGTCGAACAGGCGGAACTTGACCACCAGCCGCCCGCCCGAGGACGAGACCGATCCCGTGACCAGGGCCTGCGCGTTGATCGCCTGCCAGTCGGGATAGCTGACCGGCGCCTCGAACGAGGTGACGCGTGCGATATGCGCGCTTTTCGGGATCTCGCGGAACAGGCCGGTGCCGCTCAGGTCGGCGGCGATGACGCGGGTGATGTTCTGCGCCATCTCGGACCCGCCGCTTTCGGGAATGAAATCGGCGATGGCAAAGGGCAGCGGCTCGATCACCGGGTTGGTCAGGTCGATCCGCAGCGGCTCGGCCGCGGCCGGATGGGTCGCCGCGATCAGCGCCACCGCCGTCAGCGCGGCAGAGGCAAGGGTCTTGATACGCTTCATGGGGGCCTCTTTGGGCTTCTGGGTTCGGGGAAGATAGCGCGGGGCCGCGCCAGGGTCAGGGGAAAGGCGGAAGACGCCGGTTTTCAGGCGGGGGATTGCCGGGGCGGGGCGGGCGATCTGCATTGCGGCCCCCCTCAGTCCACCAGACGCAGGCGAAAGGCGAGCACCAGGGGCTTGCCCCGCAGATCGCGCCGCAGCCAGATCCCGTCTTTGCCGCAGTCCAGAACCGCCTGCCGCACATGGCGGAACGTGGCCTTGGACAGCAGACCCTGCGTCTTGCTGTCGAAAAGCGTGATCTGGTCGGGGATCGGCCGGCCGGCGGCATCCAGCCCGACATGCAGCGTGATGAGGATGACCGAACCGTTGGTCTTGGGCGCATCCCTGGTCAGGCAGGGCCACATCTGGCGCTGAAACCGCGCGTTCATCTCGGCCCGTTCGGCGGGCGCGGAGACGACCTGCGCCGCAGCCGGGGCCGTCACGGCGGCGAAGGCGAGTGCGAATGCGTAAGCCCACCTCATTGCATCGCCGCCCTTCTGTTCGAGGCGTTGAACACCAGTTCCACCTCGCGCCACTGGTCATACTTGTCGCCGGGCAAGGGAAAGCCCTTGGCGCCGCAGCGCATGATTGCGCGCCGCGCGGCCTCATACGCCTGTTTCACCGCCGCATCCGACCCGCCCGAGCTTTCGACCATCTTGAGCGAGCTCGAAACGGGTTTGCCGTCCTGACCCAGCTGCATGTAGACGACCACCGTGGTCCGCGTCGCCTCGGTCGACAGGGCGCCGACGTTCCAGCACGCCTCGACCGCCACGCGGAAGGCGTCCTTTTCTCCCGCGTTCAAGGGCGGGCCGCTGGCAAGGCTGCCCGAACCGCCGGTGCCCCGCGCGGCCGAAGGTTCCTCTTGCGAGGCGGCGGCCACGGCGGCCGCAATCGCATCGGCGTCGCTGTCGCCGCTGTCCGCGGCTGGTTTCGATGCCGGTTTCGCGGGCGTCTTTTCGGCGGGCTTTGCGGTTGCTGCGGGTTTAGCCTCGGTCTTCGCGGTGCTTTCCGCAGCGGCGACCGCTTCTTCTTCAGCGGGCGCAGGCCTGGCGGGCCGCGATTTCGGCCGTTTGGAAGATGTCATCTCCAACTGCGGAGCTTTTTCCTCGGTCTCGGTCGCCTCGGTCACGATCTGGGTCGTGGCCTCCTCGGGCGCGGCCTCGGGCTTTTTCTCCTCGACCACCTCGGCCTCGGGGGCGGGCGTGTCGCTGACCTTGGGGGTCGGCGTGTCGGCGATTTCGGGCGCCTCGGTCGGGGTTTCGACCGGCACGGGGGCGACGCGGTTCACCGGCCGGGGCTTCGGCTTTTGCGACGACATCGGCACGGGCACCGGCTGCGCGACATCGGCCACCGGGGCGACCGGCGGGGGAACATCCTCGGGCTGGGGCACCGCCTCGACCGGAACGTCCGGTTCGGCGACCTGCGGGGCAGGCGTCGGTTCGGGCGGCGGCGCCTCGGCCGGCGTCTCGGGCGCGGGCTCCGGTTCGGACTGCGGCGTTGGCTCCGGTGCAGGGGCAGGGCGTTCGGGGCGCGGCGGTGCGGGCTTGGAAGACGGCTTCGCCTCGGCCTGCGCCTCGGACTGGGCGGCGGCTGCCGCTGCGGTCATCGCGTCAAGCTGTTCGCCGGAAACCAGCGACACTTCCGCCACCGGCGGGTCGGGCAGGTCGGCAGGCGCGAACAGCCAGTCCCCGAGCGCAACCCAGAGGATCAGGCCGGCATGCCCCACGCCGGAAAGAAGCGTGCCCTTGTCCACCGATGTCTGCATGACGACAGGATCAGCCTCCGAACTTCGGACCGTTGGTATCGGTCACAAGGCCGATGCTGTTGAACCCGCCCGCGTTCAGCGCGCCCATCAGCTGTGCCACGCGGTCATAGGGGATCGACCCGTCCGCCCGCAGGAATACCTTGTTCGAGGTGCGTTCGGCGGCGATCGCCTTCAGCTTGGGAATCAACTCGCCCTCGGCCACTTCGGAATTCATGATCAGGATATGGCCATCTGCGGTCAGGGTCAGGGTCAGCGGCTCTTCCTGTTCGGTGGGCAGCGCCTGCGCCGCGGTTTCCGGCAACTGGATCGGCACGCCCACGGTCAGCATCGGCGCGGCCACCATGAAGATGATCAGCAGCACCAGCATCACGTCCACGAACGGCGTGATGTTGATCTCGCTCATCGCGGCGGAATTGCCGCGCCGGCGTCCCCGCCGCCCGCCGCTACCCGCCTTTTTCGCAACCCCCGCACCCATTGCTCAGGCGTCCAGCTGGCGCGACAGGATGGTCGAGAATTCGTCCGCGAAGGCCTCGTATCCGCCCAGGATGCGTTCGCTGTCGGCATTCAGCTTGTTATAGGCGACGACCGCCGGGATGGCGGCTATCAGGCCGATGCCGGTGGCCAGCAGCGCCTCGGCGATGCCGGGGGCGACGGTGGCCAGGTTGGTGTTCTGGCTGATGGCGATTTCCTCGAAGCTGTGCTTGACCCCCCAGATCGTGCCGAACAGCCCGATGAAGGGCGCGGTCGACCCGACCGTGGCAAGGAAGGACAGCCCGCCATTCAGGATCTCGCTTTCGCGCGCGATGGCCACGTCCATGGCCCGGTCGATGCGGGATTGCGCCCCGGCGATCAACCCGCCGTCCTGCCGGTGGCTGCGGCGCCATTCGGTCATGCCGGCGGCAAAGATGCGCTCGGACGACCCTTCGGGCTGCGGCCCGATCTTTTCGTAAAGCTCGTCCAGCGGCTCGCCCGACCAGAAGGCGCGGTCGAAGATCGCCGCCTCGGCCCGCGCGGCGCGGAACAGGATCACCTTGCGGAAGATGATTGCCCATGACCAGAAGGACATGATCATCAGCGCGATCATCACCAGTTTCACGGTGATTGTGGCGCGCGCAAAAAGGGCAAGGATAGAAAAGTCGATCTGCGGCGCTGCCGCCGTCGCGAGGTTTACCGTTTCCATTACGCCTGCTCGTTCATCCGGGCCGTCTGTTGCGGCCCCTGTTAGAAGTGATTCTAACGGGATTGAATGGGAAATGCCAACACATCTGCGTCAAACCCGCGGAATTGCGCGGCAAGGCCTCACGAACGGAAACATTTCGCCGCAATGCGGCGTCGGGCGAAAGGATGTTGCGCAAAGGGGTGCGGAATTTCACGCGATGTGCTGGCCGGCAGCGCCGGCGGGGCACACCCCCTGTCCCGGCCCGGCCAGGGGCCCGGCGATTTCTGATCGCCCATCCCCCCGCGGGGTATCTGGGTCAGGAGGAAGGGGGTCAGTGCCTTTGCGGCGTCAGCGCCGCGCGGACGGCGGGGGGGATGCGCGCTGGCTGGCCCTGATCTGTCAGGCAGACGAGCGTGACCTGCGCGGTGAAAAGCCGCTCCGGCCCGCGCAGCACCTCCTGCTCCAGCACGATCCTTGCGCCGGTCAGGGCGGCCAGACGGGTGGTGACGGTCAGCAGATCGTCGAACCTTGCCGGATGCAGATAATCCGCCTCGACCCGGCGGACGGCAAAGACGATGCCCTGATCGGCCTTCAGCCGCGTCTGGTCGATGCCCCGGTCGCGGACCCATTCGCTGCGGCCGCGCTCGATGAACTTCAGGTAGTTCGCGTAATAGACGATCCCGGCAAGGTCGGTATCCTCGTAATAGACGCGGACGGGAAAGTCGTGGGTCATGCCGCCACCCGTGCCGCAAGGCGCAAGGCATGGGCCGCGTCCTGCGCCGCGGCGGGCAGCACCGGGTCATAGGCCGCGCGGATCACAGCGGCGATGTCGGGGCGCAGGATCACCTGCCCCTCGGCCAGGGCCAGAGGCGAGGTTTCGGCAAAGGCCCGGTCGCCCCAGCACAGGATCGCCTGCACCGCCTGCGTCAGCGCAAGGTCCGCCGCGGGCATGTCGGACAGATGGCCGTCCATCCGCAGGAACACGAAGACCGCCCGGATCGCGCCGCCCTCGTCGAACCGAAAGGCGCGATACTGGTTCGCCCCCTGCGCCGCCAGCCGGTCGCACAGCGGCCCCAGATCGGGGATCAGCCGGTCAAGGTTCGGCACTTGCGGCAGCTCGCCCCAGTCGCGGAAAAAGAACACCATCAGGTTGGCGCCCAGTTCGGGGTCCGTTTCGGCCATCTTGTGCCCGGCCAGCGTCACCACCGCCTCGATCGCGCCCTTGACTGTCCCCAGCGTGGCGTCATCGACACCGAACACCACTGGCACGATGGGCCGCCCCCAGCGGGCGCACAGGAAACTGCCGTCGGCGCGGGTGAACAGGCGGGTGATGTCGTC
>JASGFG010000027.1:0-41930 GCA_047605605.1 Paracoccaceae bacterium | reverse complement strand
GCGCTGTTCGCCGCGCTGGACGCGGCGGAAGCCGCCATCGCCCCGGCGATGAAGGCAGAGGATTTCCCCACCGCCATGGCCGCGCTGGCAAAGCTGCGCGCGCCGATCGACGCCTTTTTCACCGCCGTGCAGATCAATACCGAAAACCAGACCGTGCGGCGCAACCGGCTGAACCTTCTGCACCGCATCCGCGCCGCCTGCACGCCGGTGGCGGACCTGACGAAACTGGAAGGCTGACACCCGCGGCGAGGGCGCTTCGCCCCCGCACCCCCCCCAGAGGATATTTTCCCCAAGAGGAAGGGGGGGAATCCCCGAGGTGTGGCCGGCGCATCGCTGCGCGGAACGGGGCGAGGGGGCGTCTCCCGTCCTTTGCGTGTTCCGCTTGCGCCACGCGGACCAAGGCGTATCCTGCGCGCGCAACCGGAGTCGCCGCAGTGCAGAAACACGATCCGCTTTCGACGTTCGAGGTCATCAGCCCTTCGGCCCCGATCCGCACGGAAACGCATGGCTGGCGGGCGAAATGCCTTCAGCGGCTGATCCGGTTGGACCTGCCGGTTCCGCAAAGCGTTGCCTTGCCCGCCGACAGCATCCGCGCCCTTGCGGCGGGCCTGCCGGTGGATGCGACGGCGATTCTGGCGCATTTCGGGCCGGACCCGCTGGTTTCCGTTCGCCCCAGCCCGGAAAATCCCGACTGGGGCGGGCCTGCCACCGTGCTGAACATCGGCATGAACGCCGCACGTCATGCAAGGCTGACCGAAACCCACGGGGCGGATGCGGCGGATGCGCTTTATCTGCGGTTCGTGCAGGCCTATGCCACCCATGTCGCGCGTTTGGACCCCGACATGTTCGATGCGGCGGCGCCCTCGGCCGGTGCCCTGCGCGATGCGCTGACCCATTACGAGCGCGAGATGGAGGAGCCGTTTCCCCAGGATGCGGCGACCCAGCTTTCGGCCGCGCTGCGCTCGATGGCCCGCGCATGGGAAGGCACGACCGCCCGCCTGCTGCGTCAGGCCAAGGGTGCCCCGCCCGAGGCGACGCTGGGCCTTGTCGTGCAGGCGATGGCGCAGGGCATGGGGCGCGGGGTGTCGGGGTCGGGCGTGATCCAGTTCGTCGACCCGGTGACGGGGCATCCGCTGGTCAAGGGCCGCTACAAGGGGCAAAGCCAGGGCCGCGCCGCCCTGACCGCGCAGGATGCGATCTATCTGACGCGCGACCCGCGCGGCCCCTCGCTGGAGGATCTGGCGCCCGAGGCCTTTGCCGAACTGATCCGCCATGGTGCGGCCTGCCGGGCCCGTCTGCGCGAGGAGATGCAGATCGAGTTCACCATCGAGGACGGGCGGCTTTCCGTTCTGGATGCGGTGAAGGTGCAGCGCAATTCGCGCGCGGGGCTGCGGATTGCCGTGGCGCTGGCCGGGGACGGGATCATCACCCCCGAAGAGGCGGTGCTGCGGGTCGAGCCGCGGGCCTTGTCCGAACTGCTGCACCATCAGGTCGACCCGCGCGGGCCGCGCGACGTGCTGGCACGCGGCATTGCCGCCAGCCCCGGCGCCGCGGTGGGGCGGATCGTCTTTTCCTCGGCCGCCGCGCAGGCCTCGCACGCGCGGGGCGAGGATTGCATCCTGGTGCGCCGCGAAACCGCGCCCGAGGACATCCGCGGGATGCACTCTTCGGCCGCCGTGCTGACCGAGCGCGGCGGGATGACCAGCCATGCCGCGGTCATCGCGCGCGGGCTGGGGCTGCCCTGCGTGGTGGGCGCTTCGGGCCTGAGGATCGACACCAAGGAACGGCGCCTTGTCGCCGGCGATGGCCGTGTCTTCGCCGAAGGGGCGCAGATCACCGTCGACGGCACCACGGGCGAGGTGCTGGCGGGCGTTGCCGAAATGCTGCCCCCCGCGCTGGACGAGGCGTTCCGCCAGTTGCTCGCCTGGGCCGATCAGGCGCGCGACATCGGCATCCGGGCCAATGCCGACACGCCCGCCGATGCCGAAACCGCGCGCGAGTTCCAGGCCGAGGGGATCGGTCTTTGCCGCACCGAACACATGTTCTTTGACGAGGCGCGGCTGGTCGTCATGCGCGAGATGATCTTTGCCGACACGCCGCAGGACCGGGCGGCGGCGCTGGCCCGGCTGCTGCCAATGCAGCGCGACGATTTCGTGCAGCTGTTCGACATCATGCGCGGCCTGCCGGTCTGCATCCGCCTGTTCGACCCGCCGCTTCACGAATTCCTGCCCCACAGCCGCGAGGGGCTGCGCGAACTGGCCGAGGCGCTGGACCGCCCGCTGTCCGAGGTCACGCGCCGGGCCGAGGCGCTGTCCGAGTTCAACCCGATGCTGGGGATGCGCGGGGTCCGGCTGGGCGTGGTGCTGCCGGAAATCTATGACATGCAGGCGCAGGCGATCTTCGAGGCGACGGTGGAAATCGCCCGCCGCGGCGCCAGCGTCGTGCCCGAGATCATGATCCCGCTGGTCTCCGCCCGGCGAGAGGTGGAGCTGGTCAAGACCCGCGTGGATGCGGTCGCGGCTGCGGTCAGGAACCGTGCGAAGACCGATTTCGCCTACAAGCTGGGGGTGATGGTGGAAACGCCGCGGGCCTGCCTCCGCGCGGGCGACATCGCCCAGCACGCGGCCTTTCTGTCCTTCGGAACGAACGACCTGACGCAGATGACCTATGGCTTGTCGCGCGACGACGCAGGGCGGTTCATGAACACCTATGTGCAGCAGGGGGTTTTCCCCGAGGATCCGTTCCACATCCTTGACGTGGACGGGGTGGGCGAACTTTTGCACATCGGGGCCGAGCGGGGTCGGGCCACCCGTGCCGACCTGACGCTTTCGATCTGTGGCGAGCATGGGGGCAACCCCGAATCAATCGCCTTTTGCCGCAGTGCGGGGTTCGATTACGTCTCGTGCTCACCATATCGTGTTCCGATGGCGCGGCTGGCGGCTGCGCACCTGGCCCTGGCCGACAAGTCAGGACATCGCGGTTAGTTCTTTGATGACAACAAGATATGGACTGACCTTAATTCTCCATCTTAAGTTGTAGGCGGAAATCCGCCAAGAAATGCGGCAAAAGCGTGGCATTCCGGGCACACAGGTAGACTCACGCCCCCCGGCTGTCTAATCCCGCCGACTGTTGCCTGCGGACGGGGGGATCCGGCCGGTGGGCAGCTGCCAGACGAAGCAGACCGGGACCACGAAAACATGCGCTTGCGACTTTGCTGGACGGCGGCGGCTGCCGCGACTGTCCTGACGGGCGCGGCCTTCGCCGACGTGACGGTGAGCCAGTCCAACGACCCGACCTCGATGATCGAGGGGGAATTTGCCTCGCTTTTCGGGGCCGAGCACAAGACGATGGCGCTGCTGCCCGCGCCAAAGTTGCAGGCACTCGCGACAGGACCGCAGGCGGCAAAGGATGCCGCTGCGAAAGAGCCTGCCGCAAAAGTTGCCCCCGTGGTTGCCTCTGTCGCCGCCGCTGTGAAGGAAAGCCCCGCCCCGGCGCAGGCGGACCCTGCGCCCAAGGTGGCCGCCAAGGCGGTGGTGCCGACGGCGACCGCGGCCGGGCAGGATAGCCCCGCCGCGCAGCCCGAAAAGCTCGCGACCGCCGCCCCGGACGGGACCGCCGCCGCGCAGCCGGCAAAGGCCGTCGCGAAACGGTCGTTCTTTGGCCTGTTCCGTCAGGGCGACGACAATGCGCAGCCGCAGCCCTCGCTTATCCGGTATGATCTTGCCTGGCTGACGAACCAGCCCGCGCCGCAGGGCGATGCCCAGTGGCAATGCCTGCGGACCGCGATCTATTTCGAATCCCGCGGCGAGACGCTGAAGGGCCAGTTCGCGGTGGCCGAAGTCATCCTGAACCGCGTCGATTCCCCGCGCTATCCAAAGACGATCTGCGGCGTCGTGCAGCAATCCTGCCAGTTCTCCTATACCTGCGACGGGGCTTCGGACCGGCTGTCCGATCCGGTGGCGGCGGATGTCGCGGGGCGGATCGCGCGGGTGATGATGGACGGGGCGCCGCGCGCCCTGACCATGGGGGCCACGCATTTCCATACTCGGGCGGTGCGCCCCGACTGGGCCGGGCGTTTCCCGCGCACCGCCTCCATCGGCGCGCATCTGTTCTATCGCCAGCCCTGATCTATCTTCGACGCTGACGCATCGCGCCCGCCTTCGGTCGCAAGCGGACTTGCCGCCGCGGCGCGCTTGGGGCATGGCAGGGGCATCATGACCACCGACATCTCGCTTGCCTTTGCCCACCCCGAGGAGCGCAGCCTTGCCTCGGCCGGGGCCGATCCGCGCGACCGGATTTCGCTTCGCGACCATGTGGTCGAGGTCGAGATCGGGGCGTTCCAGCAGGAACGCGGCCACCGCCAGCATGTGCGTTTCGACGTGGTGGTGGAGGTGCGGCCCCATCCCGCGCCGTTGATGGACGATGTGGACCGCATCCTGTCCTATGACCGCATCACCGAGGCGATTGCCGCGGAACTGGCGGCCGAGCGGCTGAACCTGCTGGAAACGCTGGCCGAGCGTATCGCCGATCGCATCCTGGCCGAGCCGCAGGCGATGCGGGTTTTCGTGCGGGTCGAAAAGCTGGATCGCGGGCCGGGTGCCCTGGGCGTGGAAATCGTCCGCTCCCGTGCCGAGGTGCCGGTGACGGCGCTGAAGGACGGGGTGGAGACGGCGGTTCATCCGCTGGTGGTGTTTCTGGACAATGCGACGCTGGATGCGCCCGACCTGCCTGCGCGGCTGGACGGCTGGCAGGCGCGGGGGCTGCCGGTCATCCTGTGCGTGGGCCTGCCGGATGTGCCGGCCCCCCAGACCGGCCACAGGCCGACGCAGCGGCGCATCGACCTGCTGGCCATCGAGCAGAACTGCTGGCGCCTGGCGGCGCGCGATCCGCGCTGCGTGGTGGTGGCCAGCCGGACGGAAATCGACTGGGCGGTAAAGCGTGGCGGCACGGTTGTCTGGGCGCCGTCGAAGATGGTGCTGGATGCCGCCAACGGCCCGCAGTCGCGCGACCCCGTGGCGCTGGCCCTATGGCTGGCCGAAACGATGGCCGCCGATGGAATTGTCGTTCACGGCCCTGTTTCACTTCCGGCAGGAAGCCGCGTGAGGGTGGAACGCGGCTGAACCCGCCGCTTGCGCCGCGGGCGGCAGGGGCCTAACCACGGGGCCATGACCTATTTCCGTCCCATCCCGATCTTTGACGCCGCCGCCGTTCCCGCCGCCCTGCCGCTGGCCGGGGGATGGTGCCGTTTCACCCATGTCGAGGTGATCGAGCGGGGCCGGCCGGCGCGGGTGATCCCCGCATCGGATCTCGACACTGCGATGCGCGACCGGCTGTCGCTGCCGCGGGCGGCCTTTGGCGGGCTGGCGATGGATGTGCCGCGGATCATGGGCATCCTGAACGTGACCCCCGACAGCTTTTCCGACGGCGGGCAGTTTCTTGGCCGGGATGCCGCGCTGATGCGCGCGCGCGCCATGGCGGCGGCGGCCGACATCATCGACGTGGGCGGCGAAAGCACCCGTCCGGGTGCGGACGAGGTGGCCGTGGCTGATGAAATCGCCCGCACCGCCCCGGTGATCGCCGCGCTGCGCGAGGCCGGGATCGAGGCGCCGGTTTCCATCGACACGCGCAAGGCGGCGGTGGCCGCGGCGGGCTTGCAGGCCGGGGGCACCATCGTCAACGACGTGACGGCGCTGGCCTTTGACCCTGCCATGGCCGGGACCGTCGCCGGGGCCGGGGCACCCGTCATCCTGATGCATTCGGTGGGCGATCCGCAGACGATGCAGGACGATCCGCGCTATGACGACGTGCTGCTGGATGTCTATGACGCGCTGGCCGCCCGCATGGCCGGGGCGGTGGCGGCTGGCATTGCGCAGGACCGCATCGCCGTCGATCCCGGCATCGGTTTCGGCAAGACGCTGGAGCATAACCTGGCGCTGCTGCGGCGGCTGTCGCTGTTCCACGCGCTTGGGGTGCCGGTGCTGCTGGGCGCCTCGCGCAAGCGGTTCATCGGCACGATAGGCGATGAGGATCAGGCGGCGCGGCGGATGCCCGGCTCGCTGGCCGTGGCGCTGGCCGGGGTGGCGCAGGGGATGCAGATGATCCGGGTGCATGACGTGGCCGAGACGCGACAGGCGCTGCGGCTGTGGCAGGCCTCGACCGGCGGCTGAAACCGCGGCAGAAACATGATACACTGGCGTCACAGGCGGGCCGCAGAGCCCGCAGAGCGCCCACAGGCGGAGACAGGCATGACACGCAGGCTTTTCGGCACCGACGGGGTGCGCGGCACGGCCAACAGCTATCCGATGACGGCCGAGATGGCCCTGCGCCTTGGCGCGGCGGCGGGGCGATACTTCCGGCGCGAGGGCGCGTCCGGGGCGCATCGGGTGGTGATCGGCAAGGACACGCGGCTGTCGGGCTATATGCTGGAAACGGCGATGACGGCGGGCTTCTGTTCCACCGGCATGAACGTCCTGCTGCTGGGGCCGGTGCCGACGCCGGCGGTCGGATTTCTGACCCGGTCGATGCGGGCGGATGTGGGCGTGATGATCTCGGCCAGCCACAACCCGCATCAGGACAACGGCATCAAGTTCTTCGGCCCCGACGGCTTCAAGCTGTCGGACGAGGCCGAGGCGGCGATCGAGGCGGTGGTGCTGGAAGGGGTGATCAATCCGGCACAACCGCAGAACATCGGCCGGGCGAAACGGATCGAGGACGGGCGCGGGCGGTATCAGGAATATGCCAAGACCACCTTTCCCTCGGGCCTGCGTCTGGACGGGTTGAAGGTGGTGATCGACTGCGCGAACGGGGCGGCCTATCGCGCCGCGCCCGATGTGCTGTGGGAGTTGGGGGCCACGGTCGTCCCCATCGGCGTCGGCCCGAACGGCACCAACATCAACGACAACTGCGGCTCGACCCACCCCGAGACCTGCGCGGCGGCGGTGGTGGCGCATGGCGCGGATGTAGGCATCTGCCTGGACGGCGATGCCGACCGGGTGATGATCCTGGACGAAACGGGCCGGGTTGCGGATGGCGACCAGATCATGGCCTTGCTCGCCACCCGCTGGGCGGCCGAGGGGCGGCTGAAGGGCGGCGCACTGGTGGCGACCGTCATGTCGAACCTGGGGCTGGAACGGCATCTGGCGGCGCACGACCTGCGGCTGGAGCGCACGGCAGTCGGCGACCGCTATGTGGTGGAGCGGATGCGCGAGGGCGGCTTCAACCTGGGCGGCGAGCAGTCGGGGCATATCGTGATGACCGATTACGCCACCACCGGCGACGGCCTGATCGCCGGCTTGCAGTTCCTGGCCGAGATGGTGCGCACCGGCCGCCGCGCCAGCGACCTGACCCGGCAGTTCGAGACGGTGCCCCAGCTTCTGAAGAACGTCCGCTATCAGGCCGGGCAGGAGCCGCTGAAGGCGCCCGAGGTGCAGGCGGTGATCGCCGGCGCCGAGGCGCGGCTGACCGGCAAGGGGCGGCTTCTGATCCGCAAGTCGGGCACCGAGCCGCTGGTGCGGGTCATGGCCGAATGCGAGGACGAGGGGCTGTTGACCCAGGTGGTGGACGAAATCGTCGCCGCCGTTGCGCGCGCGGCGTGATCGCGTCTTGCCCCGCATTGGACAATCCGGCGCGAAGCCGCGATAGTCGCGCGCAAAAAGGGGCGTGGGGCGCGCGATGCGGGCGATTGTGATCGGGGTGATGGCGTGGCTGCTGTGGGTCTGCGCGGTGCCTGCGCAGGATCTGTCCGCCCTGGCGCGGCTGGACCCGGCGGCCTCCTCGGTCACCGAGGCGGACGGCGGCATCGCCGTGACACTGGCGCTGAGCCAGCCCGTGCCCTGGCGCGTGCGGGTTCTGGATGGCCCGCCCCGGCTGGTGATGGATTTCCGCGAGGTCGATTTTGCGCCGCTGGCCAGGGTGGCGCAGACCAGCCCGCATGTGCTGACGCTGCGGGCGGGGCAGTTCCGGCCCGGCTGGTCGCGTCTGGTGATGCAGATGGACGGCCCCTTCCTGCCCCTGCGGGCGGGGATGACGACGGGCGGCGGGGGGGCGACGGTGCAGGTCGTGCTGGCCCCCGCCAGCCCCGCCGCCTTTGCCGAAAAGGCCGCCTTGCCCGAGCCGCCGGGTTGGGCCGCGCCGAAACCTGCCGATGTGCCCCGGGCGCCGGTCCGCGGGGCGGGGCCGCTGGTCGTGGTGCTGGACCCCGGCCATGGCGGCATCGACCCCGGCGCCGAGCGCGACGGCCAGAGCGAGGCGCATCTGATGCTGGCCTTCGCCCGCGAGCTGAAGGAGGTGCTGCTGCGCGATGGCGGTTTCAGCGTGGTCATGACCCGCGACGAGGATGTGTTCGTGCCGCTGGAAACCCGCATCTCCATCGCGCGCAAGGCGGGCGCGTCGGTCTTCGTGGCGCTGCACGCCGATGCGTTGGCCGAAGGCGAGGCGGCGGGGGCCACGATCTATACGTTGTCGGACGAGGCGACGGATGCGGCCGCCAGGGCGCTGGCCGAACGGCATGACCGCGACGACCTGCTGGCCGGGATCGACCTGTCGGGGCAGGACGATCTGGTCACGACGGTGCTGATCGACATGGCGCGGGCGGAAACCGCGCCGCGGGTGGAACGGCTTTCCATCGCGCTGGAAACCGCGATCAAGGGCGCGGGGCTGAAGATGCATCGCCACGCGCGGCAATCGGGCGGGTTCTCGGTGCTGAAGTCGCCCGACATTCCGTCCGTGTTGATCGAGGTGGGGTTCCTGTCCTCGCCCGGCGATCTGGCGCGGCTGACCGATCCGAAATGGCGGACAAAGATGGCGGATGCAATCCGCGACGGGCTGAAAGCCTGGGCGAAGGAGGATGCCGCGCTGGCGGGGGCAGGGAAGTAGCCCTTTCCTGCCCGGACGGGTCGAAAGGTCCGGGCCGGGCATCACCATCGCGTGCGGTCCGGCCGATTCCCGCGGCAGGGCGGCCCGTTGGTTTTGCCTTCGCCCGCCGTGTGGCGTATACCCGCGCCACGTTTTGCCGGGAGTGCCGTGTGCTGCGATTCATCGGGTCTTTCTTCGGGTCCATCTTCACGCTGCTGACGATGGGCATTCTGTTCGCCGCGCTGACGGTGGGCGGGGTGTTCTGGATGTATTCCCGCGACCTGCCTTCGTATGAATTCCTGTCGCAATACGAACCCCGCATCATCAGCCGGATCTACAACGGCGAGGGGCGGATCATCGACGAATTCGCCGAGGAACGGCGGCTGTTCGTGTCGATCAACGATGTGCCCGACATCGTGAAAGAGGCGTTCATCAGCGCCGAGGACAAGAATTTCTACACCCACAACGGTTATGACCTGCTGGGGATGATTTCTGCCGCCAAGGATGCGCTGACGGGCAGCCGGCTTCGCGGGGCGTCCACCATTCCGCAGCAGGTGGCCAAGAACTTCCTTCTGTCGGGCGACCGCACGGCGGAACGCAAGATCAAGGAGCTGATCCTGTCCACCCGTCTGGTGCAGGCGCTGCCCAAGGACCGGATCCTGGAACTCTATCTGAACGAGATCTATCTGGGCCAGAACTCCTATGGCGTGGCGGCCGCGGCGCTGACCTATTTCAACAAGCCGCTGAACGAGCTGACCCCGGCCGAGTCGGCGACGCTGGCCTCGATGCCGCGTGAGCCGGCGCGGTCGCACCCCGTCCGCGACCATGACAAGGTTCTGGCGCGGCGGAATGCCGTGCTGCTCCAGATGTTTCAGAACGGCTATATCGACGAGGCGACCTACAAGGACCAGTCAGCGCAGCCGCTGCTTTCCGTCCAGAACGGCGATTATCCGGCCTTCCGCACCACCCTGCCGCCGCGCGACTATTTCACCGACGAGATCCGCCGCCAGCTGTCCGGCACCTTTGGCGAGGACGAGTTCTATGGCGGCGGCCTGTCGATCCGCGCCACGATCGACCCCGACCTTCAGGCCGAAGCCGCGCGGGCACTGCGCACGGGGCTGGAGAAATACGACCGCAACCAGGGCGTCTGGCGCGGAACCCGCGAAAGGATCGACGTGGGCAAGCTGGCGTCCGAGGGCGACTGGCGGGCCGCGCTGGCAACGGCCAGGGTACCGCGCGACATCGACGGCTGGTATCCGGCCGTCGTGCTGTCGCTGGGCGACAAGGCCGCGCGGATCGGCATCGAGGGGCTGCCCGCGGACGACAGCCAGGTGATCCCGGCCGAGGATGTGACCTGGGCGCGCAAGCGCCAGCCCGATGGCAAGCTGGGCAAGAAGGCCCGCGTGCCGGCCGATCTGGTCGATCCGGGCGACGTGGTTCTGGTGCGCAAGGTCACGGAAAAGGACGGCAGTTTCAAACGCTGGTCCCTGCGTCAGGTGCCCGAGGTGCAGGGCGGTTTCATGGCGATGGACGTGAACACCGGCCGTGTGCTGGCGATGCAGGGCGGGTTCTCCTATCAGGATTCGGTGTTCAACCGCGCGACGCAGGCGCAGCGCCAGCCGGGGTCGTCGTTCAAGCCCTTCGTCTATGCCGCGGCGCTGGACAGCGGGTTCACCCCGGCCACGATCATCATCGACGCGCCCATCGAGATCGAGACGCCGCAGGGGCTGTGGACGCCCAAGAACGCCTCGAACAAATACTATGGTCCGACGCCGATGCGCACCGGGATCGAACAGAGCCGGAACCTGATGACCATCCGCATCGCGCAGGAAATCGGCATGGACACGGTTGCCGGCTATGCCGAGAAATTCGGGGTCTACGACCGGCTGCAACCGCTGCTGGCCAACAGCCTGGGCGCGCAGGAGACGACGCTTTACAAGATGGTCGCCGCCTATGCCATGTTCGCCAATGGCGGCGAGCGGGTGGAGCCGACGCTGGTGGACCGCGTGCAGGACCGTTACGGCAAGACCGTCTACCGCCACGACAAGCGCACCTGCGAGGATTGCGGCCTGACGAGCCTGCCCGAAGGGCGCGAGGTCAGGATCGATTCCAACCGCGAACGGATGATGGACCCGATCACCGCCTATCAGCTGACCTCGATGATGCAGGGGGTGATCCTGCGCGGCTCCGGCTCGGGGGTGCATCTGCCGGTGCCGGTCGCGGGCAAGACCGGCACCACCAACGACGCCAAGGACGTGTGGTTCATCGGCTATACCTCGAACATCGTGGCGGGCTGCTACATGGGATATGATTCGCCCCGCACGCTGGGGTCTTCGGCCTTTGGCGGCACGCTGTGCGTGCCGGTCTTCCAGGATTTCATGGAGGATGCGGTGGCGCGCTTTGGCGGGTCCGAGTTCAAGGTGCCGCCGGGCGGCTATTTCCGCAAGATCGACCGCTTTACCGGCTCGCCCCTGCCCGACGACGCATCCGGCCCGAACGTGATCGCCGAGTACTTCCGCGAGGGCGAGGAGCCGACCTTCGGCATCCTGGTCGACGGCGGCTTTGCCATGGGGTCGAACCTGCCGCTGTTCGCCGAGGGCGAAACCGATGGCGGCGGTGATACCGTCACCACCGCGACGGGCGAAAGGAAGGCCGTGCCGAAGAAGGCCGATTTCGGCACGCTCAGTTCGGGCGGGCTTTACTGAGGGCGCAGGGGCGGCGGCCGCGCAGGCCCGCGTGCCCCTTGGCCGGCCGCTGCCCGGCGGCGCGTCAGCGGGCCGCCATGAACCGTTGCAGCCGCGCCAGCCCCTCGGCAATGTCCGCGGTCGCGCGGGCATAGGAAAAGCGCAGCGTCCGCGCGCCGCGCCGCGGGTCGAAGTCGAGGCCGGGCGTGACGGCCACGCCGGCGCCTTGCAGGATTTCCGCCGCGAAGGCCAGGCTGTCTTCGGTCAGGTCCGATACATCGGCGTAGATGTAGAATGCCCCGTCCGGCGGCGCGATGCGGGTGAAACCGGCCTTTGGCAAGCCCTCCAGCATCAGGCGGCGGTTTTCGGCATAGACGCGCAGGTTCGCGTCCAGCTCCTCCGCGCAGTCAAGGGCGGCGAGCGCGGCGATCTGGCTGGCGTGGCTGGGGCAGATGAACATGTTCTGCGCCAGCCTTTCCACTGTGCGGATGTGATCCTCGGGCACGACCATCCAGCCGATGCGCCAGCCTGTCATGCTGAAGTATTTCGAGAAGGAGTTGATCACATAGACCTCGTCCCCCACCTCCAGCGCCGAGGTGCAGCGGTCGGCGTAGTGCAGCCCGTGATAGATCTCGTCCGAGACAAAACTGATGCCGCGCCCCGCGCAATGGTCCATCAGCGCGGCCAGTTGCGCCCGCCCCAGCATTGTGCCCGAAGGGTTGCCGGGCGAGGCGACGATCATCCCTTGCAGGTCCTGCCCGGCCAGATCGGCCGGAACGGGTTGCAGGCGGTTTTCAAGGCTGGCCGGAAGGCCCACCGGGGTCAGCGACATGGCGCGCAGGATCTGGCGATAGCTGGGATAACCCGGCTCGCCCAATCCCACCCGGTCGCCTGCGTCGAACAGCGCCGCAAAGGCCAGAAGGAAGGCGCCGGATGACCCGGCCGTCACCACCACCCGGTCGGGGTTCAGATCGACCCCATACCAGCGGCGGTAAAGCCCGGCGATGCCCGCCCGCAGGTCCGGCAGGCCAAGCGCCACGGTATAGCCGAGCGCCCCCCGCTCCATCGCCTGCGCCAGCGCGCGGCGGGCCCCTGCGGGGGCCGAGGTGCCGGGCTGGCCGACCTCCATGTGGATGATGTGGCGCCCGGCCTCTTCGGCGCGGCGGGCAGCCTCCATCACATCCATCACGATGAAGGGATCGACATCGCCGCGGGTTGATCTTCGCATCCTGGCCCCCTTATGGTTCGCGCCCGAATAGTCCCCGCGCCGCGCCGGGGTCAACCCTGACCGGAGTTCGCCCGATGCGCCTGTTTCCCGCCGCCCTGACGCTTGCCCTGACCGCCACGACCGCACTGGCCGGGGGCTTGGGCGAGATGACGGATGCCGAACGCCAGGCCTTCCGCGCCGAGGTGCGCCAGTATCTGCTGGACAACCCCGATGTGCTGGTCGAGGCGATGAACGAGCTTCAATCGCGCGAGGACAAGGCCGCCGCGAACCGCGACCTTCAGATGCTGTCCGACAACAAGGATGCGATCTACAACAGCGCCGCCGACTGGGTGGGCGGCAATCCGCAAGGCGACATCACCGTGGTGGAGTTCATGGACTACCGCTGCGGTTATTGCCGCAAGGCATTCGAGGAGACCGAGGAACTGGTGAAATCCGACGGCAACATCCGGTTCGTCATCAAGGAATTTCCGATCCTTGGCGAAGGCTCGCTGGTCTCGTCGAAATTCGCCATCGCGGTGCGGATGCTGCACGGGGACGAGGCCTACAAGCGCGCCCATGACGCGCTGATCACGCTGAAGGGCGATGCGACGCCCGCGGCGATGACGGCGCTGGCGGGCGACCTGGGGCTGGACCCCGCGACGATCCTGGCCAAAATGGAAGCGCCCGAGGTGATGAAGGTCATCGAGGCAAACCATGCCCTTGCCAGCACGATGGAGATCAACGGCACCCCGACCTTCGTGGTCGACAAGACGATGGTGCGCGGCTACGTCCCGCTGGACGGGATGCGCAAGATCGTGGACGGCGAACGCAAGGGCTGATCGGCCGGGTCAGAGCGGTCAGAAGGTGGAACAGAGCACCTGATCCAGTCTAGCGCGCTGCTGGTTCTCGGCAAAGCTTCGATACCCGGAGCCGAGGATTCGTCCAAGCTGCTGCAAAAAGCCGCTGTCGATGTCGCGAAGCGACCTGAGGTCGGCGAGGGAAAGACGCGAGACGTATTCCAGTGCCACGTCATCGGCATCGGAGGGATGCGCTTTTTCAAGATGGGCGAAGATGCCCCTCAGCCTGGGGGTGTTTGTGCCAAGGCCGATGCAGAACTGCGCAAGGCCGCGTTCGTTCATGCTGGCGGTCAGGCCGAACGATCCCCAGCGGAACCTGTTGACGATGAATTCGCTGTCGGAGTTCAGGTAATATTCAAAGCCATGGG
This sequence comes from Paracoccaceae bacterium, assembly GCA_047605605.1. Classification (GTDB taxonomy): domain Bacteria; phylum Pseudomonadota; class Alphaproteobacteria; order Rhodobacterales; family Rhodobacteraceae; genus JAATGA01. The sequence goes on along the minus strand of JASGFG010000027.1, from coordinate 27,961 downwards.
TCAGCGGCCCGAAGTGGGCAAGTTTATAGCCCACCTTCGAGGTTGTGAAATCCATTGTCGCGTCCAACATGCTGACAATATCGAAGGTGAATGCGTAATTGGTCCGTCTCAGGGTTTCGGGCCAGTATTTGCATGGCGAGCCATAGCTGCTGACATCGACTCGTTCGAGGCTTTCCTTGCCCATGGCCAGCGCGATGGCCGTCAGGGCATTCGACGTGATGAGACTGCCCTGGCTATGGCAGGTGATCGAGGTCTCGATACCTTTGGCGATTCTGCTGGCCAGAAGATAATACAGCTTCGTCGTGGCGAGGTTTCTTTTGATGTAAGTCGCGACAAACTGGATCTTTTGCAATGCAGGATCACGCTGTCTCTCTGCCTCATACGCTGTGTCGATCTGCTGTTTCCAGCCATCGAACCCGGCGGGATTTGGCTTCTCCCTGATATCCTGCTTGTCCCGGATGCACTGCCCCACATCCGGCCAGAAACCGTCAGTCTGGTTGTAGACGCCGATCACCGGGCAGGATTGGACCAGCGAAAGAGCCCGCGCGTTCCTTGCGTGAGTGTCGGGCGATGTGCGCATTCCGTTAACAAAGATGACCCGCCGGTTGTGGTCGAACCACGGCTTGTTCGCCACCTCTTGCGCAACATAAAGGTTTACATCGCCATCACCTGCCGGATCGCGGTCCGACTGACCAATCTCCACAGACTGCATTTCAAAACCGCTCGAATCTTTCTTTTCCCGAACGGCAGAAGCCTTGCAGGAAAAGCCGCACCTGCCAAGCGTCAGTGCAATTGCGCCAGCCGTGCAGCCAGATCGCCATGCAGGCGGATGCGTTCCTCTTCGGACAGAAAGGCGCCCAGTTCCACCTCGCGCCCGTTGCCGCGCAGCGTCAGATAGTTCGGGACCGGCCCGCCGGTGCGGTGCAGCGTCAGGCGCGTCCAGTGCGGATTGGCCTGCCATTCCTGCCTGCGCCCGCGCGGCCCGCGGCGCAGAAGGTGGATGCTGTCGGGCGAAAGCGTCAGATCCTCGACAATCTCGCCGTCGCGCCAGCTGCGGGTCAGGGCCAGCCACAGCCCGGCGATGGCCGCAACCAGAAACGGCAGCAGGCCCCACAGCACGGCCGTGCCCAGAACCGCGAAAAGCGGCAGCGAGATCAGCGCCGCCGTCGCACCGACGAACCAGACGAAGCCCGTCTTCGGCAGCGACCGGAACGGCCAGAGGCGCAGCCGCTGGGTCGGCGGGGCAGGGGGAAGCCATTCATAGGGCATGGGACGATGCGTAACGCCGGCCTGGCCCGCAAGGCAAGGGCCTGAGGCCGATTTTGCGCCCCGCTCTGGCCATCTGCGGAAATCGCACCACCATCCCCTCATCAGCGCCATCCCGGCGCCGGGCGAGAGGAGGACGGAATGATCCGCGGTTTCACGATACTGACGATCACGGCGGGACTTGGCCTTGCGGCCTGCGCGCCAAAGACCGAGACGACCAGCCTGCCGGTGATCGACCCGAACATGCCGGGCGCACAGGCCTGCAAGGCCGCCATCGCCAAGACGGCGAAGACGCCGCCCGAAACCATCACCATGACGCAGACCCTGCCGATGACGGACGGCACGCAGGTCACGGCCACCATTGCCGGATACAAGGGCAGCTGGACCTGCATCGGCCATGCCAGCGGCAAGGTCTCGGGCGTGGCCTATACCAAATAGGCGCGTGGAATGGAAAAAGGCCCCGGATCGCTCCGGGGCCTTTGCCTGTCTGGTCCGCCGTCAGTGGGCGTGGCCGTGATCCCAGTCCTCGCGCTTGGGCAGCTGCTCGAACGTGTGTTCGGGCGGCGGGCAAGGCAGGGTCCATTCCAGCGTGTCGGCGTATTCGTTCCAGTAGTTGTTCTCGGTCACGCGCTTGCCGTAGAACAGCGAGTAGAAGATCACCACGATGAAGAACACGAACGAGCCGAACGAGATGAAGGCGCCGATCGACGACAGGTGGTTCCAGTAGGCGAAGGCCTCGGGATAGTCGATATAGCGACGCGGCATCCCCTGACGGCCCAGGAAGTGCTGGGGGAAGAAGGTCAGGTTCGCGCCGATGAACATCGCCCAGAAGTGCAGCTTGCCCGCCCATTCCGGGTATTGCCGTCCCGACATCTTGCCGAACCAGTAGTAGATCCCGGCAAAGATCCCGAACACCGCGCCCAGCGACATGACATAGTGGAAGTGCGCGACGACGTAATAGGTGTCGTGATAGGCGCGGTCGACGCCCGCCTGCGACAGCACGATGCCGGTCACGCCGCCGACGGTGAACAGGAACAGGAAGCCGAAGGCCCAGAGCATCGGCGTCTTGAACTCGATCGAGCCGCCCCACATCGTGGCGATCCACGAGAACACCTTGATGCCAGTGGGCACCGCGATGAACATGGTGGCGACCATGAAGTAGCTTTGCTGGGTCAGCGACAGCCCGGCGGTATACATGTGGTGCGCCCAGACGACAAAGCCCAGCACGCCGATGGCGATCATCGCCCAGACCATCGGCAGATAGCCGAAGATCGGTTTCTTGGCGAAGGTCGCGATCACCTGCGAAATGATGCCGAAGGCGGGCAGAACGATGATATAGACCTCGGGGTGGCCGAAGAACCACAGGATATGCTGGTAAAGAACCGGGTCCCCGCCGCCCGAGGGCGTGAAGAAGGTGGTTCCGAAGTTGCGGTCGGTCAGCAGCATGGTGATGGCACCGGCCAGAACCGGCAGCGCCAGCAGGATCAGCCAGGCGGTGACGAAGACCGACCAGGCGAACAGCGGCACCTTGAACAGCGTCATGCCGGGGGCGCGCATGTTCAGGAAGGTGGTGATGATGTTGATTGCGCCCAGAATGGACGAGGCGCCCGACAGGTGGACGGCGAAGATGGCGAAGTCCATCGCCTCGCCGCCCTCGGCGGTGGTGGTCAGCGGCGGATAAAGCACCCAGCCCACGCCCGCGCCCGAGCCGAGGCCCGACCACAGGTCGCCGTTGCCCCCTGGCGCCAGCATCGAGGTGACGCCCATGGCGACGCCCGCGACATACAGCCAGTAGGACAGGTTGTTCATCCGCGGGAAGGCCATGTCCGGCGCGCCGATCTGCAACGGCATGAAATAGTTGCCGAAACCGCCGAACAGTGCCGGAATGACGACGAAGAACATCATCAGCACGCCGTGATAGGTGATCATCACGTTCCACAGGTGCCCGTTCGGGGTGCAGACGCGCGACGGGTCGGCGATGAACCGCGCCCCTTCGACGCACATGTATTGCACGCCCGGCTCCATCAGTTCCAGCCGCATGTAGACCGTGAACAGAACCGAGATCAGGCCGACGAGGCCGCCGGTGAAAAGATAAAGAACCCCGATGTCCTTGTGGTTCGTCGACATGAACCAGCGGTTGAAGAACCCGCGATGGTCATGGTCGTGGCCATGGATGGCTGCGTCGGCCATGTGGCGTCTCCCGTTATGTTGGCGTTCCCGGCGGAGTCGCCTCACGCCGATGCTATCGGATCGTGTTTAGATCGGGTGGCGGGGCAGGGCAATCGCCACTTTTGATGCAGATCAAAGGAATCGGACGGGGTGTGGCGCGCTTTCCGCTGTGGCTGCGGCAGGATGCCGCAGATGGTGCCCGGATCAGAGCGCGCAGCTTTCCCCCGCCATCGCCGGCTCGAACGTGCGCATCAGCGCGGCGTCCAGATCGGCCATCGTCACCGGCAGGCCAAGGTCGACAAGGCTGGTCACGCCATGGTCGCGGATGCCGCAGGGTACGATGCCGCCGAAATGGGTCAGGTCCGGTTCGACGTTGATCGAGATGCCGTGAAAGCTGACCCAGCGGCGCAGCTTGATGCCGATGGCGGCGATCTTGTCCTCGGCCGGGGTGCCGTCGGGGTTTGGTGCGCGGTCGGGGCGCGTGACCCAGACGCCGACGCGGCCGGGCCGGATCTCGCCCTGGACGTTGAACTCGGCCAGGGCGGCGATCACCCAGTTTTCCAGGTGCCGCACGAAGCAGTGCACGTCGCGGCCCCGGCGGTTCAGGTCCAGCATGGTATAGATCACCCGCTGGCCGGGGCCATGATAGGTGTATCGGCCGCCGCGCCCCGCGGTGAACACCGGAAAGCGGCTTGGGTCGGTCAGATCCTCGGGCCGGGACGAGGTGCCTGCCGTGTAAAGCGGCGGGTGTTCCAGCAGCCAGATCGCTTCGTCTGCTTGGCCGGCCGCGATGGCGGCGGCACGGCTCTCCATCGCCCGCAGCGTTTCCGCATAGGGTGAAAAGCCGGGCATATGGGTCCATTCGACCAAGATGGACGCTCCTTTTCGCTGTGAACCGGCCGAATTTCCGGTTCCGCATTGCGCAGACGGTGCTACACTCGCGCAGATTTTAGTTCTGCTTTGACCGGGAGAGATGTGATGAAGGCGAAATGGATTGCAAGCCCCTGCGTGGCCGCGGCCTTGGCGCTGACCCCCGCCACGCGGGTGGCGGCGGATGCGGGCGATGCGATTGCCGGCGCGATCATCGGCGGCATCATCGGCAGCGCGATCACCAAGAACGAGATGAAGAAGAAGCAGCAGCAACAGCGCAGCTATTCGCGGCCTTCCACAAAATCCTCGTCCTCGGGCGTCTCCTCGCTTCAGCGCGAACAGAACCGCGAGGTGCAGATCGCGCTGAACCATTTCGGCTATGCGGTCGGCACGCCGGATGGGGTGCTGGGCGCCCGGTCGCGTTCGGCGGTGTCGCAGTATCAGGCGCTGCTTGGCTATCCGCCGACGGGGCAACTGACCGAATACGAACGCACGCTGCTGACCTCGGCCTACCACCGGGCGATTGCGGGCGGCCCGCAGGTGGCCCAGATCACCCAGACCAGCCCCCAGGGCATCCGCGGCCTGCTGCTGGACCAGCGCGACCTCATGGCAGGGGTGCCGTCCAGCGCGCCCGCGGCCCCGGCCGCCGCCGCCGCGATCGGGACCATGGCGGCGGTCGCACCGCAGACCGCCCCCGCCACTGAAGCCCCGGCCATGCCGCAGTTCGGGGCGACAACCGCCGGCCAGCCGGGCCTGCCGTCGTTCCTGGGCAGCGGCGTGGCGCAGGTTTCGCTGGCGTCGCATTGCAACAAGATCAGCCTCCAGACCAACACGAACGGCGGCTATATCACCGTCGCGAACATGAATGACCCGGCACAGGCCCTGGGCGAGCAGTTCTGCATCGCCCGCACCTATGCCATGTCCTCGGGCGAGGATCTGGCCTCGAAGATCCCCGGCTTTACCCCCCAGCAGATCGCCGAACAGTGCAAATCCTTCGGCCCCGTGCTGAAGGAGCAGGTCGCCGCGCTGTCGGTCAAGCCGCGGGATGAGGTGCTGGAGGGGGTGACGGGCTTTGTCATGTCCTCGGGGATGGCGCCGGCGCAGCTGGCGGGAACGGCGAAGATCTGCCTTGGCGTCGGCTATACGACCGATGCGATGGATGTTGCCATCGGATCGGCCCTGATCCTGACGGCGCTTGGCGACCGGGGCTATGCCGAACTGGTCGGGCATCATCTGGGTCAGGGCTTCGGCACGGCGCCGCGGGCCGATCTGGCCAAGGACTGGTATCAGATGGGGCTGGATGCGGCCGAGGCGGGGCAGGCGGTCTTTGCCCCCGGCCTGCCCGAGCGGACCGAGGTGATCCGCAAGGCCGTCTTCGCCACCGCCAGCAAGGCCGAGGCAGAGCCCGCCGCGACGCTGCCGGTCTTTGCGACGGTTCCGGGCGGCACGGTGGTTTCGGCCCCCGCCGTCCAGTCCGACGACACGATCCGCGAGGCTGAATCCGCCCTTCCGGTTTCGCCCGGCGCGGCGATGTCGGCGGCGGCGCGTCTGCCGCTGCTGCTTCTGGGGAACTGAGGGATCGGGGGCGAAATACCCCCTTTCCTTCCCTGCGCCGCTTCGCTAAACACCCGCCACCGGCCAAGACATGCGGATGTGGCGGAATTGGTAGACGCGCAGCGTTGAGGTCGCTGTGGGGTAACTCCCGTGAAGGTTCGAGTCCTTTCATCCGCACCATAGGTCGGCTGCCAGCCCCGCTTTCCGGCGGGGCTTTGGTTTTTTCCGGGCTTGCGTTCGGGCCGTCCCGCCGCCTGCAAAGGCGCGGCGCGCATGGTGCGCCAAGGGGAGGGGCAAGGGCGCTCTCCTCAAGACCGGCCGCAGGCCGAAGGCGTCACCGCATTCCTTTGCCCCGCCCTGTCGCGCCTCCGGTCCGTTGCCGGTGTGCCGGAAGATGAGGGCGGCCCCGCCGCATTTGCGGGTTTCCGACGCGCGGTTTCCGGCCCCTGCGGTGCGGTTCCGCGGCGCGGTGGTCCGGCGTGCATAATGCACCATGTATGCACGGCCGGTGCCGCATCCTTGCCCGAACGCGCCGCAATTTGACCAATCGTTGGGCAAATGCCGTGCGATGCCCGCGAAAGCGACAAGTGAATTGCGAATCCTTCGCCGCTTCGCTTTAGTCGTCACAACAAAAGCGCGGGAACACCCGCCGGATACACAGGGAGACTTGGGTGGTCGCAGCATCCCCGAACGACGGTTTCGTCGTGTTCGATCATGTTCAGAAAAGCTATGACGGCGAAACGCTGGTCGTGAAGGATCTGAACCTTTCCATCGGCAAGGGCGAATTCCTGACGATGCTGGGGCCGTCGGGTTCGGGAAAGACTACGACCCTGATGATGCTGGCGGGGTTCGAGACCGCCACCAGCGGCGAGATCATGCTGGACGGCCGCCCGATCAACCAGGTCCCCCCGCACAAGCGCGGCATCGGCATGGTGTTCCAGAACTATGCGCTTTTCCCGCACATGACCGTGGGCGAAAACCTGTCCTTCCCGCTGGAGGTCCGCGGCCTGGGCAAGGACGAGCGTGAGGCCAAGATCGTCCGTGCGCTGGACATGGTGCAGATGGGCCGCTTCCTCCACCGCCGCCCCGCCCAGCTTTCCGGCGGGCAGCAGCAGCGCATCGCCCTGGCGCGCGCGCTGGTCTTCGATCCGGCGCTGGTTCTGATGGACGAACCGCTTGGCGCGCTGGACAAGCAGCTGCGCGAGCATATGCAGTTCGAGATCAAGCATCTTCACGAAAGCCTTGGCATCACCGTGGTCTATGTCACCCACGACCAGGGCGAGGCGCTGACCATGTCGGACCGTGTGGCCGTGTTCAACGATGGCCGCATCCAGCAGCTGGCGCCGCCGTCAGAGCTGTATGAACGCCCGCTGAACAGCTTTGTCGCCAGCTTCATCGGCGAGAACAACAAGCTGGAAGGCACCATTGAGGAAATCGCCGGTGACAAGGCCCGCGTGCGCCTGACCACGGGCGAGGTGATCGACGCCACACCCGTCAACGTCAGCCGCAAGGGGCAGACCACGCTGGTCTCGATCCGCCCCGAACGGGTGGAGTTCAAGCCCGAGATGCTGCCCCCCGGCGCCACCACCATCGACGCCGAGGTGCTGGAGTTTATCTATATGGGCGACCTGTTCCGCACGCGCCTGCGCGTCGCCGGGCATGATGATTTCGTCATCAAGTCGCGCAACACCCAAGGCCAGCGCCAGCTTTCCCCCGGCGAGCATATCCGCATCGGCTGGGCCGCGCAGGATGCGCGGGCGCTGGACCCGATCACCTGAACAATAACGACAAGGTTCAACAGGGAGACCGAACCGAAATGAAAAGACTGATCCTTTCCACCGCACTGACCTGCGTGGCCTACGGCGCCCATGCCCAGGAGGTTGTCGTGATGTCCTGGGGCGGCTCCTACGGCGAGGCGCAGACCGAGGGCGGCCTGAAACCCTTCACCGCCGAAACCGGCATCAAGACCACCATGGTCGACAGCGATAACCCCGCCACCCCGATCAAGGCGATGGTCGAGGCGAACAACGTCACCATCGATATCGCCTCGCTGGAATATGCCGATGCGATCCGCCTGTGCGACGAAGGCATTCTGGAGCCGGTCGATGTGGCGGCCCTGCCCGCAGCCCCCGATGGCACGCCCGCCAAGGACGACTTCCTGCCCGGCGCCGTGACCGAATGCGGCGTGTCGACCGACATCTGGTCGAACATCTTTGCCTACGACAGCACCAAATTCGCGGGCGACAAGCCCACGACCGTCGCCGACTTCTTCGACCTGACGAAATTCCCCGGCAAGCGCGGCCTGAAAAAGTCGCCGAAAGCCGTGCTGGAACTGGCGCTGATGGGCGACGGCGTGCCGGTTGCCGATGTCTACTCCGTGCTGGCGACCCCCGAAGGCGTGGACCGCGCCTTCAAGAAGCTGGACACCATCAAGAAGGATGTCGTCTGGTGGGAAGCCGGCGCGCAGGCGCCGCAGCTGCTGGCCGATGGCGAGGTGGTGATGACCACCGCCTACAACGGGCGGATCTTCAACGCCGCGATCGGCGAGAACAAACCCTTCGTCATCGTCTGGGACGGCCAGATCTATGAAAACGAGATGTATGCGATCCCGAAAGGCGCACCGCATATGGAAGACGCCAAGAAGTTCCTGGCCTATGCGACCTCGACCCAGGGTCTGATCCAGCAGGCCCAGCACATCAGCTATGGCCCGGCGCGGAAATCGTCGAACGCGCAGGAGATCATCTTCAAGGACGGCAAGACCGTCATGGGGCCGAACCTGCCGACCGCGCCCGAAAACATGAAGAACGCGCTGGAAACCTCGGCCGACTTCTGGGTCGACAAGAACGCCGAGCTGAACGAGCGTTTCAACGCCTGGCTGGCGACGAACTGATCTGACGGCGGGCGCGGGGGTGATCCCCGCGCCCCTTCCTTTCCCCCTGATGCCCGAGATTTCCCGATGGCCGATATGACCGCGCCCGCCGCGCCGTTGACGACGACCGACGGCACGCCCCTGAAGGCGGCGCTGGCCCATGCGCAATCGCGCGCCAAGCGCAGGGCCTTTCTGCTGGTGGCGCCGCTTCTGGCCTTTGTGATCATCACCTTCATCATCCCGATCGGACAGATGCTGTTCCGGTCCGTCTATCACGACGGGTTTTCCGCCAATGCCCCGGCGGTTTCGGCCTGGTTCCACGCCAACCCCGACGGCACCGCCCCGGATGAGGCCGCCTATGCCGCCCTTGCCGCCGATTTCAAGGCGATGAAGGCCGCCAAGACCGCGGGCGAGGCCGGAACGCGGGTGAACTATACCCTGCCGGAAACCCGGTCGCTGTTCACCAAGACCGCGCGGGGGGCCGACAATCTGGCCGCACCCTTCAAGGACGCCTTCCTGGCGGTTGACCCCAAATGGGCCGACCCCGCCGTGTGGGAGGCGATGCGATCCTCGTCCTCGGCCTATACGTCCGACTTCTATCTGCTGGGGCTGGACATGGAGCGCGCGCCGGATGGGTCAATCCACCGTGTCGCGCCCGAACAGAGGATCTATATCTATCTGTATGTAAAGACATTCGTTCTTTCGGCGCTGATCACCTTCATCTGCCTGCTGCTGGCCTTTCCGGTGGCGCATCTGCTGGCGACCTTGCCGATGGCCAGGGCGAACCTGCTGATGATCCTTGTGCTGCTGCCGTTCTGGACATCGCTTCTGGTCAGGACGACCAGCTGGATCGTTCTGTTGCAGGGCAAGGGGGTCGTCAACGAAACCCTGCTTGCGCTTGGCCTGATCGGCGAGGATGGGCGGCTGAACCTGATCTACAACATGACCGGCACGATCATCGTCATGGTGCATATCCTGCTGCCCTTCATGATCCTGCCGCTTTATTCGGTGATGCGGGTCATCCCGCCCAGCTATGCCCGCGCGGCGCGCAGCCTTGGCGCGACCAGCTGGACCACCTTCCGCCGCATTTATCTGCCGCAGACCCTGCCGGGGATCGGGGCGGGGGCGATGCTGGTCTTCATCCTGGCGGTCGGCTACTATATCACGCCGGCTCTGGTCGGCGGCGCCGACGGGCAGCTTTTCTCGAACATGATCCAGTTCCACATGGCGCAGTCGAACTGGTCGATGGCGGCGGCCCTGTCCGCAATGCTGCTGGCGGGGGTGCTGATCCTTTACTGGCTGTATGACCGGCTGGTCGGCATCGACAACCTGAAGCTCGGCTGAGGAGAGAGACATGGCCCTTCCGACCTATGCCGATCCGCTGGAAAAGCTGTGGCACTATACCTACAAGGTCATCTGTTTCGCGATCTTCGTCTTTCTGATCGCGCCGATCCTTGTGGTCATCCCGCTGTCCTTCAACGCCGAGCCCTATTTCACCTTCAGCCAGAAGATGCTGGCCTTCGACCCCGAGGGCTATTCGCTGCGGTGGTATGACGAGCTTTTGACCAAGGGGATGCAGGCCCCGCAGGCGGTGCGCGACGGGGCGTGGTTCGCCGACATGTGGTCGAACGCCGTCTGGGTGAAGGCCGCCAAGAACTCGATCATCATCGGTTTCTGGGCGACGATCCTGGCGACGGTTCTGGGAACGCTGGCAGCCCTTGGCCTGTCGCGGGCCGAGATGCCCTATCGCCGGGTGGTGATGGCGATCCTGATCTCGCCCATGATCGTGCCGATCATCATCATCGCGACGGGGATGTTCTTTTTCTACTCCAGCCCCTGCGCGTTGATCGGGCTGAACTGCGGGCGGCTGACCTCGACCTATCTGGGGGTGATCCTTGCGCATTCGATGCTGGGGATTCCCTTTGTCATCATCACCGTGACGGCCACGCTGTCGGGGTTCGACCAGTCGCTGATCCGCGCCTCGGCCAGCCTGGGGGCAAATCCGCGGACCACGTTCTTCAAGGTGATCATGCCGCTGATCCTGCCGGGGGTGATCTCGGGGGGATTGTTCGCCTTCGTCACCTCGTTCGACGAGGTGGTGGCGGTGATCTTCCTGGCGGGGCCGGACCAGCAGACCATCCCGCGCCAGATGTGGAACGGCATCCGCGAGGCGATCAGCCCGGCGATTCTGGCGGTGGCGACGATCCTCGTCATCATCTCGATCGCACTTCTGGCGACGGTGGAACTGCTGCGCCGCCGCGGCGAGCGGCTGCGAGGTGTGACACCGCATTGACCGGGTGAGGCGCGCGCAGCCCGTCACTAGGGCGGCGAGGCAGCGGTGCTCTCCTCTGGCAAAGGCCCTCGCCATGCCTTCCAGGTCGGGCTGAACCGCCGGGCCATGATGGCCCGGCCGGCGCCGGTCCGCCATCGGAGGGCGCCTTCGCGCGCATCGGCCCCCCTGCCGGCTCCCGCGGGCAGGTCCGCGGTCCAACTGGCCTGCCCGCCTAACCCCGCAGCCGTTTCCCGGCGCGATCCAGCGTCAGGACCACCAGTCCCGCCACCAGCCCCCAGAAGGCCGCCCCGATCCCCAGGGCCGCCACGCCCGAGGCCGTCACCGTCAGCGTCACCGCCGCCGGAAACCGCTGTTCCGGCGTGGCGAAGGCGTGGCTCAGCGCCCCGGTCAGCGGCGCAAGCAGGGCCAGCGCCACCAGCGCCGTCATCAGCGCAGGCGGCAGCGCCCCGAGCAGGGCGATGATCGCGGGCGAGAACAGGCCAAGGCAGATCCAGAATCCGGCATAGGCCAGACCCACCTTCCACCGCTGGCTGCGGTCGGGATGCACGTCGTCGCCCATGCAGATCGCCGCCGTGATCGCCGCCATGTTGACCGTATGCGCCCCGAACAGCGCCGTCCCCGCCGACAGCATCCCGGTCAGGCCCAGGGCGGATCGCACCGGCGGCTCGAACCCGGCGGCGCGCATCGTGGCGAAACCGGGCAGGTTCTGGCTGGCCATCGTCACCAGATAGAGCGGCAGGCCAAGTCCGATCAGCACCCCCATGTCAAAGGCGGGTGCGATGAACACGGGGCGGGGCAGGGGCAGCGTCAGCTCTGGCAATGCGGCCTGACCCAGCCCGAAGGCCAGCGCCACACCTGCGGCCAGCGCCGCCAGCACGGCAATGGCCGGGTTCCACAGCCGCACCAGCGCAAAGACCGCCACCATCGGCAATACCAGCCCCGGCAGGCCCTGCGCCGCCGTCGCGGCCTTCAGGCAGAAGGGCAGCAGAACCCCTGCCAGCATCCCCGCCGCCACCCCGTCGGGAATCATCGCCACTAGCCGCCCCAGCGGCCTGACCGCCCCGGTCAGCGCGATCAGCAGACCTGCCGCGACAAAGGCCGCCACCGCCTGCGGCATCGAAATCCCGTGGGTCGCGGCGATCAGGGCCGCGCCCGGTGTGCTCCACGCCAGAACCACCGGAACCCGGTGCCATGTCGACAGGATCGCGGTCCCCGCGGCCTTGGCGATGGCGATGGCCAGCAGCCAGCTTGCCGTCTGCCCCGGCGTCGCCCCTACGGCCGCGGCCGCTGCCAGCACCAGCGCCACCGTGCTGCCATATCCGACGAGCGCCGCGACCAGCGCCGCCGAAACCAAGGAAATCCGCATCTGTGCCCCCGTTTTCCGGCGACGATGCCGCCGCGCATCCCCTTGTGCAAGCCCGGAAAATGGAAAAGCGGCGGTGCCCAGGGAGGAGGACGGGCACCGCCGCTTTTTGATGGACGCCCCGGCCGGGAGGAGGTGGCCTGTGGCGTCAACCCGGCCTGCCCGACCGGAAAGGAGCTGCGTCGGTCCGGGAGGAGGTGGACCTTCGCGCCATTCGTTCTGCCAGAGGGAGGAGCGGCAGATCCGAACCTTTTGGGCCTTGCGGCCCGAAACTTGGTGCGGCGGCCCCAGGGAGGAGGAGGGGGCCGCCGCGGTATCGTCCGCCCAGGGAGGAGGAGGGGCGGTCCGAACCTTTTGGGCCCTTCGACCCGAAACTTGGTGCGGCGACCCCAGGGAGGAGGAGGGGGTCGCCGCGGTATCGTCCGCCCAGGGAGGAGGAGGGGCGGTCCGAACCTTTTGGGCCTTGCGGCCCGAAACTTGGTGCGGCGATCCCAGGGAGGAGGAGGGGATCGCCGCTGGTGCGACAGGCCCAAGGGAGGAGGAAGGGCCTTTCGAACACCGGCCGGAAGCGTCTGCTTCCGTATATGTCGACGGCTCAAGGGAGGAGAGAGCCGCCGTCTTGCACTGGACCCCGGAGGGAGGAGAGGGGTCCGGCAGGAAACCTTATTTTCCGTAAGCCGCGTCGAGGGCGATCCGGCGGATCATCGAGCGGTTGATATCCAGGTCCGACAGTTCCCGGTCGGTCAGGGCATTCAGTTCGCGCAGCGTCTGCACATAGACACCGCGGCGCTGCACGGCGGTTTTCACCGACCTTGCCACCTCTGCCACACGGTCGGCGATGCCGTTCGTGCCGAAGCGGGTGCTGCTTGCATATGCCATGATCGTCCGGGTCCTTTGTTCTTGGCGGTGCCGGATCGCATTCTTTCCGGTTCGCTTGTTAGGGGTAACATGAGGCAAATGCTGCACCTGCACAATCCATCGAGCATGCATTTCTGCCATGCAGCATCCGCATGACTGCCTGCCTGCGGAATATCCCGCATTTCCATGGGCTTCGGGGATCATCGCCGCAAGTTACGCAAGGGGACTTGTCCTTTCCGACAGGAAGCAACAGGTTTGGCGGGGATATTTTCGGGGGGGTGCGCCATGTCCATCACGCGCGAGACGGTGATTCAGGTCCTGTCGGGGGTGCGCCTGCCTTCGGGCGGCGATCTGGTGTCGCGAGACTTGATTCGCGCCCTCATGGTCGAGGGCGGTGCCGTGCGCTTTGTCATCGAGGCGCCGACGCCAGACGAGGCGCGGGTCATGGGCCCGGTGCAGGCCGCGGCCGAGGCGGCGCTGAAGGCCCTGCCGGGGGTGCAATCGGTGCAGATCGTCACCACCGCCCATGGCCCTGCCGCCAAGGCGCCGCCGCCCGACCTGAAGATCGGCCGCCATCCCGAACCGCAGCAGGGCGGGCCGCAGCGCATTTCCGGCATCGACCGGATCATCGCCGTCGGCTCGGGCAAGGGGGGGGTAGGGAAATCCACCGTCGCTTCGAACCTTGCCGTCGCTCTGGCGCGGCAGGGGCGGCGGGTGGGCTTGCTGGACGCGGATATATATGGCCCCAGCCAGCCGCGGATGATGGGCGTCTCGAAGCGCCCCGCCAGCCCGGATGGCAAGACCATCGAGCCGCTGGTGGCCCATGGCGTCACCTTGATGTCGATCGGCCTGCTGCTGAAAGAGGACGAGGCGGTGGTCTGGCGCGGCCCCATGCTGATGGGGGCGCTGCAACAGATGCTGGGGCAGGTGGCCTGGGGCAGGCTGGACGTGCTGATCGTCGACCTGCCGCCGGGAACGGGCGACGTGCAACTGACGCTCTGCCAGCGCACGCATCTGACCGGGGCCATCGTCGTGTCCACCCCTCAGGACGTGGCGCTGCTGGATGCGCGCAAGGCGCTGGACATGTTCCGCAAGCTGAACACGCCGGTTCTGGGCCTGATCGAGAACATGTCGACCTATATCTGCCCCAACTGCGGGCACGAGGCGCATCTGTTCGGCCACGGCGGTGTCGCGGCCGAGGCAAAACGGCTGGACCTGCCGTTCCTAGGCGAAATCCCTCTGGCGCTGGAGGTGCGGGTGGCGGGCGATGCGGGCACGCCGGTCGCGGCGGGCGACGGGGCCGTGGCCGAGGCCTATGCCCGCCTGGCCGCGCGGCTGGTCGCGGGCGGCATGGCCTGACGGGAAAGCATGGAACCGGCCGCCTGCGGGCCACTGCGGTGCCGGGAAAACATGGGCCAGACCTTCATTCGGCGAATCACGCCGCCGTCATCGCGCGTGAATCCGTGGCGCAATCGCTGCTGATTCCGGATTGGGCGGGACGTTTCAGGAACATCTTGCGGCAAGATTGTGGCTGTGCCGATTCCAAGCCCGCTGGCCGGGGTGGCAGGGCGGCCAATTGGCATCGGCGTGCCGCAATGATCGGGAAATTATGGGAAATGACCCGATGTGGTAATTCTGCATCGCGGCACCATATATGGTGTCAGCTTCGGGATGCTCTTCAAAACCTCGCGCAAGTCGCGCCGCGGACTTTGAATCTGGAGACGATTTCCCGCCGGGATCCTGTGCTGGGCCCAAAGTTTTCCATTGCCACCCATGATTTCCCATGGCATCCCTTGGTCATCGAGAGACGGACGGGCAGACAACGCTGGGGCAGCGACAAGACCCCGAAAAGGCGAAAGCAGACAGGCTTCATACAGGCACCCGTTCTGATCACGAAAACAAGAGATCCGGCGCGCGAGCGAGCAGACATCTCCCCCAGGTGGCGCGCGTAGCTGGACGCCCAGCGATGGGACAGGCGGCGGATCGGACAGTGGCAGCAGTCCGATCCGCCGTTTTCATTTCCATCGCCGGCATAACGGGACAGAAGGAGCCGGCATCAGATGTCGGAGGCGTTCAGAGGCGAGTTCTACCAGAAGGTAGACAGCAAGGCGCGGGTTTCCGTGCCCGCCGCCTTTCGGCGCATCATCGAGGCCGGAGACCCGGAGCACCCCGCAAATTCCCGTCCGCGCTTCGTCGCCATCTATGGCGGCCCCCAGCAACACCTGATCTGTTATACCGTCGCGGGCATGGCCCGGATCGAGGCGCGGATCGCTCGGATGAAATCCGGCAGCCCCGAACGCCGCGCGCTGGAACGCAACATGCTGACCCGCAGCCAGGTGGTCGAGATCGACGACGACGGCCGGATCGTCGTGACCCAGAAACTGCGCGACAAGCTGGAACTGGCGCTGGAGGGCGGCACCGAGGCCGCCTTTGCCGGGGCACTGGACAAGTTCCAGATCTGGAACCGTGCCGACTATGACCTGCACGCGGCCGAGGATGACGATTTCGAATTGCCCGAGGGCGCGGACATGACCGCGCTTCTGCCCGACGAAGACGACGGGGCAGGTGTCTAGGCCATGGCAGACAGCGACCGGCAAACCGATCGCGCGCCACATGTGCCGGTGCTGCTGAAACCCTTGCTGGAGGCAGTCGCGCCGGTCGCGGGCGACTGGGTGGACGGCACCTTCGGGGCGGGGGGCTATGCGCGCGGGCTGCTGGCTGCCGGGGCGGCGCGGGTGACGGGGATCGACCGCGACCCGCTGGCCTTCGACATGGCGCGGGCCTGGATCGGCGATTATGGCGACCGGCTGCGGCTGGTGGCCGGCAACTTCCGGGATCTGGACGAACTGGCGGGCGGGCCGGTGGACGGCGTGGTGCTGGATCTTGGCGTGTCGTCCATGCAGCTGGACCAGCCCGAGCGCGGGTTTTCCTTTGCCAAGGACGGCCCCCTGGACATGCGGATGAGCCAGGAGGGCCCTTCGGCCCGCGATCTGGTCAATACCGCCGACGAGCAGGAACTGGCGGACATCCTGTATCTTTACGGCGAGGAACGTGCCTCGCGCCGGATCGCTCGCGCAATCGTGGCGGCGCGGCCCATCGACACGACGCTGCAACTGGCCGAAGTGGTGTCGCGCTGTCTGCCGCGGCCGAAACCGGGGCAAAGCCACCCCGCCACCCGCAGCTTTCAAGCCATCCGCATCGCCGTGAACACCGAATTTTCCGATCTGGTTCAGGGCCTTGCCGCGGCCGAACGCGCGCTGAAACCCGGCGGGCGGCTGGCGGTCGTGACCTTTCATTCGCTGGAGGACCGGATCGTCAAGCGGTTCCTGCAACTCGCCTCGGGGCACGAGGCGAATGCCAACCGCTATGCCCCCGCGACCCGGACCACCGCCCCCCGGTTCGACCTGATCGGCAAGGCGACCGGCCCCGATGATCAGGAACTGGCCGCCAACCCCCGCGCCCGGTCGGCAAGGCTGCGCGTCGCCCGGCGCACCGAAGCGCCCGCCGTCGGGCCCGACCCCGCAGCCCTTGGCGTGCCGCAATTCCACAAGAAAGGCCGCCGGTGATGCGCCCCTTCCTTTACGTCCTGTCGTTTCTTGCCGTCATCGCCTCGGGCTTCTGGGCCTATCGCGAGAACTATGCCACGCAAGAGGCGCTCAAGCAGGTGTCGCGGCTGAACCGGGACATCGCATCGCTGCGCGAGGGGCTGACCCTGCAGCGGGCGGAATGGGCCTATCTGAACCGGCCCGACCGGCTGCGCGACCTTGTGGTGCTGAACTTTGACAAGCTGGGCCTTCTGCCGCTGGAGCCCGAGCAGATGGGCAACGCCCGGCAGGTCGCCTATCCGCGCCCGCCCGCGCCCCCGGCGATCGAGGGGGCCACCGATACTTCGGCCACGCCGGGCAAGACCCGCCCCGCCGCCGCCGCCAAGACCGACAAGGATTTCCCATGATCCGCACGCCGCTTCGCCCGCTTGCCCGCATCCTGTCGGCTCGCGCCCGTGGTGAAAACCCCGAGGCGATCGAGCGCGAGAACCTGCGCCTGCGCCACGAGGCGATGCGCGACCGCGCCCGCGCCATGGCCGAGGGGCGGCTGGTGTTCCTGGCGCTGGCCTTCTTCATGGTCTTCGGGGTGATCGGCGCGCGCATGGGCCTGATGGCCGCCACCGTGCCGGAGGAGCCCAAATCCGCCGCCCCCGGTGCCGAGATCCTGGCGCAGCGCGCCGACATCACCGACCGCAACGGCCGCATCCTTGCGACCAACATGATGACACATGCGCTTTACGCGCAGACGAACGATATGGTGGACCCCGCCCGCGTGGCGCGCGAACTGGTCAAGATCTTCCCCGAAATGAATGCAGAGGATCTGCAACGCCGGTTCACCGACGGGCGCAGCTTCATGTGGCTGCGCAAGGTCCTGTCCCCCGAACAGATGCAGAAAGTGCATGAGATCGGCGATCCCGGCCTGTTGTTCGGCCCGCGCGAGATGCGGCTTTACCCGAATGGCACGCTGGCCGCCCATGTGCTGGGCGGCGCCTCCTTTGGCGCCGAGGGCGTCAGTTCGGCCGAGGTGATCGGCACGGCAGGCATCGAAAAGGCGCTGGACGCGCGGCTTCGCGACCCGGCGCAGGCGGGGCAGCCGCTGGAACTGTCGCTGGACCTGACCGTTCAGGCGACGGTCGAGGAAATCCTGGACGCCGGGATGAAGATGATGAACGCCAAGGGTGCCGCCGCCATCCTGATGGAGGCGCATACCGGCGAGATCGTGGCGCTGGCCTCGCTTCCGAACTTCGATCCGAACAACCGGCCAAGTCCCTTGGTGCAGGGTGATCCCTCGGACAGTCCGCTGTTCAACCGCGCGGTGCAGGGGGTTTACGAACTGGGGTCGACCTTCAAGATCTTTGCCGTCTCGCAGGCGCTGGAACTGGGGCTGGTCTCGCCCGACACGATCATCGACGCCAAGACGCCGCTGGTATCCGGCCGCTTCCGCATCAAGGAATTCCAGAACCACAATTACGGCATGATCCCGGTCTGGGACGTGATCGCCAAATCGTCGAACGTGGGCACGGCGCGCATCGCGCTTCAGGTCGGCGGGCTGCGCCAGCAGGCCTTCCTGAAATCCCTGGGCTTTTTCGAGCCGACGCATGTGGAACTGATCGAGGCGCCGGGGGCCAAGCCGCTGGTGCAGAAACGCTGGTCCGACATCGTGACCATCACCACCTCCTATGGCCACGGGCTTTCGGCCAGCCCGATGCATCTTGCCGCCGCCTATGGCGCCATCGCCAACGATGGCGTAACGGTGCAGCCGACGCTGATCCATTCCGACAGCCATCCGGTGGGCACGCGGGTGATTTCCGACCGCGTGGCGCGGCAGGTGCTGGACATGCTGCGCGGCGTCGTCACCCACGGCACGGCCTCCTATGCCGAGGTGCCGGGCTATGACGTGGCGGGCAAGACCGGCACCGCCGACAAGGCCCGACGCGACGGCAAGGGCTATTACAAGGACAAGGTGGTGAACACCTTCGCCTCGATCTTTCCGGCCGACGATCCGAAATACGTGCTGGTCGTGACGATGGACGAACCCGTCGACACCTCGGGCCCGATCCCGCGGCGGACGGCGGGCTATACCACCGTGCCGATCGCGGCCGAGATCATCCGCCGCACCGCGCCGCTTCTGGGCCTGCCGCCCAGGGCTGTTCCTCCGGGCGGCGAAAAGATAGACACCGCGAACCTCGAATAGGGCGGTGCGATGGACAGGACGGCGACACTTTCGGATCTGGGGCTGACGGCCAAGGCCGGGCGCGAGGCGCGGATCACCGATGTGACCCTCGACAGCCGCGCGGTGAGGGCCGGGGCGCTGTTTGCGGCCCTGCCGGGTAGCCGCATCCACGGGGCGGAATTCATCGGCCCCGCGCTGCGCATGGGGGCGGGGGCCATCCTGACCGATGCCGAAGGCGCACGGATCGCCGCGGATGCGCTTGCCGCCTCTGACGCCGCGCTGATAGTGGCCGAAGACCCGCGCGAGGCGCTGTCGCGTGCCGCCGCGCTCTGGTTCGGGGCGCAGCCTGAAACCATGGTTGCGGTGACGGGCACGAACGGCAAGACTTCGGTCGCAACCTTCTGCCGGCAGATCTGGACGGCGCTCGGGCACGCGGCGATCAACATCGGCACGACCGGCATCGAAGGGGCCTGGTCTGCGCCGTCCTCGCACACCACGCCGGACCCGATCACCCTGCACCGGATGCTGGCCCAGGCCGCAGGCGCAGGCGTGACCCATGCCGCGATGGAGGCGTCCAGTCACGGCCTCGACCAGCGGCGGCTGGACGGGGTTCGGCTGAAGGCGGCGGGCTTCACCAACTTCACCCAGGACCATCTGGACTATCACCAGACCTTCGACGCCTATTTCGCCGCCAAGGCCGGGCTGTTCACCCGCGTGCTGCCCGATGACGGCGTGGCGGTGGTCAACCTGAACGACCCCCGCGGGGCCGAGGTCGCGGCCATGGCCCGCGCCCGGGGCCAGCGCCTGCTGACAGTGGGCCACGGCGCCGATTGCGACCTGCGCATCCTGGGCCAGCGGTTCGATTCCACCGGGCAGGACCTGCGCCTGATGTGGCAGGGCCAGCCGCACCAGATCCGCCTGAACCTCATCGGCGGCTTCCAGGCGGAAAACGTCACGCTGGCGGCGGGCCTTGTCATCGGCGCGGGCGACGATCCGGCACGGGTTCTGGCCGCCCTGCCGCAGTTGACCGGGGTGCGCGGCCGGATGCAGCTGGCCGGAACCCGCCGGAACGGCGCTTCGGTCTTTGTCGATTACGCCCATACGCCCGATGCCATCGCCACCGCCCTGCGCGCGCTGCGCCCGCATGTGATGGGCCGGCTGATCATCGTCTTCGGTGCGGGCGGCGACCGCGACCGGACCAAGCGCCCGCTGATGGGGGCTGCCGCGCGCGACAACGCCGATGTGCTGTTCGTCACCGACGACAATCCGCGCAGCGAAAACCCCGCCGCCATCCGCGCCGAAATCCTCGCCGCCTGCCCCGAGGCGAACGAGGTCGGCGACCGGGCCGAGGCCATCCTGCGCGGCGTCGATGCGCTTGGCCCCGGCGATGCGCTGCTGATCGCGGGCAAGGGCCATGAAAGCGGCCAGATCGTCGGCACCGACGTATTCCCCTTCGACGATGCCGAACAGGCCAGCATCGCCGTCGCCGCGCTGGACGGGGTGATCTGATGGGCATCGCCGTTTCCACCCCTGCCTTCATCCTCTTTGCGGAAATATCCTCGGGGGGTGAATTGGCCGCATGGCCAAGAGGGGGGCAGACAGCCCCCCTGCGCCGCCTGACGAAAGGCGCTGCATGACCCCGCTCTGGACCTCATCGGATGCGGCGGCCGCGACCGGCGGGCAAAACACCGCCGACTGGACCGCCACCGGCGTTTCCATCGACACCCGCACCCTCGCGCCCGGCGATCTGTTCGTCGCGCTGAAGGATGTGCGCGACGGCCATGATTTCGTCGCGCAGGCGCTAGCCAGGGGGGCGGCCGCGGCGCTGGTCTCGCACCGGCCCGCAGGCGTTGCGCCCGATGCGCCATTGCTCGTCGTGGACGACGTGCTGGCCGCCCTGGGCCGACTGGGTGCTGCGGGCCGGGCGCGCTGCCAGGCGCGGGTCGTGGGCATAACTGGCTCGGTCGGCAAGACCTCGACCAAGGAAATGCTGCGCACCGTCCTGGCCGGGCAGGGCACCGTCCACGCCGCCGAGGCCAGCTACAACAACCACTGGGGCGTGCCGCTGACGCTGGCGCGGATGCCGGCCGACACCGACTATGCGGTGATCGAGATCGGCATGAACCACCCCGGCGAGATCGCGCCGCTGGCCCGCCTGACCCGCCCGCATGTGGCGATGATCACCACCATCGCCCCCGCCCATCTGGAGGCCTTCGCCTCGATCGAGGACATCGCCCGCGAAAAGGCCGCCATCCTCGACGGGCTTGAACCGGGGGGCACCGCCGTGCTGCCCGCCGATCTGGCGGTCACGCCGATCCTGGTGGAAAAGGCGCGCCAGACCGGCGCGGCGCTGCTGCTGTTCGGCACCGTCGAGGCGGCGGATTACCGTATGACCGCGGCCCGCATTACCGACGATGCCACCATCGTGCAGGCGGCGCACGGGTCCGTGCCCTTCCTGTTCAAGGTGGCGACGCCGGGGCGGCACTTTGCGCTGAACGCGCTTGGCGCGCTGGCGGTGGCCGGGGCGCTTGGCTGCGACCCGACGCTGGCCGCGCTCGACATCGGGCGTTGGTCGCCGCCTGCGGGGCGCGGCACGCGCGAACGCATCCTGCTGGACCCGGTCGAGGAAACCGGTTTCGACCTGATCGACGACGCGTTCAACGCCAATCCCGCCTCGCTGGCGGCCAGCCTGGACGTGCTGATCGCGGCGCGGCCGGAAAACGGCGTGGGCCGGGTGGGGGCGGGGCGGCGCATCGCCATTCTGGGCGACATGCTGGAGCTTGGTCCCGACGAGATCGCCATGCACGCCGCCATCGCCCGTCACCCCGGCCTGCCGGCCATCGCCGCCATTCATTGCGTCGGCCCGCGGATGCGGGCGCTGTGGCAGGCGCTGCCGCGGGCGCAGCGCGGCGAATGGGTGGAAACCGCGCCTGAGCTTGCGGGACGGGCCCGCCACCTGATCGACGCGGGCGACATCGTTCTGGTCAAGGGGTCCAAGGGGGCCAAGGTCAGCCTTGTCGTTGACGCCCTGCGCAAATTGGGGCAAGGCGCGGCACCGATCAAACAGGGGAACGACTGATGCTCTACTTGCTTACCGAATTTTCGGATGGCGGCGACATCTTCAACCTGTTCCGCTATATCACCTTTCGCGCCGGCGCGGCCTTCTTCACCGCGCTGATCTTCGGCTTCATCTTCGGCCGCCCGCTGATCGACCTGTTGCGCCGCAAGCAGAAAAAGGGCCAGCCGATCCGCACCGACGGGCCGCAGACCCATTTCGCCAAGGCGGGCACGCCGACCATGGGCGGCCTGCTGATCCTGTCGGCGCTGCTGTTTTCGACCCTGCTCTGGGCGCGGCTGGACAATCCGTATGTCTGGATCGTCATGCTGGTGACGGTGGCCTTCGGCCTGATCGGTTTCGCCGACGACTATGCCAAGGTGACGAAACAGAACACCAAGGGCGTTTCGTCCCGCGTGCGCTTCATCTCGGGCCTGGTCATCGCGGCGCTGGCGGCCTATGCGGCGGCCAAGTTCCATCCGCCGGGGCTGACGAACGAACTGGCGGTGCCGTTCTTCAAGAACTTCCTCGTCAACCTGGGCTGGTTCTTCGTGCCCTTCGGGATGCTGGTCATCGTCGGCTCGGCCAATGCGGTGAACCTGACCGACGGGCTTGACGGCCTTGCGATCATGCCGGTGATGATCGCCGCCGCCACGCTGGGCGCCATCGCCTATGCCGTCGGCCGCGTCGACTTCACCGAATATCTGGGCGTGCATTTCGTGCCGGGCACAGGGGAACTCTTGATCTTCGTATCGGCCCTGATCGGCGGCGGGCTGGGGTTCCTGTGGTATAACGCCCCGCCCGCGGCGGTGTTCATGGGCGACACCGGGTCGCTGGCGCTTGGCGGCGCGCTTGGCGCCATCGCCGTCTGCACCAAGCACGAGATCGTCCTTGCCATCGTCGGCGGCCTGTTCGTGGTCGAGGCGCTGTCGGTGATCATCCAGGTCCTCTACTTCAAGCGCACCGGCCGCCGCGTGTTCCTGATGGCCCCGATCCACCACCATTTCGAGAAAAAGGGCTGGGCCGAGCCGCAGATCGTCATCCGCTTCTGGATCATCTCGCTGATCCTGGCGCTGATCGGGCTGGCGACGCTCAAGATCCGCTGACCCTGCCTTCATCCTCTTCGCGAAAATATCCTCGGGGGGTGAATTGGCCGCAGGCCAAGAGGGGGGCAGACAGCCCCCCTTTCCTCGTCCGCCCCCTTGCGCCGGCCGGACAAAGCCCGTAGCCCGCGCCTTCCGTCCCCCCTTGCGCGAGGCTGCCATGCCCCCCGTCTTTGCCGGCATCGACTTCGGCACCTCGAACTCGACCCTGGGCCTGGCCACCGATGCGGACGCTCGGCTGATCCCGGTCGAGGGCGGGCACAACACCATCCCCTCGGCCATCTTCTGGGAAGAGGACACCCCCGCGCCCGTCTTTGGCCGCGCCGCCATCCGCGCCTATGTCGAGGGCGAGGAGGGCCGCCTGATCCGCGCGCTGAAAAGCACGCTGGGGTCGTCGCTCATCGACGAACGCACGCGGATTGGGGCGCGGATGATCTCGTTCCGCGACCTTCTGGGCCGGTTCTTCCGCCATCTGAAGGCGCAGCTCGATGCGGTGCATCCGGGGATCGACCGGGTGGTGCTGGGCCGCCCGGTGCACTTCGTCGACGGCGATGCCGCGGGCGATGCCGCCGCGCAGCAGGCGCTGGAGGTCATCGCACGCGCCTCGGGCTTTGCCCATGTCGAGTTCCAGTATGAACCCGTCGCCGCCGCGCTGCACTATGAACAGGGCCTGACGGCCGAGGAGACGGTTCTCGTCTTCGACATCGGCGGCGGCACGTCGGACCTGTCGGTCCTGCGCCTGTCGCCCGACCGCGCCCGTGCCGCGGATCGGCAGGGCGACATCCTTGCCAATGACGGCATCCGCGCGGGCGGCACCGATTTCGACCGGCTGCTCAGCCTTGCCGCGGTCATGCCGCAGCTCGGTTACGGCGCCACGACCCGCGCCGGGCAGGGGACGATGCCGCGCCACCTGTTCCACGACCTTGCGACCTGGCACCGGATCAACATGGTCTATGCCGCCCGCACCCGCGCCGATCTCAAGGCCCTGCGGGCCGAGGCCGACCGGCCGGAGCTGATCGACCGGCTGATCCGCATCGTCGACGCCCGCGCCGGACATGCCCTGGCCATGCGGGTGGAAGAGGCGAAGATCGCCCTGACCGATGCCCCCGCCGCGCGCCTCTCGCTGCACGACCTGACGGGCGGCCCGAACCCGATGCTGACGCGCGAGGCGCTGTCGGACGCCATCGCCCCGGCGCTGGACCGGATCGGCACGCTGTTGCAGGCGGTTCTGGTGCAGGCCGGTGTCGGACCAGAGGGCATCGGCACGGTGTTCATGACCGGGGGGTCCTCGCACCTGCCGGCCTTGCGGGCCATGGTGGCGGCCCGTCTGCCGGGCGCGCGTATCGCCACCGGCGACATGCTGGGCAGCGTCGGCACCGGCCTTGCGCTGGACGCCCGCCGCCGGTTTGCCTGAAATCCGGGCAGCGCGCCGAAAAACCCGCCCTGCTCAGCGATCCGTGATTGGGCCGGGGCCGCAGGCCATGGCACCCTTCCGGGCGGAGGTGCCCGATGATCCGATCCGTCCCCCCGCTCGCCACGCTGGCCCTGCTGTGCCTGCCCTGCGCCGCTCCCGCGCAGACGCCGCCCGTGCCTGACCGCGCGGACCGTATTCCCAGCCATTGCATCGCGCTGGCCCGCAACATCGACCGGGTGATCCCCGCCACGTTCGGTGCGCCGCTCGATGCCGACACCGTCCGCATCCGATTCATCGACCACGCGACCTTCACGCTCGAAACCCCCGGCGGGCTGCTGGCCGCGACCGATTTCACCGGCTTCCTCGGGCCGATTTCCAGACGCCCCGATGTGGTGACGATGAACAACGCGCATCGCACCCATTGGACCGACGCGCCCGACCCGGACATCCCCCATGTCCTGAAAGGCTGGGCCGATAACGGCCGGCCCGCCTTTCACGACCTCGACCTGGGCGAGATGCTGGTGCGCAACGTGCCGACCGATGTGCGCGACTGGCAGGGCGGCATCCGCAAGGACGGCAATTCGATCTTCATCTTCGAGGTGGCGGGCCTCTGCATCGGCCATCTGGGCCACCTGCACCACCAACCCGATGCGCTGCAATATGCCTCCATCGGGCGGCTCGACGTGGTGATGGTGCCGGTCGACGGCGGCTATACCATGCCGGTCGAGGAGATGGAGCAGGTGATCCACCGCCTGCGATCCTCGGTGGTGCTGCCGATGCACTGGTTTTCCGGCGCCTCGCTGGAAACCTTTCTCGCCGACATGGGGCGTGAGTTCGAGGTGCGGCGCCTCGACACGCCCGATGTGGTGCTGTCGCTGCACAGCCTGCCCTCGCGCCCGACGATCATGGTTCTGACGCCCTCATGGGAACCCTGACCCTTCCGCCGCGGCCCCGCATCGGCTAGGCAAGGGCCCGAGAAGGAGACCGCCGATGCCCAACCCCGCCGATCCCGCCTTTCTGGACAGCCTGACCGCGATCCTGCCCCCCGATACCCTGCGCCCGCCCGAGCCGCGCTATCTGGAAGAGCCGCGGGGCAAATGGCACGGCAGCGCCGGGGCGGTCGCCCTGCCGCGCACGACGGAGGAGGTCGCGCGCATCGTCGCCGCCTGTGCGGCGGCCGGCGTCGGCATCGTGCCCTATGGCGGCGGCACCGGCCTTGTCGGCGGCCAGATCGCGCCCGCGGGGCATCCGCTGGTGATCTCGCTGGAACGGATGCACGCGCTGCGCGGGGCTTGGGCCGACGAGAACGTGCTGGTGGTCGAGGCGGGGATGATCCTGTCCGACGTGCAGGCAGCGGCGGCGAATATCGACCGGCTGTTCCCGCTGTCGCTGGCGGCGGAAGGCACGGCGCGGATCGGCGGCAATCTGGCCACCAATGCCGGCGGGCTGAACGTGCTGCGCTATGGCAATGCCCGCGACCTCTGTCTGGGGATCGAGGCGGTGCTGCCCGACGGATCGGTGTTCCACGGCCTGAAACGGCTGCGCAAGGACAATACCGGCTATGATCTGCGCAACCTGCTGATCGGGGCCGAAGGCAGCCTTGGCCTGATCACCGCCGCCGCGCTGCGCCTGTTCCCGCGCCCGACCTCGGAATCCACCGCGCTGCTGGCCGTGCCGTCGCCCCGTGCGGCGCTGGACCTGCTGGCCCGGGCGGGCGCGCGGTTCGGCCAGACGGTGACGGCGTTCGAGCTGATCCACCGGCAGGGCTTCGACTTCATCGCCGAAACCATGCCCGATGTGCGCATCCCGCTGTCGCCGCTACCCGAATGGATGGTCCTGACCGAGATCGGCTTTCCCGAGGCCGCGGGTCCGGCGGAAGAGGCGCTGGAAACCTTCCTCGCCGATGCGATGGAGCTGGAACTCGTGACCGACGGCATCGTCGCCGCCTCGCAGGCGCAGCGCAAGGAGTTGTGGCAGTTGCGCGAAACCATCCCCGAGGCGAACCGCAACATCGGCGCCATCGCCAGCCATGACGTGTCGCTGCCGCTGTCGGAAATCCCCGGCTTCCTCGACCGCGCGCGCCCGGCGCTTCTGGCGCTGGCCGACATCCGCATCAACGCCTTCGGGCATCTGGGCGACGGGAACCTGCATTACAACCTGTTTCCCGCGCCCGGCCGCAACCGCAAGGATTACGACGCCGCTCCGCTGACCCGTCTTGTCCACGACCTCGTGCATTCGCTCGGCGGCTCGGTCAGCGCCGAACACGGGATCGGGCGGCTGAAGGCCGACGACCTCACCCGCTATGGCGATCCGGCGAAACTGGCGGCCATGCGCGCGATCAAGCAGGCGCTGGACCCCAGGGGCATCATGAATCCCGGCGTGATCATCGCCTGATCATCCTCTTCGCGAAAATATCCCCGCCGGAGGCAGCGTTGAGCCTGCGCGGCCCCTGGCCGCGCGGGCGGGGCAAAAGCCGTGCGGGCCTTCAGGCCCGTGCCGCCTTACAACCCGTCAAAGGCGCACAGGGCGTGGACTTCCATCCCCATCCCTTCCAGCTTTTTCCGGCCGCCCAGTTCCGGCAGGTCGACCACAAAGGCACAGCCGACCACCTGCGCGCCCAGCCGTTCGATCAGCCGGATGCCCGCCTCGGCCGTGCCGCCCGTGGCCAGCAGGTCGTCGACCAGCAGCACCTTTTCACCCGGCTGCATGGCGTCGTCATGCATCTCGACCACCGCTTCGCCATATTCCAGCTTGTAGGACTGGCTGATCGTTTGGCCCGGCAGCTTGCCCTTCTTGCGGATCGGGACAAAGCCGGTGGAAAGCTGATGCGCCACAGCGCCCCCCAGGATGAAGCCCCGCGCCTCCAGCCCCGCCACCTTGTCGATGCGCATCCCGGCATAGGGGACCAGCAACTGGTCCACCGCCATGCGGAACCCGCGCGGATCGGCGAACAGCGTCGTCACATCGCGGAACAGGATTCCTTCATGCGGGAAATCGACGATGGTGCGGATATAATCCCTTACGGTCTTTGCCATGTCCTCACAGGGGCGGATAGCTGCGCAGAAGAAGCATCCGGTCCTGACCTTGTAGCCGCACGGTGGTGCTGCTGTCCTGCGCCAGGATCGAGCGTCCTTCGTAATGCGGATCCTTGACGTCGTAAAGAAAGCCTAGCGCCTGGAACACCTCTTCCAGCACGACGGAATCGATTTGATCCTCGGCTATATCCGCCGCGATCACGATGCTGCCCTCGAAGATGCGGTTGCGGCCGTCCCACCAGACGCGCATGTGGCCCGCGCCGATGCGGTCGCCGTCCGGCATCCGGGGGGTGGCGCGGGTGCGCTGCCCTTCGCGCAGGGCGACGGGCACGATCTGGATATCGGGGCGCTTGGCGCCATCATTGCGCCTGAGCTGGATCGAGGCGCCCGCGCC
>JASGFG010000026.1:0-43996 GCA_047605605.1 Paracoccaceae bacterium | reverse complement strand
AGGTCGATGTTCGCCAGCATCTCGCGGATCGCTTCGGCGCCGATGTTGGCG
Source organism: Paracoccaceae bacterium (assembly GCA_047605605.1). GTDB lineage: Bacteria > Pseudomonadota > Alphaproteobacteria > Rhodobacterales > Rhodobacteraceae > JAATGA01. The sequence goes on along the minus strand of JASGFG010000026.1, from coordinate 43,945 downwards.
GTGAAGGCGTCGGCGCCATACTGGTCCTGCGCGTCGAGGAATTCCTCCTCGGTCATCAGCTGGCCATAGGTCAGGTCGGTCAGACCCGGCTCGATCACGACATAGTTTTCAAAATAGAGGATGCGTTCCAGATCGCGCAGCGTCATGTCCAGCATCAGGCCGATGCGGGACGGCAGCGATTTCAGGAACCAGATATGGGCGACGGGTGCGGCCAGTTCGATATGGCCCATCCGCTCGCGCCGCACCTTTTGCAGCGTGACCTCGACACCGCATTTCTCGCAGACGACGCCGCGATACTTCATGCGTTTGTATTTGCCGCAGAGGCACTCATAGTCCTTGATCGGCCCGAAGATACGGGCGCAGAACAGGCCGTCACGTTCGGGCTTGAAGGTCCGGTAGTTGATGGTTTCCGGCTTCTTGATCTCGCCATAGGACCACGACAGGATCCGCTCGGGCGAGGCCAAGCTGATCTTGATTTCGTCAAAGGTCTTGACGGGGGCAACCGGGTTGAACGGGTTGTTGGTCAGTTCCTGGTTCATCTTGCTTCCCTAATCAGGAGGTTGCGGTCAGAGGAGGCCGGTTTCTTCGAAGAAACCGGCCCGGAATTTTCGAAAATTCCGGTCACTCCTCCTCCGCATCCAGGAGTTCCATGTTCAGGCCGAGGCCGCGGACTTCCTTGACGAGCACGTTGAAGCTCTCGGGAACGCCCGCCTCGAAGTTGTCCTCGCCCTTGACGATCGATTCGTAGACCTTGGTCCGGCCTGCCACGTCGTCCGACTTCACGGTCAGCATCTCTTGCAGGGTATAGGCGGCGCCATAGGCTTCCAGAGCCCAGACCTCCATCTCCCCCAGACGCTGGCCACCGAATTGCGCCTTGCCGCCCAGCGGTTGCTGGGTGACGAGCGAATACGGCCCCGTCGAACGGGCGTGCAGCTTGTCGTCGACCAGGTGGTGCAGCTTCAGCATATACTTCACGCCCACCGTGACCCGACGAGCGAATTTCTCGCCCGTCCGGCCGTCGAAGACATCCGACTGACCCGAGGTATCAAAGCCCGCACGTTTCAGCGCATCGTTGATGTCGGCCTCTTTCGCGCCGTCGAAAACCGGGGTGGCAATCGGAACGCCGCGCGTCACGTTGCCCGCCAGTTCCAGCAGCTCGGCTTCCTCGCGGTCGCCAAAGGCCTCCTCATAGGTCTCGTCGCCATAGGCCAGACGCATGGCTTCCTTGACCGGGGTCAGGTCGCCATTGCGACGATAGCCTTTCAGCGCCTCGTCGATTTGCAGGCCCAGACCGCGTGCAGCCCAACCCATGTGGGTTTCAAGGATCTGCCCGACGTTCATCCGCGACGGCACACCCAGCGGGTTCAGCACCAGATCGACCGGGGTGCCGTCGCCGAGGAACGGCATGTCCTCGACCGGAACCACCTTGGACACGACGCCCTTGTTGCCGTGACGACCAGCCATCTTGTCGCCCGGTTGCAGCTTGCGCTTCACCGCGACGAACACTTTGACCATCTTCATCACGCCGGGGGGCAGGTCGTCGCCGCGACGCACCTTCTCGACCTTGTCGTCGAAACGGTGATCCAGAGCACGCTTCTGCGCCTCGAACTGGTCGTGCAGAGCCTCGACCTCCTTGGCCTCGGCTTCTTCGCCAAGGGCAAGCTGCCACCACTGGCCACGGCTCAGCGTGCCCAGCAATTCGTCGTCAATGGTCGACCCGGCCTTGATGCCTTTCGGGCCTTTCACCGCGGTCTTGCCGGTGATCAGCGTTTTCAGGCGCGAATAGATGTTCCGCTCCAGGATCGCCAATTCGTCGTCACGGTCGCGGGCCAGACGGTCCACTTCCTCACGCTCGATCTGCAAGGCGCGCTCGTCCTTGTCGACACCGTGGCGGTTGAACACCCGGACCTCGACGATGGTGCCATAGGCCCCCGGCGGCAGGCGCAGCGAGGTGTCGCGCACGTCCGACGCCTTTTCGCCAAAGATGGCGCGCAGCAGTTTTTCCTCGGGCGTCATCGGCGATTCCCCCTTGGGGGTGATCTTGCCGACCAGAATGTCGCCCGGCTGCACTTCGGCACCGATATAGACGATCCCGGCCTCGTCGAGGTTGCGCAAGGCTTCCTCGCCGACGTTCGGAATGTCGCGGGTGATCTCTTCCGGCCCCAGTTTCGTATCCCGCGCGGCGACCTCGTATTCCTCGATATGGATCGAGGTATAGACGTCATCCTTGAGGATACGCTCGGAAATCAGGATCGAGTCCTCGTAGTTGTAGCCGTTCCACGGCATGAACGCGACGACCACGTTCCGGCCAAGGGCCAGTTCGCCCATGTCGGTGCAGGGGCCGTCGGCCACCACCTCGCCACGGACCACGACATCCCCCACCTTCACCAGCGGACGCTGGTTGATGCAGGACGACTGGTTCGACCGTTTGAACTTGCGCAGACGATAGATGTCGACGCCCGGCTCGCCGGGTTCCAGCATCTCGGTCGCACGCACGACGATCCGCTGGGCGTCCACCTGGTCGATGACCCCGGCGCGGCGCGCCATGATCGCGGCGCCCGAATCGCGCGCCACAACCGCCTCGATCCCGGTGCCGACGAAAGGCGCATCCGATTGCAGCAGCGGCACGGCCTGACGCTGCATGTTCGAGCCCATCAGCGCGCGGTTGGCGTCGTCGTTTTCCAGGAACGGAATCAGCGACGCCGCAACGGACACCAGCTGTTTCGGCGACACGTCGATCAGGTCGACCACATCCGGCGGGTTCAGCATGAACTCGCCCGCCTTCCGGGTGGAAATCAGGTCGCTGGTGAACTTGCCCGCCTCGTCCAGCGTGGCGTTGGCCTGCGCAACCGTATGGCGCATCTCCTCGGTGGCCGACATGTAGATCACGTCGTCGGTCACGGCCCCGTCCACAACCTTGCGGTAGGGGGTTTCGATGAAGCCATACTTGTTCACGCGGGCAAAGGTCGCCAGCGAGTTGATCAGGCCGATGTTCTGGCCTTCGGGCGTCTCGATCGGGCACATCCGGCCATAGTGGGTCGGGTGAACGTCGCGCACCTCAAAGCCCGCACGCTCGCGGGTCAGACCGCCCGGCCCAAGGGCCGACAGGCGGCGCTTGTGCGTCACTTCGGACAGCGGGTTGGTCTGGTCCATGAACTGCGACAGCTGGCTGCTGCCAAAGAATTCACGCACCGCCGCCGCCGCCGGTTTGGCGTTGATCAGGTCCTGCGGCATGATCGTGTCGATTTCGACCGAGGACATGCGTTCCTTGATCGCGCGTTCCATGCGCAGCAGGCCGACGCGATACTGGTTCTCCATCAACTCGCCGACCGAGCGCACCCGGCGGTTGCCGAGGTGGTCGATGTCGTCGATCTCGCCCTTGCCGTCGCGCAGTTCGGTCAGCGCCTTGACGCAGGCGATGATGTCGTCGCGGTCCAGCGTGCGCTGCGTATCGGGCTTGTCCAGATCCAGACGCATGTTCATCTTGACCCGGCCGACGGCCGACAGGTCATAGCGCTCGCTGTCGAAGAACAGCGTGTCGAACAGGGTGCTGGCGGCCTCGACGGTCGGCGGTTCGCCCGGGCGCATCACGCGATAGATGTCCATCAGCGCGGTGTCGCGGTTCCAGTTCTTGTCCGCCGCCATGGTGTTGCGGATGTAGGGACCGACGTTGACGTTGTCGATGTCCAGAACCGGGATCTCGGTGATGCCCTGATCCAGCAGCACTTTCAGCGTGCCGCCCTTGACCTCGCCCTCGCGGTCCAGATCCCAGGTCAGCTCGTCGCCGGCCTCGACCCAGATCTCGCCCGTTTCCTCGTTGATGATGTCATGGGCGACATAGCGGCCAAGGATATGATCGAATGGCACCAGAAGCTCGGTGACTTTCGCCTCGTCCTTCCATTTCTTCACCATCCGCGGCGTGGCCTTTTCGCCCGCCTTCAGGATGACCTCGCCGGTGGCGGCATCGACCAGATCATAGGTCGGCCGGGTGCCCGAAACGCGGCTGGGGAAGAACTTCGTCACCCAGCCCTTGTTCTTCAGATACTTGAAGTCGACCGTCTCGTAATAGGCCTTCATGATCTGGTCCTGGTTCATGCCCAGGGCATAAAGCAGGGTCGTCACCGGCAGCTTGCGCCGACGGTCGATGCGGGCGAACACGATGTCCTTGGCGTCGAACTCGAAGTCCAGCCAGCTGCCGCGATACGGGATGATGCGGCAGGCGAACAGCAGTTTGCCCGAGGAATGGGTCTTGCCCTTGTCGTGGTCGAAGAACACGCCGGGGCTGCGGTGCATCTGGGACACGATCACCCGTTCGGTGCCGTTCACGATGAACGTTCCGTTCGGCGTCATCAGGGGCATGTCGCCCATGTAGACATCCTGTTCCTTGATGTCCTTGACCGACCGGGCACCGGTGGTTTCATCGACATCGAACACGATCAGACGGAGCGTCACCTTCAGCGGCGCCGCATAGGTCAGGTCGCGCTGCATGCATTCTTCGACGTCGAACTTGGGCTTTTCCAGTTCATATTTCACGAACTCCAGCACCGCGGTCTCGTTGAAGTCCTTGATCGGGAAAACGGACTGGAACGTGCCCTGGATGCCTTCGCCGTCCATCGCCTTCGGGCCATCGCCCGACCGCAGGAACAGGTCGTAGGAAGATTTCTGAACCTCGATCAGGTTCGGCATTTCCAGAACTTCGCGGATCTTGCCGTAATACCGGCGGATGCGTTTCTGGCCAACGTATGCTTGCGCCATGCTCGTCGTCACCTTTCGTCAGGTCGCGGGCGCGTGTCCGTCGGGGGCCGGATCGCGCCGCTTGGCGGAGGGGGTAAGGTTCCATACCTGCACCCCGTCCCGAAAGGGTGCTCCCGAACCTTGAACCGCGCCTTGAAGGGGGCTTTCTCGAAAGCGCCCTTCAAGACAGGTTCGGCAGGGCCGAGGGAAACCCCCGGCCCTGCCCTGAAATCATGGGGATGCGTGACGCATCCGCCGGATTACTTCAGCTCGACTTTCGCGCCAGCTTCTTCCAGCTTTTTCTTCAGGCCTTCGGCGTCGGCTTTCGACACGGCTTCTTTCACCTTGCCGCCGGCTTCGACCAGATCCTTGGCCTCTTTCAGGCCCAGGCCGGTGATCGCGCGCACTTCCTTGATCACGTTGATCTTGTTGGCGCCGGCATCGGTCAGGACGACGTCGAATTCGGTTTTCTCTTCTTCGGCAGCGGCAGCAGCGCCACCAGCGGCCGGGCCGGCAACCATCACAGCGCCGCCAGCAGCGGGCTCGATGCCATATTCATCCTTGAGGATGGTTTTCAGTTCCTGCGCTTGCAGCAGGGTCAGACCGACGATTTGTTCGGCGAGAGCTTTAAGATCAGCCATTTTACGTTTCCGTTCAGGTTAGATGGGTTCCAACGAGGTGAGGGTCAACCCCACCGGGATGCGAAGATCAGGCCGCGGCCTTTTCCTCGATGGTCGAAAGGATGCTCGCGATGTTCGAAGCAGGCGCGCCAATGGCCCCGGCGATGTTCGACGCGGGCGCACCGATGCACGACACGATCTGAGCGATAAGCTCTTCGCGCGACGGCATGGAGGCCACGGCTTTCACACCGGCCTGGTCCAGGACCTCTCCGCCCATTGCACCGCCCAGGATCACGAACTTGTCGTTCCCCTTGGCATATGCCTCGCAGACCTTGGCCGCAGCCACGGGGTCTTCCGAGTAGGACAGAATGGTCATGCCCGTCAGCAGGTCGGCCATCTTTGCAGAGGGCTTTCCTTCGAGGGCGATCTTGGCGAGCGTGTTCTTGGCAACGCGAACGGACCCGTTCACTTCGCGCATTTTCGCGCGCAGGTCCTGCATCTGGGCAACCGTCATCCCGGTGTAGTGGGCAACCACCACAACGCCAGAGCTTTCGAAGATCTGGCCGAGTTCCTCGACCATTTTCTCTTTCTGGGCTCTATCCACAGTTTCACTCCAAGAATGGGGGTTTCCCCCCGGCTCATGTTTGCCCCGCCTTGCGGAAGGGCGTCGGGTCCGTTGAAAGGTCCCGAGGTCCAGATCGCCCGAGGTTTCCCTCGACCTTTCCCGTCTCGTTCCCCATCTCGGGCAGGATATTAAGGCGTTTGCGCGCCACCGGCCGTCTCGGACAGGACGGGGCGTTTCCGCCCCGCCACCCCCGCGTCACCGCGGGGAATGCTTGCGGGCCTCAGTTGCCCGAGGCCGAAGCCAGATCGACGCTGACGCCCGGACCCATGGTCGAGGACAGCGAGACCTTCTTCAGATAGGCGCCCTTGGCGCCGGTCGGCTTGGCGCGGTTCACCGCCTCGACAAAGGCGCGGACGTTCTGCGCCAGCTTGTCATCGGTGAACGAAACCTTGCCGACGCCGGCATGGACGACGCCCGCCTTTTCGACCTTGAACTGGACTTCGCCGCCCTTGGCCGCTTCGACGGCGGTTTTCACGTCCATCGTCACGGTGCCGACCTTGGGGTTCGGCATCAGGTTGCGCGGGCCCAGGATCTTGCCCAGACGGCCGACCAGCGGCATCAGGTCCGGCGTCGCGATGCAGCGGTCGAACTCGATCTTGCCGGACTGGATGGTTTCCATCAGGTCCTCGGCGCCGACGATGTCGGCCCCGGCGGCTTTCGCCTCGTCAGCCTTGGCGCCGCGGGCGAACACCGCCACGCGGACGGTCTTGCCGGTGCCATTCGGCAGTTGGACCACGCCGCGGACCATCTGGTCGGCATGGCGCGGGTCGACACCCAGGTTCACGGCGATCTCGACGGTTTCGTCGAACTTGGCCGAGGCGGCTTTCTTGATCAGCGCCACGGCATCCTCGACGGTGACGTTGGCCTTGCCGTCGAACAGCACGCGGGCAGCAGCGGTGCGCTTTGCAACTTTCGCCATGGTCTCAGCCCTTCACTTCGATGCCGCAGGATTTCGCGGAACCCAGGATGATCTGCATCGCGGCCTCGACCGAGTTCGCGTTCAGGTCTTTCATCTTGGTTTCGGCGATCTGGCGGATCTGCGCCACAGTCACCTTGCCCGCCACTTCGCGGCCCGGCTTGGCCGAGCCCTTGGCGCGGTTGCGCTTGCCCACGGCGGGCAGACCGGCCGCCTGCTTCAGCAGGAAGGACGCCGGCGGGGTTTTCAGGTCAAGGCTGAACGACTTGTCCTGGTAATAGGTGATCACGACCGGAACCGGGGTGCCCGGCACGAAATCGGCGGATTTCGCGTTGAATTCCTTGACGAAGGCCATGATGTTCAGGCCGCGCTGGCCGAGGGCGGGACCCACGGGCGGCGACGGGTTGGCTTGCTGGGCCTTAACTTGCAGCTTCAGGCTGCCGATGATCTTCTTGGCCATGCGGCCTCTCCTTTGTCACTGCATCCGGGGATGCGGTTTAGCGGTCCGGTCCGTCACCCCTGCCCGATCGGCAGCGGCGCTCGCCTCCCGCGATCCATCAGGCGCCCTTGGACACCTGGGTGAATTCCAGTTCGACCGGGGTGGCCCGGCCAAAGATCGACACGGACACCTTCAGGCGGCTGTGATCTTCGTCCACTTCCTCGACCATGCCGTCAAAGCCCTCGAACGGACCATCGACGACCTTGACCTTTTCGCCGATGTCGAAGCGGATCAGGTTGCGCGGCTGCGCCTCGCCTTCCTCGACGCGGTTCAGGATGGCGTTCACCTCGGCGTCGCGCATCGGCATCGGCTTGCCCTGCGGCCCGAGGAAACCGGTCACGCGGTTGATCGAGGAAATCAGGTGATAGCCGCGGTTCGACATCTCCATCCGCACCAGCACATAGCCGGGCATGAAGCGCCGCTCGCTCGTCACCTTCTTGCCGCGCCGGACCTCGATCACCTCTTCGGTGGGCACCAGCACCTCGTCGATTTCCTCGCCCAGGCCCGCTTCGGCCACGGCGGTCTTGATCTGTTCGGCGACCTTCTTCTCGAAGTTCGAGAGAACGCTCACCGAATACCACCGCTTCGCCATTGCCCCAGCCATCCTTGCCCTTGCCGGGTTTCCCCGGAATCCTTCCGTCTTTCCCGCGAATTAAGCCTTTCGCGAGGAACAAAAAACAGCGCGCAACACGAATCGCTGCGCGCCGGTTTGTCCAGTTCGGGCTGCGGGATAGCCGCTTGGCCCCCGCATTTCAAGCGAAAAGGACGTGATCGCCCGCGTCAGAACGCGGTCAGCACCGCGTGCAGGGCCGAGCGGATGCCCAGATCCACAAGGCTGAAGAAGGTCGCGGTCAGCGCCGCCATGATGAACACCATCACCGTGGTCAGCACGACCTCGCGCCGGGTCGGCCAGACCACCTTGCCCACTTCGGCACGGACCTGCTGGATGAACTGAAGGGGGTTCGTGGTGGCCATCTGAGCTTTCCTGATCGGGATCAGCGCCGCAAATACGCGCATCGGGCGCCGATTTCAAGGCGCCATAGACACCGGAGACCAGATCATCCGTTACGCGGAAAGACTGGCAGGAGTTGGGGGACTCGAACCCACGACCCTCGGTTTTGGAGACCGATGCTCTACCAACTGAGCTAAACTCCTGCGGTGCGGGTTCATTAGGTTTTCCGCGGCAGGGCGTCAAGCAGGTATCCGCACCGCCGCGGCAAAGGCCCGCGGTTTCCCGCCACGCCCATGTTCCTGCTGCGCCCCTGCGAAGCGGCCTATCCGCCCGCCAGCGCATCCATCTTGCGGGCCAGCCGCAGGTCCAGTTCGGTCAGCCCGCCCGCGTCATGCGTGGTCAGCGTCACCGTGACGGTCTTGTAGACATTCGACCATTCGGGATGATGATTCCATTTTTCGGCCCAGAGCGCGGCGCGCGTCATGAAGCCGAAGGCCTCGACGAAATTGCCAAAGACATAGCGGCGGCTGATCGCATCGCGCCTCTTTTCCAGCGTCCATCCCGCGGCAAGAAGCGGCTCCAGCGCCGAACGGTCGGTCAGAAGCTCAGCCATCCTTCCGCTCCCCCGATGCCTCGTCCCTGGCGGCGGCGCGCAGCCGCGCGGGCCGATCCTTCAGCCGGTCCCAATAGGCGCTCAGCGCCGGGGACTTCGGCAAGCTGCCGAACATCATGCCCCATCCGATCTGCGAGCCGACATAGACATCGGCCGCACTGAAATGATCGCCCGCGACATGGGGCGCGTCCGAGACCGCCTTTTCCAGCGTCGCGAGGGTCGTGTCGAAATCGCGATAGCCGACAAAGCCCTTCTGCGCGTCGGTCGGGGCGGCCTTCAGCGCCTGGTTGGTCACGGCCGCCTCCAGCGGACCGGCGGCAAAGAAAAGCCAGCGGTAATAGGCGGCCCGCCCCACCCCCGGCGGCGGCGCCAGATGCCGGTCGGGAAAGGCGTCGGCCAGATAGGCGCAGATCGCCGCGCATTCCGTCACGACACGGCCTTCGTGAACGATGACGGGAACCTTGCCCATCGGGTTCAGCGCCAGAAACTCCGGCGTCCTCATCGGCGCACCAAAGGGCAGGACGACCTCGGAATAGGGCGCTCCCGTCTCCTCCAGCATCCAGCGCGCGATGCGGCCGCGGGACTGCGGATTGGTATAGAAGGTCAGCATTCAATCCTCTCCGTTTGCGGTCCGCCGGAAAGGACCGAAGGCGGTCATCACCTCGATCTCCTCGTCCACGGCGCGACGCTCGGCCGAAAGATAGCGCGCGACCGCCTCGCGGAAAGCCGGGTCGGCGATCCAGTGCGCGGAATGCACGGGGCTGGGCAGATAGCCGCGCGCCAGCTTGTGCTCGCCCTGCGCCCCGGCCTCGACCCGGTGCAGGCCGTGATGGATCGCCCAGTCGATCGCCTGATAATAGCACAGCTCGAAATGCAGGAAGGGGTGATCCTCGACGCAGCCCCAATATCGGCCGTAAAGCGTTTCCCGCCCGATGAAGTTCAGCGCCCCCGCCACCGGCCGCCTGCCGTCGCAGGCAAGGATCAGCAGGATGTCGTCGGCCATCGTGCGATGGATCTCGTCAAAGAAGGCGCGGGTCAGATAGGGACGCCCCCATTTCCGCCCGCCGGTGTCCTGATAAAAGGACCAGAAGGCATCCCAGTGTTCCGGGCGCAGATCCGCGCCGGTCAGGTGGTGCACCGTCAGGCCCGCGGCCAGCGCCCCCTCGCGCTCCTTTCGGATCATCTTGCGTTTGCGGCTGGACAGGTCGGCAAGGAAATCGCCGAAATCGCCATAGCCACGGCTTTCCCAGTGATACTGCTGCGTCACGCGATGCAGCCAGCCCTGCGCCGCCAGGGCCTCGGCCTCGTCCTGCGTGCAGAATGTGGCATGGACCGAAGACAAGCCATTGCTGCGGCACACCCCCTCCAGCGCAGCGGCCAAGGGCGCGCCGGCCTCCTCGGCCCCCAGAAAGCGCCGCCCGGTGACAGGGGTGAAGGGAACCGAAACCTGAAGCTTGGGGTAATAACGCCCCCCTGCCCTTTCATAGGCCTCGGCCCAGCCATGATCGAAGATGTATTCCCCCTGGCTGTGGGTCTTCACATAAAGCGGCACCGCCCCCGCGATCCGGCCGCCCTCGCGCAGGACCAGCGGCCGGGATTGCCAGCCCGACTTGCGCCCGACCGAGCCGGAGCGTTCCAGCGCGGACAGAAAGCGATGGGTGGTGAACGGGTCGACCGGCCGGGCCGCACCGCCGCCCGGACAGGCGACAGCATCCCATTCCGCAGCGGGCAAGCCGGTCACGCCGTCTTCAAGCGCGATGCCGTCCGTCATGACCTACCCCGCTAAGTTCCGATGATGCGGCGCGTTCAACGCGCGGACGCCGTGGCCGGTTTCTCATGCCGGGATCGCGGCGGCATAGCCCTCGAAGGTCACATTGTCGGCAAGCTGGCGGACCAGCCGCTCCTGCTCGGGCGTGCGGATCGTCCAGCACAGGATCGCCGCGCCCTGCCGCTTCAGCTGATCCACGCGCGGCCGCGACAGGTCATCGCCCTGATGGCTGATGAAGCTCGCCTCCACCCGGTCATAGTCCGGTATGTCGCGCAGACGGTCGCACACCTCTGCCGGCAGGGGCGCCCAGTCGCCAGGGTCGTAGGACGAGGTGGTGATCCCCCGCGCGATGCGCGGCGCCAGCCGAGCCATATTGGCCATGCAATACGGGTTGAAGGACATAACCGCCACATCCCCGCGATAGTCGCGCAGCGCCGTGGCAACCGCCTGTTCCAGCCGGCCGTCGGTTTCGCCCATCACCATCGTCTGGTCCTTCAACTCGATCAGCAGCGGCACCTGTCCCGCAACGATCTGCAGCACCTGATCCAGCGTCGGGATGCCGTCATCCGAATCCGTCAGGCGGATCGCGGCCAGATCGGCCGCCGTCCGGTCGCAGAGAAGCCCGTGCTCGGCTGTCAGCCGATCCAGTTCCTCGTCATGAAAGACCATCGCGACACCGTCGCTGGACAGCTGCACGTCGATCTCGATGGCATAACCCGCATCCACCGCCGCCTGCACCGCCGCGGGCGAGTTTTCCGGGCGCCGGTCGGCGCGCGAGTGATAGGCGCGATGCGCGACGGGCAGGCGCAGCAGCGCGGGCGAAAGCGGCACACGCATCAGCGGATCTCGAAGATGCCGTCGATTTCCACCGCGACGCCAAGCGGCAGAGAGGCGGCGGATACCGCCGAGCGTGCATGTTTCCCCGCATCGCCCAAAGCCGCGACCAGAAAGTCCGACGCGCCGTTGATCACCTTGGGCTGATCGGTGAAATCGGGGGTGGAATTGACGAAACCGCCCAGCTTCACCACCCGCACCAGCCGCGACAGGTCGCCGTCACAGGCCCGCCGCAGCTGGGCCAGCAGGTTGATGGCACAGGTCCGGGCCGCAGCGGCCCCTGCCTCGACATCCATATCGGCGCCCAAGCGGCCCTTGATCGGGCCCTGGGGTCCGGCGCTGATCTGGCCCGATACGTGCACCAGATTGCCGCTGACGACAAAGGGCACATAATTGGCCACCGGCACCGGCGGCTCGGGCAGCGTGACGCCCAGTTCGGCAAGGCGGGATTCGATCGTCATGGTCGCATTCCTTGTTCATCGCGGCACGGGCCACCGCTGCCGACTTTGCGGAAAGGTCGCGCGGGCCTGTGCCCGTCGCCCTGACCGGAGCCTTTGCGGACCCGTTGGTTCCGCCGCTGAGGCTAGCCCCGCCCCGCCGCGGGGACAAGTCCGGCGGAATAGGCGGAAACCGCGCATTCGTTGCACGGGCGTCACGCCCGGCGGTTGTCTTGTCCCCGCGCGCGGCTTATCCCTTGCCTTTGGCCCGCGGCGGGGCGACTTGCCGCAATGCCCGGAATGGATCCTGTGACGATGCTTGCCTCGTTCTACCCCCCTGAAAAAGGCCGCGCCATTGCCGGCATGCTGATGCTGGCCATCCTTGCGGCCTGCGGGCCGGCCCCGGCGCCGCAGGGGATCAACGACCCGGCCGAGGGGTTCAACCGCTCGGTCCACGGGCTGAACCTGGCGCTGGACCGCGCCTTTGTCCGCCCCGCCTCGGAAGGCTATGGCCATATCCTGCCGCAGCCTGTTCGCACGGGCGTGTCGAACTTTGCCTCGAACCTGAACCTGCCGGGCGAGATCGTGAACGGCCTGCTGCAAGGCCGGGTGATGAACGCCACGGAAAACACGCTGCGCTTTGCCGTCAACACCATCGCAGGGGTCGGGGGAATCTTCGATCCGGCCACGGTGCTGGGCGTCAAGGGCAAGCGCACCGACTTTGGCGAGACGCTGCATGTCTGGGGCGTGGGCGAAGGCCCCTATCTGGAGATGCCGGGCATGGGGCCGACCACCGCGCGCGACCTGACCGGAACCGTGGTCGACGTGGTGATGAACCCGGTTTCCATGGCGCTGGACGCCCCCGAGAAATACTGGTCAATGGGAATCAAGGCCGCCTCAAAACTTGGTGATCGGTATCGCTATTCCGATACGATCGATTCCATTCTATACGAGAGCGCCGACAGCTACGCGCAGGCGCGCCTGCTCTACCTCCAGAACCGGCGGTATGAACTCGGGCAATCCGCCGGCAGCGAAGCCGCCTTCGAAGACCCCTACGAGGATCCCTATGCGCAATGAAAAACCCCTGCTGGCGCTGACCCGCCGTGGCTTTGGCCTCGGGCTTGGCGCGGCCGCGCTGATGACGATGCCGCGCCCCAGCCTTGCGCTGACCGTGGACGATGCGCGCGCGCTGGTCGACAAGGCGGTGGCCGACGTGAACCGCGTGATCAACTCGGGCAAGTCGGAAACCGCGATGTATGGCGATTTCGAGTCGATCTTCTCGAAATACGCCGATGTGCCGGTCATCGCCCGCTCGGCGCTTGGCGTGGCGGCCCGTTCGGCCTCCAAGGCGCAGATGAGCGCCTTTATCAAGGCCTATCAGGGCTACATCAGCCGCAAATACGGTCGCCGCTTCCGCGAGTTCATCGGCGGCAAGATCGAGGTGGTCGACGCCAAGCCGGTGAAATCCTATTTCGAGGTGATCTCGGTCGCCCACCTGCAAGGCGAGGCGCCGTTCGACCTGCGCTGGCATGTGTCGGACAAGTCGGGCAAGAGCCTGTTCTTCAACATCATCATCGAAGGCGTGAACATGCTGGCGTCCGAGCGGACGGAAATCGGCGCCATGCTGGACAAGCGCAAGGGCAATCTGGACCAGCTGATCCAGGACCTGCAAACCGCCTGAGGGTTCTGCGCCGCCCGGTCTTCGGGGCGGCGCAGGCCATGCCCTTCCGGCGGATCAGGCCGCCTTGCGGCGGCGCAGGCTCAGTGCGCCCAGCCCGCCCAGACCCGCCAGCGACAGGCCGAGCGCGGCCGGAACCGGAACCGGCGCGGTGTTTTCCGCCACCGCCGTCACCGCATAGTCGGGATAGTTCGCAAAGAACCCGTCCAGCCCCATGTCGATGTAATACTGGTATTCCGCCAGCGCCGCGGCCTCGTCAGCCTTGGCAAAGGTCCAGCCCACCACCGAAAAGCCCAGGCTGTGCGCCAGATCGACAAAGGCCGAGGTCAGCGCATATTTGCCCGTGCCGATGTAGATGCCAAAGCCGTCCACGACGCCCACCAGCGAGCTGAGGTCCAACGGCCCGCCGTCGGTGCCGGTATACTGGTCGCCGCTGGCATAGCCGAGCGCGATCAGGTCGATGTCGGTGCCATAGGTCGATTGCAGGCCCGCGATCTCGGTCAGGGCGTTGACGCTGAAGCTCTGGATATAGACGTTGTCCGCGGCGGTCGAGGTGAAGCCGCCCGCGGCCAGCGTCTCGACGATCTTCTGGTTCAGGACCGAACTGGCGGCCTTGGCCTCGGGGTAGATGCCGATGTTGGTGCCGTGGTCGGCGTTGTATTGGTTCACGAAATCCACCACCTCGTCCAGCGTCATGACCGAGCTGGTGCTGGTATAGGTCGGAACGAAACCGGCATGGGCGGAGGACACCGGGGTGATGTCCACGGTCAAGGTGCGGATCTCGGCCAGGGTGAAGTCCGACACGCTGTAGCCGCCGTTGCGGGGGGCGAACAGGCTTTCCACATTGGTGGTGCGGTTCAGGGTCGCGTCGTGCATGGCGACCAGATAGCCGTCGGCGGTGATCTGCACATCGGGTTCGATATAGTCGACGCCCATGTCGGCGGCCAGCTCATAGGCGGCCAGCGTATGTTCGGGCTGGTATCCGCTGGCGCCCCGGTGGGCGATGACGATGGGCGCCTCGCCGGTCAGGGTGTTCAGCGTCGCGGCCTGCGCGGTGCCGGCGGCAAATGCCAGCGACAGCAGCGCCCCCCTGACGATATACGGAGCGAATTTGGTCATTGGGAAACCTCGGGAAATTGCGGTGGGTTTTTCGAGCCTTGACTTGCCCGCTGCCCGCATAAGCCCCCCGCATGTCGTCGCGATGACGGAAACGTTACCTGTTTCCATCAGTTATGTGGTGATGAGCGGCCCCTCCCCTGATGGCAGGGGCAGCCTGACGGACAGGCGCCTGGATCTCCTTTGCCGGGCGCGGGGCCCCTCCCCTTATGTCTGGGGCAGCCTGACGGGCCGTCCTCCAGGGCGAAGGCCAGTCGCGGATCACTCGGGCGTATGTGGGATCCGCGTGCAGATCCGCCCGCCGCTGCCCCGGGCAGAGACGGCCCCGCGGATGAGGTGCCATCGCGTCGGAACTTCGCCGCGGCCGCGCCACCGGACGGGCCGGGGGCGCCACGTCCGGCGCGGCGGCTCAATTCGCGCCCAGAAGGTCCTTCAGGATCGACTCGATCGGGTCGCCCCCACCCTGCTGGCCGGCCCCCTCGACCGGGGGACGGGGCGTGCCGTCGCCCTCGGGATAGGGCTGGCCGGCGGGCAGGTCGGGATAGCGGCCCGGCTCCATCGACGGATCGACCGGCTGGCTGCTGACAGGGGGCGCCTTCGGCGCGGGAATGATCATCGGCAGGTCGCGCACGGGCACGCCCTCGTTCACGCGGACCATGACCTCGTGCCATATCTCGGCGGGCAGGCCGCCGCCCGTCACCCCGGTCAGCGGCTTGTTGTCGTCATATCCCATCCAGACGCCCGCGACGTAATCGGCGGTAAAGCCCACGAACCACGCATCGCGTGCCGCCTGCGTGGTGCCGGTCTTGCCCGCCGCCGGGCGGCCGTCCAGCCGCGCCCGCGTGCCGGTGCCGCGCTCGACCACCTGGTTCATCATATAGGTCAGAAGCTCGGCCGCCTCCTGGCTGATCACCCGCTCGCCGATGCCGCCTTCCTGCCCGGCAAGGGGCGTGTCGTCGCCCTGAAGCCGCAGCTCGGTCATGCCATAGGGCTTCACCGCCGACCCGCCGTTCAGGATGCCCGCATAGGCCCCCGTCATGTCGATCAGCGTCGATTCCGAGGCGCCGAGCGCCAGGGCCGGCCCGTCCGCCATGGCCTGCGCCACGCCGAATTCGGCGGCCACCTTGCGCACCAGATCGCGGCCCACCGCCTCGGACACGCGCACGGCCGGGATGTTGCGGCTTTCGCGCAAGGCCTGGGACAAGGTGATGACCCCCTTGAACTGCTTGTCATAGTTCTGCGGCGTCCAGGGGCCCGACCCCTTGATGTTCAGCGTCATCGGCGTGTCCTCGACGTAATCCGATGGACTCCACCCCAGGTTCAGCGCGGCGGCATAGACAAACGGCTTGAAGGCCGAACCCGTCTGGCGCAAGGCCTGCGTCGCGCGGTTGAACGACCCCGCCGCCTCGATCTTGCGCCCGCCGACCATAGCGCGCACGGCGCCGTCCGCGCTCATCACCACGATGGCGGCCTGGGCCTTGGACCCGGACTTGACCTTGTTGTCGAACACATAGGCCAGCGCATCCTCGGCCGCCTTTTGCAACCGCTGGTCCAGCGTGGTGCGGATCACCACATCCTCGGTCGTGTCCTTGGTCAGGAAGGACGGGCCGGATTCCATCACCCAATCGGCGAAGAACCCGCCCGATTTCGTCGCCGCCGCATCGGAAAGCTGGGCGGGATGGGCGCGCGCGTCATCCGCCTGCGCCTTGGTCAGATAGCCCTGATCCTCCATCAAACCGATGATGACATTGGCCCGCTCCTGCGCGCGTTTCAGGTTGCCGGTCGGCGCGTAATAGGACGGCGCCTTCAGCAGACCGGCCAGCATCGCCCCCTCGGCCGGGGTCACGTCATTGGCGGATTTGCCGAAATACCGCTGCGCAGCCGCCTCGAACCCGCGGGCGCCCGCGCCCAGATAGGCGCGGTTGAAATAGATGGTCAGGATGTCGGCCTTGGAATATTTGGCCTCCATCGCCATGGCATAGGGCACTTCCTTGACCTTGCGCCAGACGCCGCCCTTGCGGCAGTCGGCCTCGTATTCGGCCTCGGACTTCCACTGTTTCGGGTCATAGGTCACGCCCAGACACAACAGCTTCGCCGTCTGCTGGGTGATGGTGGACCCGCCGTTCCCTTCCAGCGCGCCGCGGCCTTCGGCCAGGTTGATGCGGATGGCCGACAGGATGCCGCGCGGACTGACCCCGAAATGGCGGTAGAACCGCTTGTCCTCGGTCGCGACCACCGCATCGCGCAGGTTGGGCGAAACCGTGTCCGAGGTGATGTTGCCGCCAAAGGTTTCGCCCCGCCAGGCAAAGACCTTGCCGTCCTTGTCCAGGAGCGTGACCGACCCGCGCGACCGGCCGTCCAGCAGATCGGTCACGGGCGGAAGCTGGCTGTAGTAGTAAAAGACGAAACCGCCCAGGATCATCGCGCCGATCGCGGTCAGCCGCCAGGCGATGCCCCAGAACACGCGAAAGACGCCGCGGAAGATCGCGGCGAAAAAGTTCAGCACCGGATTGCCGCGGCGCGGACGGCGCGGCGCGGGTTTGCGCGACCCGCCGCCAGACCCGCCGCCTGACCTGCCGTTGCCGCCGGACTTGCCGCCCCCCCCGCCGCCTGACGCCTGCCGCTGCGGCGTTTTGGCCGAGGCATAGCGCCTGTCCGCGACCAGAGGTCTTTGCCCGTTTCCCGTTCCCGCCATTCCGCCTGCCCGAGTCTGCGCGCCCTTCGCGGCGCCGCCTGTTTTGGCGCAATCTAACCCGAGTGCGTGGAAATGCGAAGGCAGTCGCGCCGCGATTCGGATACGCAAGCTGCTTAAAAAATGCCCACAAATAGCATTTAGTGCAAAAATTGTGCAAATATGCACTCCGCTCGGCGATTTTGCGCCGCCGTTTTCTTGTGCAGGACCGCTCACGCCCGCTTGATAGGCGCCGGAGGGCCCGCCGCAAGGGCCCCGACCAATGGAAGGGGAGCGACGTGAAACTCATCATAGCAGCAATCAAGCCGTTCAAGCTGGAGGAGGTCCGCGAGGCGCTGACCACCATCGGCGTGCGCGGCATGATGGTGACCGAGATCAAGGGCTTCGGCTCGCAGTCCGGGCACACCGAAATCTATCGCGGCGCCGAATATGCGGTGAACTTCGTGCCGAAGGTGCGCCTGGAAATCGTGGTCGCCGACAGCCTTGCGGAATCGGTGATCGAAACCATCCGCACCACCGCCAAGACCGACAAGATCGGCGACGGCAAGATCTTCGTGCTGGATGTCGAACATGCCGTGCGCGTCCGCACCGGCGAAACCGACGACGACGCGCTCTGAGACGGGCCCAGGGAAGGGGAAACCAACGAAATGAATAACCTATTGAAATATGTCGGCCTTTCGACGCTTGGCGCGTCGATGCTGGCCAGCCTGCCCGCCTGGGCGCAGGAGGCGACGACCGAAGCCGCCGCTGCAACGACCGAGGCCGCCGCGCCGGTGATGGACAAGGGCGACGTTGCCTGGATGATGGTTTCGACCATCCTGGTGCTGTTCATGATCCTGCCCGGTCTGGCGCTGTTCTACGGCGGCCTGGTGCGCACCAAGAACATGCTGTCGGTGCTGATGCAGTGCACGCTGATCACCTGCCTCGTCATCGTGGTCTGGGTTGTCTACGGCTATTCCTTTGCCTTCGGCGGATCGACCAGCCCGTTCTTCGGCGGCTTTGCCAAGGTGTTCCTGTCCGGCGTGAGTGCCGATTCGATGGCAGCCACCTTCTCGGCCGGCTATGTGATCCCGGAATATGTGTTCATCTGCTTCCAGATGACCTTTGCCGCGATCACCCCCGCGCTGATCATCGGCGCCTTCGCGGAACGCATCAAGTTCTCGGCGGTGCTGCTGTTCGTGCTGCTGTGGGTCACGGTCGTCTACTTCCCCATCGCCCACATGGTCTGGGATGCGAACGGCCTGATCTTCGGCTGGGGTGCGCTTGACTTTGCCGGCGGCACGGTCGTTCACATCAACGCCGGTATTGCGGCGCTGGTCGGTGCGCTGGTGCTGGGCCCCCGCGTGGGCTATGGCAAGGACAACATGGCACCGCATTCGATGACCATGACGATGATCGGCGCCTCGATGCTGTGGGTCGGCTGGTTCGGCTTCAACGCCGGGTCCAACCTGGAATCCAACGGCGGCGCGGCCCTGGCCATGATCAACACGTTTACCGCCACCGCCGGTGCGGCGCTGGCCTGGTCGGTCATCGAAGGTCTGGCCCGCGGCAAGGCCTCCATGCTGGGCGCGGCTTCGGGCATCGTGGCGGGTCTGGTTGCCGTCACCCCGGCGGCCGGCACCATCGGCCCGATCGGCGCGATCTTCCTGGGCGCCATCGCCTCGATCGTCTGCTACTTCTTCGTGACGGTCGTGAAGCACAAGATGGGCTATGACGACAGCCTGGACGTGTTCGGCGTCCATGGCATCGGCGGGATCATCGGCGCCGTCGGCACCGGCATCTTCTCGGCCGATACGCTGGGCGGGGTCAAGGCCGTTGCGGATGGCTATTCCATCTTCGGCCAGACGATGATCCAGATCCAGGCGGTGCTGGTGACGATCGTGTGGTGCGGCGTGATCTCCTTCATCCTCTACAAGATCGTCGGTGCGGTCACGGGCGGGCTGCGCGTCAGCACCGATCAGGAACGCGAAGGTCTGGACACCACCAGCCACGGCGAAAGCGCCTATCACTACTAAGGGACGGACCGCGCCGGGCTATCTGCCCCGGCGCGGAAACCGGCGCCGCGCACTCTCTCCCTCGGGGCGGCGCAGAACGAAGACGGCCCGCGCGTCTCTCCCCGCGCGGGCCGTTCCTTTTTTTGCCGACTGTGCAGGGGCGCTTCACCGCCGCGAGGATACGCGGGCCGGAATGAAGCGCCGGATGCCTTTATCGCGTGACGGCAGCAATCGCCTTTGCCAGAACCGGCACCGTCTGCGCGTTCAGCCCGGCGATGTTGATGCGGCTGTCGCCCACCATGTAGATCGCATGTTCCGCCCGCAGCCGGTCCACCTGATCCGGCGTCAGGCCAAGGCGCGAGAACATGCCGCGATGCTGGGCCACGAACCCATAAGCGTCCGACCCGGTTTCCGCGCGCAGCGCATCGGCCAGCTGCTGGCGAAGGGACAGCATGTTCTGCCGCACCTCCTCCAGCTCGGCCTTCCAGTCGGCGGTCAGGGCGGCATCTTCCAGAATGATCGTCACCAGCCGCGCGCCGTGGTCGGGCGGAAAGGAATAGTTCTGCCGGTTCAGGAAGTTCAGGTTTCCTTGCGTCACCGCCTGACGGCTGGCCTCGCCAATGGCGATCAGGATGCCGGTCCGTTCGCGGTAGATGCCGAAGTTCTTGCTGCAAGATGCCGCGATCAGCACCTCGGGGAAGGATTTCGCCACCAGCCGGGTGGCGGCGGCATCGGCCTCCAGCCCGTCGCCAAAGCCCTGATAGGCCAGATCGACCAACGGGATCGCGCCCTTGCGCACCAGCAGGTCCACAACCGCCTGCCATTGCACGGCGTTCAGGTTCGCCCCGGTCGGGTTGTGGCAGCAGCCGTGCAGCAGCACGACATCGCCACGCGCCACGCCCTCCAGATCGGCCAGCAACCCGTCAAAGTCGATGCCACAGGTCTCGGCGTCGAAATACCGATATTCGGCCATCGGCATCCCAAGATACTTGATGATCGAGGGGTGGTTCGGCCAGGTCGGGTTCGACAACCACACCTTCGCCCCCGGCGCGGCCAGCCGGATCAGTTCCAGCGCCTGCCGGATCGCCCCCGTGCCGCCCGGCGTCGCGACCGAGGCCACGCGATCGGCCGAAACCGCATCGCCCAGGATCATCCCGGACAGCGCCTTGTTGAACGCAGGCTCGCCCGCAAGGCCGGTATAGGTCTTGGTAACTTCGGTGTCCCACAGCCGTTTCTCGGCGGCCTTCACGGCGCGCATCACCGGGGTCAGGCCCGTCGCATCCTTGTAGACGCCGACGCCAAGGTCGATCTTGGCGGGCCGCGCATCTTCGCGGAACAGGGCGATCAGTTGCAGGATCTTGTCGGCCGGTTGCGGCTTCAGTGCGTCGAGCATTCGTCTTCTCCTACAGGCGGTCAGGCCGCCGAACCTTTCGCAGGGCCCTTTTCGACCGGCAAGTCGTCGTACATGCCCCATTCCGCCCATGATCCGTCATAGAGCGACCAGTTCCGATGCCCGATCCGTTCCAGCGCCAGCGCCAGAACCGCCGCCGTCACCCCCGACCCGCAAGAGGTGATGGCCGGGCGCGACAGATCCACCCCGGCGGCCTGGAACACCCCCCGCAGCGCCTCGGGCGATTTCATCGTGCCGTCGGCGTTCAGGACCGTGCCGAAGGGCACGTTCCTTGCCCCCGGAATATGGCCGGCGCGCAGGCCAGGCCGCGGCTCGGGCGCCTCGCCCGCGAAACGGGCGGGGGCGCGGGCGTCGATGATTTCCGCCTGGTTCAGCTTGGAGGCATGGGCCACCTGCGTCACGTCGCGCACCAGATCGTTCCTGCGGCTGACCGTCATGTGCCGGTCCTTGACCACGGGGGGCAGATCCTCGACCTCGCGCCCCTCGGCCTTCCATTTCGGAAAGCCGCCGTCCAGCACCGCCACATCGGTCTTGCCCATCAGGCGGAACAGCCACCAGACGCGCGCCGCCGAAAACAGGCCGGCCCCGTCATAGATAACCACCTGATGGCCATCGCCCACGCCCATGGCGCGCAGGCGGCTCATGAATTTCTCGACCGGGGGGGCCATGTGCGGCAGGGCGCTGCGCTGGTCGGAAATCTCGTCGATGTCGAAGAACCGGGCGCCGGGGATATGGGCGGCCTCATATTCCGCGCGCGCATCGCGTCCCGCATCGGGCAGATACCAGGACGCATCCAGAACCCGCAGGTCGGGGTCTTTCAGATGCGCGGCAAGCCAGGCGGTGGAAACCAGCGTCATCGGATCGTCGGCGGGGGATGGGGTCATCGGGGCCTCCCATGGCGTCGGCCCCCGTTACCCCGTTCGGCCTTCGCGTTCAAGGCCGGGAAGGCGGGGCCTGAACGGCCCCGCCCAGGGATTTCACTTCGCCATCGCCTTTTTCACCGCGCCGATGATCGCCATCAGCACGCCGCCGCCGACGCCGCCGCCCAGCACCGACTGGATGATCGAACCTGCGTCCATCTGGCCGCTGGCCGCAGCACCCAGCACCGCTTGCAGGATCTGCCCGCCGATGCCGCCGCCGACGATCCCCGCGATCGAGTTGCCAAGGGTGCCCAGATCGAGATTGGGCATCACCTTGCCAGCCGCATTGCCGCCAAGCGCGCCGGCAATCAGCTGGATGATCAGTTGTTCCATAGTCCCACCTTCCTATTCGCGGGAAAGCCCCCGCTGGCACCCGGTCTTGTGCACCCTGCGGTGCGGCCGGTTAATGGGAAGATTCGCAAGGAAATGTCATTCCGGCAATAGGGTTATGCCGCAATGCCGCATCAGCCCTGTTTCAGCAGCCGCGCCTTCTGGCGATCCCAGTCGCGCCTGGCGCTGGTTTCGCGCTTGTCCGACAGTTTCTTGCCCTTGGCGATGCCCAGTTTCAGCTTCACGATGCCACGGTCGTTGAAATACATCCTGATCGGAACCAGCGTCATTCCCTCGCGCTGCGTGGCATTCCACAGCCGCGCCAGTTCCTTTCGCGAAACCAGCAGCTTGCGGCGGCGACGCTCCTCATGCCCCCAGGTTTTCGCCTGAAGATAGGGGGCGATATAGCCGTTGATCAGCCACAGCTCGCCCCCCTCGACCGAGGCATAGCTTTCGCCGATGTTCGACCCGCCCTGACGCAGGGATTTCACCTCGGACCCCAGCAGCATGATCCCCGCCTCAAGGTCGGATTCGATGTGGTAATCGAACCGCGCCCGGCGGTTTTCGGCAATGAGTTTGGAATTGGGGTCGGATTTCTGGGCCATGATGCGGGCAGAGATAGGCGGCGTGCAGGTCAGAGTCCAGCTTGCCGCACCACCCGCCGCGACCGCAGCAGCGTATAGATCCCCGAAACCACGATCACCGCGCTGCCCGCCAGCGTCATCACATCAGGCCTTTCGCCAAAGATCGCCGCGCCCAGGATCAGCGCGAACACCAGCCGGGTATAGCGGAACGGGGTGACGACCGAAATCTCGCCCGAGCGCATCGCCCCGGTCAGCGCGGCATAGCCGAGGATGCCGAACCCCGCCGCCATCAGCGTAAATCCCGCCCCCGGCAGATCGGGACGGATCGCGCCGCCGGTGACGGACAGGATCACCGCCCCCGCGATGGTCAGCATGGCAAACCCCGCCACCCCAAGCTGCGCGTTCGACAGCACCCTGGGCGCCGCGCGGGTGGCAAGGTCGCGAAAGGCAAAGCTGACCGTCCCCGCCACGGCCAGCAGCGCCAGCGCATCAAACCCCGCCAGTCCCGGCCGCAGGATCATCAGCACCCCCACGAACCCAAGCGCCACTGCCGACCAGCGCCGCCAGCCGACCTTTTCGCCGAAGAACACAGCCGCCCCCGCCACCACCACCAGCGGCGAGGCCTGGAGGATGGCCGATGCCACCGACAGCGGAATAAGTGCCAGCGCCAGCGCATGGAACAGCCGCCCCGAAACCTCGAAGACCGAACGGATCAGCATCGTCCGGTTGACAAAGGCACGCGGCAAGGGCGGCTCGCCGCGCCTCGCGGCCAGCCCGGCAAAGACCAGCAGGCCGATCAGGCCATAGATCACCACCACCTCGCCCATCGGCAGATGCCGGGCGGCGGCCTTGACCGCCATATCCTCGACGGCGAAACCCGCCATCGACAGGATCATCAGCAGGCTGCCGCGCAGGTTGGGCGAAAGGGGCGCGGGCATCGGTGCCTCCGGGCAAGGGCTTGGGATCGATCGCGTTTCCGGCCGGGTCTGGGCCAAGGGGCAGGCCCCGGAGGGGTTTTGCACCCCTCCGGACCTCCCCGCAGGATATTTGGGTCCAGAAAGAGGAGGCAGCGCATCCGTCCAGACGGGTGCGCAAAGGGCAGGCCCGTCTAGTTCAGCAGACCGGCATGGACCATCGCCGCGCGGATGCGGGCCTTGGTCCCGTCAGTCAGGCCGACCAGCGGCAGGCGCACATCCTCGCTGCACTGGCCAAGCAGCGACAGGCCGTATTTGGCGCCCGCCAGCCCCGGTTCCAGGAAGATCGCAGTGTGCAGCGGCATCAGCCGGTCCTGATAGTGCAGCGCGCGGGCATAATCGCCCTCAAGCGTCGCCTGCTGGAACTCGGCGCAAAGGCGGGGCGCGACATTGGCTGTCACGCTGATGCAGCCGGTGCCGCCATGGGCGTTGAAGCCGAGCGCCGTCGCATCCTCGCCCGAAAGCTGGATGAAATCCGGCCCGCAGGTTTCGCGTTGCATCGAGACGCGCTCGATCTTGCCGGTCGCGTCCTTGACGCCGACGATGCGGGGCAGTTTCGCCAGCTCGCCCATCGTCTCGGGCGTCATGTCGACGACCGATCGGCCGGGGATGTTGTAGATGATGATCGGCAGGGTGCAGCAATCGTGCAGCGCGGTGAAATGCGCGATCATTCCCGCCTGCGTCGGCTTGTTGTAATAGGGCGTCACCACCAGCGCGGCGTCGGCGCCGACCTTTTCGGCATGGCGGATCAGGCGGATGCCTTCGGCGGTGTTGTTCGACCCCGCCCCGGCGATGACCGGCACGCGGCCCGCGGCGGCCTTGACGACCTCCTCCACCACACGCTCATGCTCTTCATGGCTCAGCGTCGGGCTTTCGCCCGTGGTGCCCACCGGGACAAGGCCGGTCGAACCTTCGGCAATCTGCCATTCCACCAGCTTCTTCAGCGTGTCGAGATCAAGCTGGCCGTCCTTGAACGGCGTCACCAGGGCAGGAATGGACCCTTTGATCATGGCACGCGGTCTCCGTCTTGGGCGTCGAGTCGCCCGGTTGCAAACGCGCCCTGCTTACCCGCAGTGGCGGCCGGATGCAAAGGGGGGCCAAGAGGGCACCGGCCGACCGCTGCGGGGCGGGGAAAGACGGGTGATCCCTGCTTTCGGCGGCCGGAAACCGGACCCGCGGAATCCGATCCGAAGAGCGGCGGCGTCCGATGCGCCTTGCCAGGGGGGAAAATCGTTCCCTGCGATCATGCGGCGGCTTCGGAAGCCACTCGCACCGGAGCCGCATCCGCGGGGCAGAAGTCGGCCATGGTCGCGGTGATTGCCGATTTCCGCAGCGGCTTGGTCAGATAGCGATCTATTCCCGCGGCCAGAATCGCCTCGGCATCCCCGTCCATCGCATGGGCCGTCAGGGCCACGATGGGAACGCGGGGACCCTCGCCCTCGATGGCGCGGATGGCCGCGGCGGCCTCCCTCCCGTCCATCTCGGGCATGGAAATGTCCATGAAGATCAGGTCGGGCGGGTCGGTCCGCCACATTTCCACCGCCTCTCGCCCGTTGGCGACAAAGGTCAGGTCGATGTCCACATCCTTGACCATCTTGCGGAAGACGAGCTGGTTGGTGCGATTGTCCTCGGCCACCAGAACCCGCATCCGCCGCAGCGGGCGCGGCACGGGGGCGGGCGGCGGGTCGATTTCGGTGGCGGGCGCGGAAAGCGATTGCAGGCGCCGGTAAAGATCCGACCTCAGCAACGGCTTTTGCAGGATGGCGGCCAGCGCCCCGCCGCCATCCCCTTCGCGCGCCGCGGCCGGGTTGGAGGACAGCAGGACCACAGGCATCCCCCAGCCTCCCGCGCGAATCTGGGTGGCGAGTGTCAGCCCGTCCATCTCGGGCATCTCGTGATCGGTCAGCACCACGTCATAGCGGGCATCCAGCGCCAGATGCGCCAGCGCATCCGCGCCCGACCGGCACAGCGTCACCTCGATCCCGCAGGGCGTCAGTTGCCGTTCAAGGATGGTGCGGTTGATGAACTGGTCATCCACCACCAAGGCCCGACGAATGGTCAGCGGCATCCGCGTCACCCCGTCGCCCTCGGCCACGGGCAGCGACAGGCGGAAGCCGAAGCATGAGCCCCGCCCGATCTCGCTGTCGACCCAGACGGTGCCGCCCATCCTTTCGATCAGGCGCCGGCTGATGGCAAGGCCAAGGCCCGTGCCTTCATACTTGCGATTGCGTTCATCCTCCACCTGGTTGAATTCGCCGAAGATGTGGTCGAGATGTTCGGGCGCGATGCCGATCCCCGTATCCTCGACCGTGACATGCAGTTGCTGGCAGCCCGGCCCGGCCTCGATGCCGACGACGCGGATCAGCACATGGCCGGCTTCGGTGAATTTCACCGCATTGCCGACCAGATTGGTCAGCACCTGCCGCATCCGCCCCTGATCGCCGACATAGCGCGTGGGCAGGAACATGTCGAAGTCGATCATCAGGTCGATCCCCTTGGCGCGCGCCCGCGGTTGCAGCAACATCGCAACCTCGTGGATCGTGCGCTCCAGATCGAAGGGATCGGGGTGGAGGGTCAGCCGCTCGGCCTCAATCTTGGAATAGTCGAGGATGTCGTTGATGATGGTCAGCAACGCCTCGCCCGAGGATCTGATCGTCTCGGCAAAAAGGCGCTGCTCCTCGGTCAGGGCGGTATCGCACAACAATTCGGCCATGCCGACGACCCCGTTCATCGGCGTGCGGATCTCGTGGCTCATATTGGCGAGGAAGGCGGATTTCGCCCGGTTCGCCGCCTCGGCCGCAACGCGCGCCGCCTCCAGCGCGGCCTGCTGTTCCTTCTGGGGCGTTATATCCTCGCGCAGGCCGACCCGCCCGCCGTCCGGCGTTTCATAATCATGCGCCCGGATCCAGCGGCCGTCGGACAGCCGCTGTTCGTGGGTGCCGGCCGCCGCCCGATGGTGGCCCAGCCGCTCGGCGATCCAGGCCTCTTCGTTCCCGGCCACTTCCGCGTGCTGGGCGTTGGCCAGACCGAAGCGCAGGATATCCTCGAACTTCGTGCCCGGCACCATGGCCAGCGCGCTGCGGTCATAGATCTCGCGATAGCGCTGGTTGCAGGTGATCAACCGCTCATCCCGGTCGAAAAGCACGAACCCGTCGGGAAGCGCCTCGACCGCCGCCCAGAGCCGCATCTGTTCGGTGATGTTGAGCGCGAGGCTGACGATGTCGCCGTCGCGGGCGCGGCGATCCACCAGACGCACCCAGTTGCCGTTGGAAAACTGGACCTGCATCGGCGGGATCGGGTCCTTGTCCCAGCGGGCCAGCATTTCCGCCACCCAGTCATCGACGCTGCGCGCGCCGATGTCGATCAGCCCGGTTTCCCCGGTGATCTGCAAGATGCGCTCGTATCCGATGCCGACCGCCACGTCATGCCCGTCGAAGGCGGCAAGATAGGCCCGGTTCGCCGCCACCATCTTCAGCCCGGAATCGAAGACCGCGAATCCGTCGCGGATCGTGTCGATGGAATCCCACAGGCGCCGCTCGGCCATGACGGCGGCGGTATGCGCGCGCTCCAGATCGGAGAGGAACCGCGCGTTCTGCCCCTTCAGCGCCTCGGCTTCGGACAGGGCCGAGGCGGTGGCCTGCCGCTGCTCGACGATCTGGTCCGATAAAGCGCGCGCGTGCAGCGCCAGCTTCTGGTTGGCGGCGAAAAGCTCGCGGCTCTTCTGTTCCAGCAGCCGCTCTGCCGCCAGCCTGGCCCGCCGTTCCTTCGCCAGCCTTTCGGCAAAGTCCATTCCGCCCTCCGCTCGTTTCCGGGGCAGATTGGCGCAATGGGGTGAACAGGGGCTTAACAGGCACCCGGGGTTGCCAGAATCCGCCCTGCGTGCCAGCATCCCGGCGTTTTCAGGTGGGAGGTTTTCGATGCTTCGCTTTGTCAGGGCGCCCCTTGCGGGCCTGATCGCGGGCTGGCTGGCCCTGTCCGGCAGCATGGCGGTGGCCGAGGATCTGATTCCCCCTCGCCGGCTGATTCTGTCGCAGGACACCGACCTGCCCGGCGGTGATGTCGCCTCGATGTTCGATACCACGATCGAGGCTTGCGAGCGGGCCTGCCTGTCGAACGATGCCTGCACGCATTTCACCTTCAACACCCGCAACGGATCATGCTTCGTGAAATCGGGGCCGGGCGAGGGCACCTTCTTTCAAGGTGCGTGGTCGGGTCAGGTCGCCAAGGCCCCGGCCGGGGCCGAGGATCGCGCCCAGACCCGCCGGGGCGAGCTGAAATTTCTCCAGGACTGGGTGATCTCGGATGCGGTGCAGCAGGCGCAAGGCATCGCGAACGACCATTCCGTCAACGGCTATACCGCCGAGGAACATGCCCAATCCGCCCGCCAGGCCGAAGCCGAAGGCGATTTCGCCGAAGCCTCGCGCTTTGCCGGGGCGGCGCTGAACGCGACCGACAGTGCCGAAAACTGGGCCGAATACGCCCGCCTGCTGTTCGAGGCCTCCCGGCCCGACGGGCAGGACCAGGCGGACTATCGCGACCGCGCCTTTCGCGCAACGATCAACGCCTATCTGCGGGCGGGCGATGGCAAGGCGCTGCGCCATACTATCCTTGTCCTGATGGGCGACGTGCAGGAGGCGCGCGGCCAGGGCGCCGACAAGGTGGCCGCCCTGCGTCTGGCCCAAAGCCTGCAACCCCGCGACGACACCGCAGCCGCGCTGGAAGATGCCATCGGCAAATACGGCTTTCGGATCGAGGACAATACCGTCCAGGCCGACAGCGCCCGGCCACAGATCTGCGTGAACTTTACCGAGAATCTGGTGAAGACCGGGGTGGACTATTCCACCTTCGTGCAGCTTCCCTCTGCGGGGATGACCGTCACCTCGGACGGCTGGCGCCAGCTTTGCGTCGGCGGCGTGGAACATGGCCAGCGCTATACGCTGACCTTCCGCGAGGGGCTGCCTGCCGCCGACGGGCAGGAACTGGCCAAATCCGTGCAGGTTTCCGCCTATGTGCGCGACCGCAATCCGGCGGCGATGTTCCCCGGCCGGGGCTACGTCCTGCCCCGCAGCGGCAGCGCGTCGATCCCGGTCAGCGCCGTGAATACCACCGCGCTGGATCTGACGCTGTTCCGCGTGACCGACCGCAACCTGCTGCGGTCGTTCCAGAACGACTATTTCGGCACCGGCATCGACGACTATAGCGAGGGGTATTTCAACGACGAAATCGGCACGAAACTGTGGTCCGGTTCGGCCACCGTCGCGCAAGAGATCAACAAGGACGTGACCACCCGCCTGCCGATGGACGAGGCTTTGGCAGGCAAGGGGCCCGGCATCTATGTGTTGAAGGCCACCGTTCCGGGGGTGGACCCCTATGTCTCGCCGCCGGCATGGCAATGGTTCGTCGTCTCGGACCTTGGCCTGACCACCATGACCGGGATCGACGGGCTGCATGTCTTTGTGCGGGGGCTGGGGGATGCCGGGGCCAAGGCGGGCGTCAAGGTCGAACTGGTTTCCATCGCCAACGAGGTGCTGGCGACGGAAACCACCGACGATCAGGGGTATGTCCGGTTCGAGCCGGGCCTGACCCGCGGCACCGGCAGTGCCGCGCCGGGGCTGGTCGTCGCGCGGACGGATGACGATCTGGCCTTCCTGTCGCTGACCGACCCCGAGTTCGACCTGTCCGACCGCGGGGTCGAGGGGCGCGAGGCCGCGCCGCCGGTCGATGTGTTCCTGACCACCGACCGCGGCGCCTATCGCGCGGGGGAAACCGTCCATGCCACGGCGCTTGCCCGCGACGCCGGCGCCAGGGGGATCGACGGCCTGCCGCTGACCGCGGTGCTGAAACGGCCCGATGGCGTCGAGTATTCCCGCGCGCTGGCCCAGGACGCGGGCGCTGGCGGGCATGTCTATGCGCTTCCCGTCGGCGATACCGCCCCGCGCGGCGTCTGGACGATGGAGATCGTGGCCGATACAGATGCAGCGCCTCTGGCGACGAAGACATTCCTTGTCGAGGACTTCCTGCCCGAGCGGATCGACTTTTCCCTGACCCTGCCCGATCAGCCGATCCGCCTTGGCGATCTGCCCGAGGTGACGGTGGATGCGAAATACCTGTTCGGGGCGCCGGGCGCGGACCTTGCCATCGAAGGCGAGGTGGTATTGCGTGCCGCCAAGGGGCTGGAGGCATTCCCCGGCTATACCTTCGGGCGCGAGGACGAACCCTTTGACACCCGCGTGGAAAGCTTTGGCGACAGCCGCACCGACGACAGCGGCCAGGCGATCCTGACCCTGCCCCTGCCCGAGATCGAGGCCGACCCGCAGCGCCCGCTGGAAATGCTGGCCGCCGTGCGCGTCGCCGAAGGGTCCGGCCGCCCGGTGGAGCGGCGGGTGTCGCGCATCCTGACCCCTTCGGCCCCGATGATCGGGATCAAGCCCGAATTCGACGGCGTGGCCGGCCAGGGGACCGAGGCGCGCTTTTCCCTTATCGCGATCGGCGACGGGGAAAAACCCGTTCCCATGGCGGTGAAATGGAAACTCAGCCGCATCCAGACGGATTACCAGTGGTATCAATCCGACGGCTCGTGGAATTGGGAACCCGTCATCACCCGCATCCCCGTGACAGATGGCGAGGCGACGACCGCCGATGCCGCCATCCAGATCGGCGCAAGGGTGGACTGGGGCGAATACGAACTGGCCGTCGAACAGGCCGACGGCAAGGGCTCGGCCCAGACCACGACGACCTTCTGGGCGGGGTGGTATGCGCCTGCCGACACCACCGCCACGCCCGACACGCTGGAACTGTCGCTGGACAAGCCCGCCTACAAACCGGGCGAGACCGCGCATCTGCGCGTGGTGCCGCGCGCGGCGGGAACGGCGCTGATCACGGTGTTGTCCAACCGTCTGATCGCGATGAAGGCGGTGGAGGTGAAAGAGGGTGAGAACCTGATCGACCTGCCCGTGACCGACGACTGGGATGCGGGGGTCTATGTCACCGCATCGGTCCTGCGGCCGATGGATGTGGCGGCGGGGCGCAACCCGGCGCGCGCGCTTGGCCTTGCCCATGCCAGTATCGACCCCGGCGCCAAACAGCTGAAAGCCACGGTCGAGGCCCCGACCGAGGCCGCCCCGCGCGGCCCGCTGGAGGTTGCGGTCAAGGTTGACGGCGTGACCGCGGGCGAGACGGCCTATGTCACCATCGCCGCGGTGGATCAGGGCATCCTGAACCTGACCGCCTTCACCCCGCCCGATCCCTCCGGCCACTATTTCGGCCAGCGCAAGCTGGGCGTCGGCATCCGTGACATCTATGGCCGGCTGATCGACGGGCTGAGCGGGGCCGAGGGGCAGGTGCGGTCGGGTGGCGACGCCTCTGGCCCCAGCCTGAAGGCGCCCCCCCCGACCGAGGAGCTGGTGGCCTATTTCAGCGGTCCGGTGACGGTCGGGGCCGATGGCTATGCCCGCGCCACCTTTGCCCTCCCGTCCTTCAACGGCACGGCCAAGGTGATGGCGGTGGCCTGGTCGAAAACCGGCGTCGGACAGGCGAATGCCGATGTGCTGGTGCGCGATCCGGTGGTCGTCACGGCCAGCCTGCCCCGCTTCATGGCGCCCGGCGACACCTCGCGCCTGCTGCTGGAAATCGTCCATGCCACCGGGCCGTCGGGGCGGATGGGGCTGGATGTGGTCGGACATGGGGTGACGTTGGGTGAGGCGCCGTCGGGCGTCGACTTGGGCGATCATGCCAAGGCGCGGCTGTCGATTCCGGTCACGGCGGGTGAATCCGGCATCCAGACCATCGACGTGGCGCTGACCACGCCGGACAGCAAGCAACTGGTCAAGACACTGACCCTGCCGGTGCAGGTGAACGACCCCGAGGTGGCCCGCATATCGCGGCTGGAGTTGAAAAAGGGCCAGACCTTCACCTTCGATCAGGCGGTCTTTACCGGGATGGTTGCGGGCACCGGGCGCGCGACGCTGGCCGTCGGACCGATTGCCCGGCTGAATGCGCCCGGCATCCTTTCGGCGCTGGACCGTTATCCCTATGGCTGCACCGAGCAGATGACCTCCAAGGCGCTGCCGCTGATCTATTTCGACGACATGGCGCAGGTGATGAACCTGTCCCGGGACGAAGCGATCCGCACCCGCGTGCAGCAGGCGATCAAGGAAATCCTGACCAATCAGGATTCGAACGGGGCCTTTGGTCTCTGGGGTCCGGGCCAGGGGGATTTCTGGCTGGACGCCTTTGTCACCGATTTCCTGTCGCGGGCAAAAGCGCGCGGATATGAGGTGCCGGACGCGGCCTTCCGCCAGGCGCTGGACAACCTGCGCAATCAGGTGAACTACGCCCCCGATTTTGACGCGGGCACCAATGGCGGGGGCGAGGCGCTGGCCTATGCGCTGATGGTTCTGGCCCGCGAAGGGGCGGCGGCGGTCGGCGACCTGCGCTATTTCGCCGATGTGAAGGGCGATGCCTTCGCCACGCCGATCGCGCAGGCCCAGCTTGGCGCGGCGCTGGCCAGCTATGGCGACCAGACGCGGGCGGACGGGATGTTCCGCCGCGCCGCCGCGCGGGTCGAGGCACTGCCTCCGGTCGAAAAGGCGCAGGTGTTCCGCGCCGATTATGGCACCAATTATCGCGATGCGGCTGCGGTGCTGACGCTGGCGGTGGAATCCGGCTCGCAGGCGGTGGACCGCGAAAGGCTGACAGACCGCATCGCCACGACGCGGGGGCTTTCCACGCAGGAAAGCACCTGGGCGCTGCTGGCGGCCAATGCGCTGATCGACCGGCGGGGCGCGGAGGGCATCACCCTGAACGGCGCACCCGCCGACGGGCCGCTGGTCCGCGTGCTGGATTCCACCGCGACCGAGCCGGTTCTGGTCAGGAACGACGGGGCGGATACCAGTGTCACCGTCACCGCCTATGGCGTGCCGTCCGAACCGGAGCCGGCGGGCGGCAACGGTTATGCGATCAAGCGCAGCTATTTCACCATGGAGGGCGAACCGGTCGATCCGAAGCAGGTCAAGGTCGGCACCCGGCTGGTCACGGTGCTGGAGGTTCAGACCTTTGGCACCGGCGAGGCGCGGCTGATGGTGGCCGACCCCCTGCCCGCCGGGTTCGAGATCGACAACCCGAACCTGATCTCGGCCGGGTCGCTGACGACGCTGGGGTGGCTGGAAACCGAAACCGATGTCGCGCACAGCGAATTCCGGCAGGACCGTTTCCTGACCGCCATCGACCGGCACGGCAATGACCCGTTCAAGCTGGCCTATATCGTGCGCGCCATTTCGCCCGGCACGTTCCATCACCCCGCCGCCTCGGTCGAGGATATGTATCGCCCCGACTTCCGCGCGCGGACGGCGACGGAAACCGTGACGATCACCGAATGACCCGCCCATGAAGGCGGGGCGCAGCCTTGTGGTTCTGGCCTTCGCCCTGTGGGCGGGGGCGGCGGCGCGTGATGCAGGCGATGCCTTCATCGACGCCACGGTGCTGCCGCCGCTGGTGCTGGAGACGGGGGTAGAGGTTCTGGCCCGCGACGGCGCGCTGCTGCGCCCCTATCAGGTGGCGGATGGCCGCTGGCGGCTGGCGGTGGACCCGACGGCGGTGGACCGCGACTTTCTGGCGCTGCTGGTCGATTACGAGGACAAGAGGTTCTACGACCACCCCGGCGTCGATGCCCGCGCCGTGGCCCGTGCAGCATGGCAGGCGCTGCGCTATGGCCATGTGGTGTCGGGCGGGTCCACCCTGACGATGCAGGTCGCGCGCCTGCTGGAGGAAAGCGGGACGGGCAAGGTATCCGGCAAGCTGCGGCAGATGCGCGTGGCGCTGGCGCTGGAACGGCGGCTGACCAAGGACCAGATCCTTCAGCTCTACCTGCACCTCGCCCCCTATGGCGGCAACCTCGAAGGCATCCGCGCTGCGACTCTGGCCTGGTTTGGCAAGGAGCCGCGCCGCCTGACCCTGGCCGAGGCCGCGCTTCTGGTCGCCATCCCCCAGTCGCCCGAAGCGCGGCGGCCCGACCGGGCGACCGCCCGCGCCCTGGCGGCGCGCGACCGGGTTCTGGCCCGCGCGCTTGGCGACGGGCTGGCAACCGCCGACCAGATCACCGCCGCCCGGACCGAAGCGGTGCCCTCCGCCCGCCGTCCGTTTCCCGCGCTCGCCCCGCATATGGCCGACCGCGCCCGCGCCGAACAGCCGGCGGCGCATCTGCACCGGCTGACGCTGGACCGCAGCCTGCAACGGGGGTTGGAGGAACTGGCCGCGCAGGTCGTGGCTGACCGGGGCGACCGCTTGCAGGTGGCGATGGTGGTGGCCGACCACCGGACGGGCGAGGTTCTGGCCTCGGTCGGGTCCGCCGCCTATCAGGCCGACGCGCGGCAGGGCTTTGTCGACATGACGCGCGCCCTGCGTTCGCCCGGATCGACGCTGAAGCCGCTGATCTATGGTCTGGCCTTCGATCAGGGGCTGGCCCATCCCGAAACGCTGATCGACGACCGGCCGGTGCTGTTCGGCACCTATGCGCCGCAGAACTTTGACCGGCAGTATCGCGGCACGGTGCGGGTGCG
This sequence comes from Paracoccaceae bacterium, assembly GCA_047605605.1. Lineage (GTDB taxonomy): Bacteria > Pseudomonadota > Alphaproteobacteria > Rhodobacterales > Rhodobacteraceae > JAATGA01. The sequence goes on along the minus strand of JASGFG010000026.1, from coordinate 9,692 downwards.
CGAGGCCTTGCAGATGTCCCTGAACATTCCGGCCGTGGCGCTGACCGATGCCATCGGGCCGGAACGGCTGCTGTCGGCGCTGGATCAGGCGGGGGTCCGGGCGGTCCTGCCGGGCGGCAAGCCGGGGCTGGCCATCGCGCTGGGCGGCCTGGGCGTCACGCTGGAGGATCTGGTGCAGCTTTACGCCGCCATTGCGCGCGGCGGGGTGGTGTTGCCGCTGGCGCACCGGATGGACGGCGATCGTCCCGAGGGACAGCGCCTGCTGACCCCGGCGGCGGCCTGGCAGGTGGGCGACATTCTGGCGGGTCTGGCACCGCCGCCCGGTGCGCCCGCGAACCGGCTGGCCTACAAAACCGGCACCAGTTACGGGCACCGCGACGCCTGGGCCATCGGCTTTGACGGCCGGCATGTGGTGGGGGTCTGGCTGGGGCGCGCCGATGGCACGCCGGTGCCGGGGGCCTTTGGCGCGGAACTGGCCGCGCCGGTGCTGTTCCGCGCGTTCCAGCGGGTGTCGCCGGCTCTCGCTCCCCAGCCGCCCGCGCCACCGGAAACCCTGTTGGTCGCCAATGCGCAACTGCCCCAGCCGCTCCAACGCTTTCGGTCGCGCGATGCCGCCTTTCAGGCCCCCGCCGATGCGCCCGCCGTGGCCTTCCCCCCCGACGGGGCCGAGGTCGAGGCACTGCCTTCGGGCCTGATGGTGCGTGTGCGCGGCGGCACCGCGCCCTTTACCTGGCTGGCCGACGGCCAGCCCGTGGCCGTCTCGCTGCGTGCGAGAGAGACGGTGCTAGCCCTGCCGGGCAAGGGGTTCGTCACACTGTCGGTGATCGACGCGGGCGGCAGGTCGGCACGCGCGAAGGTTCGGGTGCGGTAGGCCCCGCGCACACGGGCGCGGAAACCTGTCGTTGCCTTTTCCCGCCCAGCCAGTGGCCGGGCTAGAACGGCACCTCTGCCCGAAACATCACAAACTCCTTCGTCGCCGGATGCCGCAGCGTCAGGCTTTCCGCGTGCAGCATCAGCCGGGGAAACTCCCGCGCCCCGCCGGTCGCATAGATCGGATCGCCCAGGATCGGATGGCCCAGTTCCGCCATATGCACGCGCAGCTGATGGCTGCGGCCCGTCAGCGGCATCAGGCGGACACGGCTGCCCGTCGTCTCGTCCTCCGTCACCTGCCAGTCGGTCTGCGCTGGGCGTCCCCGCTCGGGATCGACCATCTGGCGGGGGCGGTTCGGCCAGTCGGCACACAGCGGCAGGTCCACCCGCCCCGTCGCGGGCGTCAGATGCCCCCACAACCGCGCGACATAGACCTTTTTCGCCACCCGCTTTTCAAACTCCTGCCCCAGCCAGCCCTGCGCGACCTTGTTCCGCGCAAAGACGATCACGCCCGAGGTGTCGCAATCCAGCCGATGCACCAGCAGCGCGTCCGGATGCACCGCCTGAAGGCGCGAGATCAGGCAATCCGAGCGCCCCTCCAGCTTGCCCGGCACCGACAGCAGTCCCGAAGGCTTGTCCATAACGAACATCTGGTCGTCCGAATGCAGGAAAACCAGCGGGGTATCGGGCGGGTTGTAGGCAAATTCGATCATACGACCGTGTGACCCGCCGCCTTCAGACGCCTGGCGAGTTCGGCGATATGCTCAGGCCCCACCTCACAGCAACCGCCGACGATGGTGGCGCCGTTCTCCACCCAGCCAAGCGCGAAATCGGCATAGCGTTCGGGCGTCAGATCGTGGCGATGGTCCAGCGCATCCACCGTCGGACGGTCCTTCAGGAAATCCTCGGTGATCATGGTGAAGCCGTTGGCATAGGCGCCAAAGGGCAACCCGAACCTCGCCAGCTCGGCCAGGGCCGCCCCCATCGCCTCGGGCGCGGAGCAATTGGCCAGCACCGCCGCCGGGCGATATTCCTCGATCAGCGGACCAAGATCGGCAATCGGCTGGCCCGAGCGCAAGCGGGTGCCGTCCCGGTCGCCCACCGTGATCGACAGCCACACCGGCCTGCCCCCCTGCGTGGCACCTTTCAGCGCGCCCTCGACCTGCGCCAGCGTGGCCTGCGTCTCGATCAGGAACAGGTCCACATGCGGGGCCAGCAGCCGCGCGATCTCGGCAAAGCGCGCCGCCGCCTCGTCCACCGGCAGATCCACATCCGTCCGGTAGCTGGCGATCAGCGGCCCGAGAGAGGCCGCCAGCCGCCCCGCCCCATGCGCATCCCGCGCGGCCCTGGCCTCGGCCACCGCATTCATGTGCAGGTCGCGGAAACGGTCGTCCAGACCGAAATCCACCAGCCGGTCGTGGTGGATGGCATAGGTGTTCAGCGTGGCGATGGTGGCGCCCGCGTCGAAATAATCGGCATGGATGGCCTGCACCATGCCGGGATGGTCGATCATCACCCGCGTGGCCCACAGCGGCGTCGGCGCATCGCCCGAGCGTTTGACCAGTTCCTGCCCCATGCCGCCATCCAGCAGCGTGATCTGTGCCATATCCCTACCTCGTCGCAACCATGCGGAGGGCAAGCCCCGCGAACATCACCGCCGCGATGCGGTTCAGCCACCCCATCCGCGCGCCGATGGCCCGGCCCGCCAGCCCGGCGGCCAGCCCGTAACCTGCCGTCACCACCGCCCCGGTCAGGGCAAAGGCCCCGCCCAGCACCACGATCTGTTGCCAGGCCGGGCCGTAACCGGGGCGCACGAACTGTGGCAGAAAGGCCAGCAGGAACAGGATCGGCTTGGGGTTCAGAAGGTTGGTCAGCGCGCCGCGCAGGAACGCCCGCCCCGGCGTCACCGCCCCCCGCGCCGCAGGCGCCGCCCCGGCATTCCAGCTTTTCCACGCCAGAAACAGCAGATAGGCTGCCCCCGCCCAACGGATCGCCACCAGCGCCTGCGGCAGGGCCGCGATCAGCGCCGACAGGCCAAGCGCGGCCAGCCCGACATGCCAGACGACGCCGCCCGCCACCCCCAGACCCGCCGCCGCCCCGACCCGCGGTCCGCCCTGCAAGCCGCTGGCGGTGGCAAACAGCACATCCGGTCCCGGCGCAAGGTTCAGGATCAGCCCCGCCCCCACAAAAGCCAGAAACTCATGCAGGGGCATGGCGTGGAACACATCCCACATCAGTCGCGCCTTTCATATTGCGGCAGGCCGTCGGTGATGTCGTAGTAATCGCCCTTTTCCGAGACGAAGATATGGCTGTCGAGCCGCAGGCCCGTCGGCCCGTCGATCGCCCCAGCCTCGATCGAGAAACTGCCGTCGGGCGAGCGGAAGAACAGCCGCGAGCCGCAGCCGGGGCAGAAGGCCTGCCGCCCGCCATGGGGCATCAGGTGTTCGGCCAAGGACTGCGCCTGCCATGTCAGGGCCGCCTCCTCCGCGTCGAAAGAGGCGGTGTAGTGGCCCGAAAACTTGCGGCATTGCACGCAGTGGCAGGCCCCGACCCCGCCCGGCGGCGCGGGCAGGGTGAAGCGGTTCGCCCCGCACAGGCAAGACCCCTGCACCGTGTCGGGCGCGGCGCCGGGCGCGGGGGGCGGGCCTTCGGGGGAATAGTAATCCCCCGCCTCTTCGGTGAAGATGTGTTCGGCGATGTGCCGCCCGGTCGGCCCATCCAGGGCACCGGCGGAAAAGCTGATCCGGTCCTCATCAACAGGTTCCCAGAACAGGAAGGACCCGCAGCACTTGCAGAACCCCCGCCGCGCGGCGGCCGAGGTGGCGGTCCAGGCCAGCCCCTCGTCGCGGATCAGGCGAAAGCGGTCCTTGGGCACCGAGGTGGCGGCCCAGTAGTGGCCCGATTGCTTGCGGCAGGATGCGCAATGGCAGGCCACCACGTCGCGCAGCGGCGGGTCGACCTCGAACGCCACGGCGCCGCAGGTGCAGGAGCCGCGCATCATTCGGCATCCGCAAAGACTTCGGCCAGCAGCGGCACGATCCATTCCTCATCCGCACGGGTAAAGGCCGCGGGCGTGTCGCTATCCAGATCCAGCACGCCCAGCAGTTTTCCCGCCCGGTTCCAGACCGGCACCACCAGTTCCGACCGGGTGGATGAAGAACAGGCGATATGCCCCGGAAACTCCTCGACATCCGGCACGTTCTGCACATGCCCCGTCCGCGCCGCCGCCCCGCAGACGCCGCGCGAAAACGGAATGACCAGACAGCCATGCCCGCCCTGATATGGCCCGATCTTCAACAGTTCCGGCCCGACGACGCGGTAAAACCCGGTCCAGTCGCAGAACGGATGACCGGCGTGAATCTCGCAGGCCAGCGTCGCCATCAGCGCGACGGTATCCGTCTCGCCATGGCAAAGCGCGCGGATCGTTTCGGTCAGCGCGGCATAGTCGGGGGCCGAAGCCGTGGTTCCATCCATCATCACTACCTTGCGTTCAATACCCCAGGGCGCAGCCGTCCTTGCGCGGGTCCGACCCGCCGATCAGCACGCCGTCCTGCCCGATCAGGATCGCCTGTGAGCCGCCGATTGGATCGCGCGGGATCGACACGTCATGCCCCATCTCGGCCAGTTTCGCCCGCACCTCGGGGGCATAGCCGCGCTCGACCTCCATCCCCTGAAGCGCGCCAAAGCTGCGGGGACCATCCATCGCCTGCTGCACATCCATGCCGAAATCGACCAGGTTCGAGGCAAAGCGCGCGTGCCCGTTCGGCTGATAGGCCCCGCCCATGACGCCGAACGGCATCAGGACGCGCCCGCCCTTGCGGATCATGCCGGGGATGATCGTATGCATCGGGCGCTTGCCGCCGCCGGCCTCGTTCGGGTGGCCCTCCGCCAGCGTGAAGCCCGCCCCGCGGTTCTGGAAGTTGATGCCGAATTTCGCCGAGGCAAGGCCCGCGCCGAACCCGTGAAAGATCGAATAGATCAGCGACACCGCCATCCGGTCGCGGTCGACGACGGTGATATAGATCGTGTCCTTGTGGACCGCCTCGCTCAGCGGGGCGGGGGCGGCCATGGCGCGGTTGGGGTCGATCAGCGCGGCCAGTTTCGCCGCCGTATCGGCCGACAGCATGTGATCCAGCCGCGTCGTCCGGTCGGCGATAAAGCGGTTGCGGGCGTCATAGGCCAGCTTTGCCGCCTCGGCCTCGATATGCGCGCGTTCGGCGCCAAAGGGGTCCATCCCGGCGATGTCGAAATGCTTCAGGATGTTCAGCAGCAGGATCGCCGTCGCGCCCTGCCCGTTCGGCGGATGCTCGACCAGTTCGATGTCCTTGTAGGTGCCGCTGATCGGCTCGCCCCAGGTGCAGGCGGTGGCCGCGAAATCCTCCAGCGTATGCGTCCCCCCCAGGGCACGCAGCGAGTCGACCATATCCTCGGCCACCTCGCCTTCGTAGAACCCCTTGCGGCCTTCCCTGGCGATGCGACGCAACACCTCGGCCTGGCCGGGGGCGCGGAAGATCTGCCCCGCTTGGGGCACCTTGCCGTCCAGCAGATAGAACCGGCGCGCGTCGCCTTGCAGATGCGGCTCTTCATCCACCCAGTCGAAGGCGACGCGGGGGGCGACGGGAATCCCTTCGTCGGCATAGCGGATCGCGGGGGCCAGAACAGCCTCCATCCCCAGCAGCCCGTAATCGGCGGCAAGGGTGCAGAAGGCGTCGATGGCGCCGGGCACGTTCGCGGCCTCCACCCCGCGCAGGGGCACCGCGGCCAAGCCGCGCGCGCGCATCTCTGCCGCCGAAAGCCCCGCAGGTGACCGGCCCGATCCGTTCAGCGCGACGATCCGTTCCTGCCCCGCCGGTTTCACCAGCACAAAGCAGTCGCCGCCGATCCCGGTCATCTGCGGCTCGGCAATCCCCAGCAGCACCGCCCCGGCAATCGCCGCATCGGCGGCATTGCCGCCCTGTTGCAGGATGTCGAGCGCGACCTTCGCCGCCAGCGGATGCGACGTCGCACACATGCCGTTGGTCGCATAAGTGGCCGAACGGCCGGGAATGTGGAAATCGCGCATCATCGCCTCCTCAAGTCATGGGCAGACTAGGGGGGCGGAACGGGAAAGCCAATGGCAGGGGGGGGAAGAACCTCGGCGCCACGAACTGGGTGGGGGCTGTTGATCGCGGCGCCGAGGGAAGCTTTTGTGCAGCTACACAAGAACCATCGCTGCGCGCTGCGGCAGATTGAGGGGGAAATTCGGACGTTTCCGCGTCACCATCCCAAAAGGGGAAACAGTCCTGCGGTCAATCGCGGGATTGTCCGGCATCAATCCGAAATGTCAGGAGGTTGCGCCCGTCAACCCGGCGATAGTCGAGGTCGCGCGACAGGCTGCGAATCAGATGCCACCCGAATCCGCCCTCTGCCACATCGCCCGTCTCGTCCCGCAGGCAAAGCTCCCGCCCCGGAAGTTCGCCCGCGGGCATGGGCTGGCCCGAATCCTCGATCCGGCAGACGAGATCGCAAGGCCCGAGCCTGAGGCTGAGGTGGATCAGGCCCTCGCGGCGCGCATAGGCATGTTCGACGATATTGTTCATCGCCTCGGCCAGCACGATTTCGGCCGTGCCGCGCCGGTCTTCGGACAGGCTTTGCAGAAGCAGGCTGTCGAACAAGGCGCACAGGGCGCCCCGGACGGATTGCGGATCGGCCGGAATCACGATCTGCACCGCATCGGGGCTGCCCCGCGGGAAAAGTGGGTCATCCGGCATCGCGCAACCCGGCCGGCAGGGTGTCGTGCAGGGTAAAGACGCTGTCCATGCGGGTCAGCCGGAACACCTTCATCACGTTCGGCGTCAGGCCCGACAGTTCCAGCCGGCGGTCGGGGCCCAGCATCTTCATCACCGCCACCACCGCGCCAAGGCCGCTGCTGTCCAGAAAGCCGACGCGCGACATGTCGAGGATCACCGGGTTTCCAGGCATCTGCGCAATCTCGCGCATACGATCCTTGAACCGGATGGCCGAGGCGGCGTCGATCCGGTCTTCCCGCACATTGGCGACCAGAAGGCCGCCCCGATTTTCCGACGATATGTTCATGACCCCTTCCCGATCCGCCTGCGACGGATCGACCTTAGGGGCCAGAGGTTAGCGATCCGTAACCGGCCGCCGTCAGTTCATGTTGAAATGCAGCGGATAGCGCCCGTCCTCGAAATCGCCGAACAGGTCCGGCAGGTCGGGATGGGTCACAGGCTCGCCCGTGTCGTCGGGAACCAGATTCTGCTCGGACACATAGGCGACGTAATAGCTTTGGTCGTTTTCGGCCAGCAGGTGATAGAACGGCTGGTCCTTGGACGGGCGGCTGTCCTCGGGGATGGCGTCATACCATTCGTCGGTATTGGAAAAGTTTGCGTCCACGTCGAAAACCACCCCCCGAAAGGGATGCTTGCGGTGGCGGACCACCTGGCCCAGATGATATTTGGCACTGGTCTTGTACATGCACGTATCCCCTGCCCCTTAATACGCCCGCCATGCCGGCCTTGTCCACCGCCGCCGGGGAAACAGTCTGTGGGATCGGGCACGACAGTCGCACCTCGCGTATTCCTGATCCCTTGCCCATTTCCACCGCCCGAATTTTCCCCTATCCTGCCTCGCAAAACAAAAAAAGCATGAGAGGCAGATGAGCAGACTTCTCCGTGCGTCGATCCTGTTGCTGATGCTGGCCTCCTGTGGCGGCGGCAACTTTTCGGCGCCCCGCGATCTGGAAAACGCCTGCGCCATCGTGGCCGAGCGTCCCGCGTATTACCGCGCGATGAAGGCGACGGAACGCAAATGGGGCATTCCCGTGCATGTCCAGATGGCGACCGTGCATCAGGAATCGAAATTCGTCGGCAATGCCCGAACGCCGCACAAGTTCCTGCTGGGCGTGATCCCGATGGGACGGCAAAGCTCGGCCTATGGCTACAGCCAGGCGCTGGATTCCACATGGGAGGAATACCAGCAGGAGGAAGGCGGCCGCAGCGCCCGGCGCGACCGCATTCAGGATGCGACCGATTTCATGGGCTGGTACATGCGCGGATCGACCGAAAGGCTGGGAATCTCGCCGCTGGATGCGCAAAGCCAGTATCTCGCCTATCACGAAGGCCGCACCGGCTTTGCCAGCCAGAGCTATCTGGCCAAACCCTGGCTGGTCGATGTGGCGGCGCGCGTCGGCAGCCGGTCCGAGAAATACCGTCAGCAACTGGCCGGCTGCGGACGCTGAGCCATCGCTCAGCGCCGCCGTTTCGAGGTTTCTGCGGCAATGTCGAAGGTGGCGGGGGTAAAGCTTACCCCCGTCTTCAACTCTCCCAGCACAACTGTCGTCTGCTGTCCCATGTCATCGGTGATGACCCATTGGCGCAGCGTCACCGGATCGTCGGTAAAGACCAGCTCGATCGTGCCGTATTCGGGATGATCCGGGTCCTGAGCCGTCACGCGGGTCGAGGTGCCGTCCTGCCGGTGCCCGACCACCATCTTTGCCCGGCCGAGATCGACGTTCCGCGCCAGGATGATCGACAGCGGCGTCTTCGCCAGCGGATATTGCTCGGGCGGCTGGTTCGACTTGGCATCGAAGATCGCGACCGATCCCGCCTCGGCCAGGACCAGGCTCTTGTCGGGGGGGGCGTATTCAAAGCGCACCTTGCCCGGACGGCTGATCATCAGCTTGCCGGTCGTGACCGAGCCATCGGCATTCACCTGGGTGAAGTCGGTCTGCACAGTCGTCAGCCCGTTCAGGTATTTCGACAGCGCGCCCAGCGAAATCGGCGCCGCCTGCGCGGGCAGGCCAAGAAGAGCAAGGGCAAGCGGGGCCAGAAGGGCAGTGCGACGGTTCATATGCCCGATATAAGCCAAAAGCCGGGCGGGGCAAATGGGCCAGACCTCACATCGGGGCGAGCGTGGGGCCGGGCATAATCAACGACTTGTCAGGCGCAACGAAGAGCCGCCCGCAGCGGCGTCTTGAGCCGCCCCACCATCGACACTCCAGCGCCGGGGCCTGGCCCACGCGCGACCCGTGATGGACAGGACGCGGTATGCGCATACGGTAGACACCGGGCAATGCGGCCGGGGCCCGGCGCCGGCGAAACGGCGCCCCCCCCTGCCCCGAAAATCCTGCGGGACCGGGCATCGGGCACGAACATCCGGCCGCAGGCTGCCGGACCTTATGCCTCGGGGATCAGGATCTCGCGCTTGCCGACGTGGTTCGCCGGGGTGACGACGCCCTGTTCCTCCATCTGCTCCACCAGACGCGCGGCCTTGTTGTAGCCGATCCCCAGCTTGCGCTGGATGTAGCTGGTCGAGCATTTGCGGTCCTTGGCCACGATGGCGACGGCCTGATCGTAAAGCGCGTCCTCGCCCCCCTCGCCGCCGCCAAGGCCCAGAACCGCGTCGATGTCTTCGGCGCGTTCGTCGTCGGGGCCTTCCACCACCCCCGACATATAGGTCGGCGGGCCAAAGCTTTTCAGGTGGTTGACGATTTCCTCGACCTCTTCGTCGCTGACGAAGGGGCCGTGGATGCGGCTGATCCGCCCGCCCCCGGCCATGTAAAGCATGTCGCCCATGCCCAGCAGCTGTTCGGCGCCCTGTTCGCCAAGGATCGTGCGGCTGTCGATCTTGGACGTGACCTGAAAGGAAATCCGCGTCGGAAAGTTCGCCTTGATCGTGCCGGTGATCACGTCGACCGACGGGCGCTGCGTCGCCATGATCAGGTGGATACCGCTCGCCCGCGCCATCTGCGCAAGGCGCTGGATGCAGGCCTCGATCTCCTTGCCGGCGACCATCATCAGGTCGGCCATCTCGTCGACGATGAC